>NZ_WUEI01000003.1 GCF_012911025.1 Azoarcus sp. TTM-91 | reverse complement strand
GCTCCCAGGGCGATGCCGGTGAAGGTCTGGTTCACATGGATGCCGTTGAACTGCTCGCCGTAGGTGGAGAAGCCGAACACCCGGTTCTCCGCCATCAGCCGGCCTATCGCCCGGAAGTCGCCGGTGTGCTCGAACTCCAGCCGCCGCAGGATGCAGTCGCAGGCGAGAATCAGCGTGCGGCCGCCCAGGGCTTGGTGCACCTTGCCCAGCGCCAGTTGCAGGGTCTCCAGCGGGCTGTCGGCCACGCCCAGGGTAACGATGAGCCCTTCTTCGATGGCGCAGTAGCAGGTCAGCGACTGGTCCGGGTTGGAGCGCAGGATGGAGCGCACATAGGTTTCGGCGCCGTAGGTGAGCACCAGGGGATGCTTGGAGAAGAGCTCCGGCCCGAGCGCGGCCACCGGCTGCCCCAGGGCCTGGGCGTAGGCGAGCGCCGCCGGCTCGCCGTTCATCTCGTGGATGATGCGCTGCTCCGGGTCGGCCGCGGTGATGACGAACTCGGTGTCGCTCGGGCGGAAGTGCTGCACCTTGAAGGGCAGGATGGCGGCGTCGGTGTCTATCAGCGCGAACACCGCGGCGCCGGAGAGGAAGCAGCCATCGCCGTCGTACACCGCGGTGCGCTCGAACTTCAGGTCGTCACCGGCGGAGCCGCCGATGATGGGCACGTTGTCCAACGCCTGGTAGAGGCTGGCGGTGACGCGCTCCTCCAGCATGGAGAGGCCGTCGATCAGCAGCAGGCCGAAGCGACTGCGGCCGGCCACGCTGGCCTTGGCCCTGCGGGCGATCGCCACCGCCTGCGCGGCATGGTCCGCCAGCGGAGAGATGGGGAACAGTTGCACCCGGAAGCCGCCGCCGAGGCCGATGCCGACCAGGCCGGCGCGCTCGAAGCCGTCCGGGCCGATCTGGCCGGAGGAGGTGCAGGCAATGACCGGACAGGGGAAGCACTGCTTCAGCGCCTGGCCGAGGGCGGCGAGGTCGTACTGGGAAGCGCAGAAGATGATGGCCGCTTCCAGCGCGGCCGCATCCAGCTGCCGCGCCAGGTCGGCTACCGCCTCGGCCGGGGTGGCTGCGCTGGTCTTTCCGTAATGCACGCGTATGGGCACGGAACCTCCCCCTGGATTTGCCATGGCTGCGCGGCAGGGTCCCTATGGCGGACGGGAAAAACCCGCAGCGGGATGCCGCCCCTTCCGGCGGCGCCTGCGAGCCCCGCCGTTTCCTTATTCCTAGGGGGTAATGCTGCGCCTTTCAAGCGCCGCCAATCCGGCATTAATCCACATCCCGGAACAAGAAGCGCGCCGCGCGCGCGGGCCGCTTCAGCCGGCGGCAGCCGGCGCGGCGACGTGTACCTGGAAGCGGTTCTTGCCGCCCTGCTTGGCGGCGTACATGGCCTGGTCGGAGAGGCGCAGCAGTACATCCGGATCGGTGCCGTGTTCGGGGAAGAGGGCGATGCCCATGCTGCCGGACACCTCGCGGAACTGGGCCCCGAGTTCGACCGGCGCGGCCACCGCTTCCAGCACGCGGCCGACCACTTGCTCGCACTCCTGCAGGCTGTCGATGCCGCCGAGCAGGAGCACGAACTCATCGCCTCCCAGCCGCGACACGGTGTCGCCCGCGCGCACGCTGTCCTTGAGGCGGTGGGCGATCTCGATCAGCAGCACGTCGCCGGCGCCGTGGCCGAGTTCGTCGTTCACCGCCTTGAAGCCGTCCAGGTCCAGGTAGCACACCGCCACCAGGCTGCCGGCGCGGCTGGCCTGCGCCAGCGTCTGGTGCAGGCGGTCGGCCAGCAGTGTGCGGTTGGGCAGCTTGGTGAGCGGGTCGTAGTGGGCGAGGAACTCCAGCTGCTCGCGCTGGTTGATGACGCAGGTGATGTCGGTGAAGGTGCCGATGTAATGGCTGACCTCGCCCTGGTGATCGCTCACCGCCGATATGGTGAGGCGCTGGGCGTAGGGGGTGCCGTCGCGGCGGCGGTTCCACAGTTCGCCCTCCCAGTGGCCCTGGGCGCGTATGGTCTTCCACATGGCCTGGTAGAAGGCGCGATCGTGCCGGCCGGAGGCGAGGAGGCGCGGGTTGTGGCCGAGCACCGCCTCCCGGGAGTAGCCGGTGATCTCGGTGAAGGTGGGGTTCACGTCGATGATGGCGCAGTTGGCATCGCAGATCATGATGCCCTCGTGCGCATGGGTGAAGACGTTGGCCGCCAGCCTCAGCTGCGACTCGGCGCGTTTGCGCAGGGTCACGTCGCGGGTCACGCCCAGCACCGCGGTGATGACGCCGTTGGCATCGCGCAGCGGCGCGGCGTGGGTGTCCATCCAGCGCACGGTGCCGGCCTTGCCGACGATCATGAACTCCAGGGTGGCCGACTCGCCCTCGAACACCCGCTGGCACAGCTCCGCATAGGCCGCCCGGTGCTCGGGGACGATGAAGTTCATCGCGCCGAAGGCGTTGGCCTCGGCCAGGCTGCCCACCTCCAGCACCTCCATCGCGGCCCGGTTTATCTCCACATAGGTGCCATCGCGCAGCCGTATGCTCACCGCCTCCGGTTCGTTGTCGATGATGGTCTGCAGCCGGGCCTGGCTGGCGGCCAGTTCCCTGGCCGCACGGTCGCGCTCTATGGTCGAGCCCATCCAGCGCGCCAGCAGGGCGACGAACTCGATGTCTCCTTCATCGAAGCCGCGCGCGTAGCGGCCGGGCGAGCTGAAATTGACGGTGCCGAATACCTGGCCGCCCACCTGGATGGCGGCGCCGATGTAGGCCTCCAGCTGGAAGGCCGGGTAGCTGGGATGCCGGCGGTAAAGGGAGTTGCCCATCTCGGCGATCGCCAGCACCCGGCTCTCGCCCAGGGTGATGTCGCAGCAGGTCTGCCCCAGCTCGAATTCCTGCCCTTCCCGCAGTTCACCGTTCGGCGAAACCTCGCTGACGATGGTGTAGCGCTGGCCGCTCACCTGGCTGACGATGCCGAAGGGCAGTTCGAGCTGCGCGCTGGCGATGGCCAGCGCCTGCCGCAACTGGGTGGCGAGCGGCAGGTGGGAGAGCGCGGCCACCTCGTTGAGCTTGGCCAGGCTCTCGCGCTGGCGTCGCTCGGCCGCTTCGATGCGCTTGCGGTCGCTGATGTCGCGCGCGCTGACGAAGCGCAGGTAGCTGCCCTGGAAGGCCACCGGCGTCAGCAGGATCTCGACCGGGAAACAGGAGCCGTCGCGCCGGCGGTGGGTGGATTCGAAGGGCGCGAGACGGCCGCGCTGGTCGGCTGGCAGCGGCTGCACCCGGCGCCCGTCCGAATACGCCGGATCGACGTCGCCCACGCTCATCCGCAGCAGCTCCGCCTCGCTGTAGCCCAGCTGCTCGCAGGCCATGCGGTTCACATAGAGGAAACGGCCCCGCTCATCGACCAGGAAAGTGGCGTCGTTGGCGTTGTCGCTGAAGAAGCGGAACTTCTGCAGCTCGTTCTCGAAGCGCTTGCGCTCGGTGATGTCGCGCTCGCAGGTGAAAGCCAGCCACTGCCCCTTGACCAGCAAGGCGGTGGAGTTGATCTCGAGCGGAACGCAAGTGCCGTCCTTGCGCCTGTGCTCGGTCTCGAACGGCGGCATGCGGGTGTGCTTGCCCTGTTCGAAGTGGGCCACCACCCGTGCGAGGTCATAGTGGGGGTCGATGTCAGGCACGCTCATCTGCAGCAGCTCCGCCTCGGTGTAGCCCAGCTGCTCGCAGGTCATGCGGTTCACATAGAGGATGCGCCCCTGCTCGTTCACCAGCATGTAGCCGTCGTTGGCGTTGTCGTTGAAGAACTTGAACTTCAGCAGTTCGTCCTCGACCCGGGTGCGCTCGGTGATGTCGTGGAGGATCGCGTAGATCCGAGCGCGGTCGCCGCTCCCCACCAGGCCGGCGTAGATCTCCACCTCCCGCTCCACGCCGGAGGCAAGCCGGTGCCTGGCCTTGAGATACCAGCCGGTGTCGGTGCCCGCATTGGCGGCCATGCAGCGGTCGAACTCATCCGCGTCGGTGCCGATGTCACGCAGGCTGCGGCCCAGCAGGCGGGCGCGGGGATAGCCGTAGAACTCGCAGGCGGCGCGGTTGGCATCGAGAATGCGGCCATCGTGGGGGTCGAAGACCAGCTTGATGGCGTGATTGGTCTCGAAGATCTGCCGCAGCCGGCTCTCGCTGGCCTGCAATTCTCCCAGCAGCACGGTGATGAGCACGGTGGTGATGGAGGCGGCCGCCATGTAGCCCCACAGCATTGCCAGGCTGGCATGCAGGTCGCCGCTGTGGAACGGGCCGCCGCCGTGGGCCGTTGCCCACACTGCCTGGGCGGAAAGCAGCAGGGCCGCGGTGGAAGCAAGGCCGGTGCTGCCACGGATTGCGATCCACATCAGCAGCAGGAAGGGCAGGAACAACAGCGGATTGGCCGCCGAGGTCAGCAGGTGGCCGTCGAACACCACGCCGCCGATCAGCAAGGTCGCCAGCAGCGCGCAGCCCAGTTCCACCCCGCGCCGGCCGCGGAACATCGCCCCCCAGGGCTGCCGCCCCACGGTAAGCAAAGGTACGCCCACCACCAGCGCACCCATGGCGTCGCCCAACCACCAGGTGATCCACGCAAAGAGCACGTCCTCCGCCGGCAGGATGCCCGCCAGCCACAGGTTGAGCACCCCGTTGCTGGCACTCAACGCCATCCCCCCCGCCACGCCGATGGCAAGGAAGTGGAGCAGGTCCCTGCGTCGCGGGATCGCCGGATCGAAACCCCACCGCTGGAGCAGGCTGGCCGCCACCCAGGGCCCCAGCGTGTTGCCGCAGGCAATCGTAAAGGCGAGCCAGGGGGGACTGCCGATATCGAGATTGACAGCGAACGCAGCCAGCCAGACCGCCGGCCACAGCGAGCGCTGCCAGCCGATGAAAGCCGCGAGCGCGATCCCGGTGGGCGGCCAGATCAGCGTGATGTGGGAACCGACGAAAGGCACCGACAGCCCGATCTGCCCCCCCAGGTAATAGGCAAGGGCGACGATGGCGAAGCGGAATATCCAGCGGGAACCGGGCAAGGGGCGAGCGAACATGGCAGGGGGCAGGAAGAGTGGACGCCAGATGCGTTGTCGTCAGGAGTTCTGAACTGTCCTTGTACTTATTGGCGAGCCTCTCTGTGCAGCCTCACCGCCGCCGGTAAAACCTGCTAGCAGGTTGTTCACGGCCTGCAACCGATACTAATTAAATACACCTTTAGACATAGTGCATTTGCTCACGGCAGGCGAGATCGCTGAGGATGGGAGCGCCCGTTTCCGGTAATCCGGTTTTGTCCGGAGCAATGCGGCCCGGTCGGCGCGCCTGGCGATAGGCAGCTATTAATCGGGCAACGAGACAGGAGACCTCGTTCGCCCTGTACTTGCCGAAGAGCATTGCGAGGAACGGGCTTCGACAAGCTCAGCCCGAACGGCTGCCGGGTATTCGATTGCCGGGCTAATCACCCGCCCGGCCGGCCAATGGATGCGGGATGCCGCCGTCCCCATAGGTGCCGACGACCTGGGCGATCACCACCTGGTAACCCTTCAGCCACTCCCCCTGGCGCCGCTTGGCCTCGACATGCGCCGGATGCCGCATGAGCTGCTGCAGCGCCTCCATGCTCTCCCAGTAATACACATTGGAGATCAGGCCAGTCGCCGGGCTTTCCCAGGCCTCTTCCCCGAGGTAGCCCGGAATCGACTTCGCCGCCTCCGCGATTACCTTGTCCAGGGCGTAAAACTCTTCGTCGAACCGCCCTGCGGCAAAAGTGAAGGTAGAGGTGTAAATGGCCATTCTGGAAGCGGAAGGAGAAAAGTACCGGCGGCCCCGCGGGATGTACCCGGATGCCTGCGTCCAGCCGCAGGCGCAGAGGCAGGTCGAGCGGGCGCTGACGCCCCCAGGCCACAAAAAGGAAAAGGCCTGCATCTCTGCAAGCCTTTGTTTTCTGGTGCCCCCGGCAGGAATCGAACCCGCGACCTTCGGTTTACAAAACCGTTGCTCTACCAACTGAGCTACAAGGGCAACGCCATTTGCGGCGGGCGCGAATTATAGCTCAAGACGGCGAAAAACCCGTTGCCGCGATTCAGCACTTCCCATACAGGAGAATTACTGTATAAAATTACAGTCATCGAGACAGCCCTCATCAGCTGACGTTTTAGGAGCTTCCTGAATGGAAACCAAGGTCAATCGCGTTCTCATGGGTTTTGGTCTGCTTGCCGGTCTGGCGCTGGGCGTTGGCAATCCGGGAGGCGCCATCGCGCTCGCCGTTGCCGGTGCTGGTGCTACCTGGCTGTTGCGTAACGGTTTCCTGCAGCGCAAGGAAGCGTGCCAACGCTCCTGAGCGGGTCCGCTGCAGCCGGAGAGGCTTACTTCTTCAGGGGAATCTGGAGAGCGGCATCGACCGGCACCGCGGTGATGGCATTCTGCGGACTACCTTCGATCAGCTTGTCGGAGTACGTGAGGTAGACCAGCACATTGCGCGCCGGGTCCACCATGCGAACCACCTGCAGGCGCTTGAACAGTACCGATTGCCGCTCGGAAAACACCTCTTCCTTCCTCGGCAAGGGGTCGCGGATGCGCAGCGGGCCAACCTGCCGGCAGGCAATGGAGGCCTCCGCCTTGTCCTCGGCCAGGCCGACGGCGCCGGAGAGGCCGCCCGTCTTGGCGCGGGACACGTAGCAGGTAACGCCTTCAACCTTGGGATCGTCGTAGGCGTCGACCACGATCTTGTGATTCGGCCCGATCAACTTCCAGACGGTGGAAACCTCACCCACCGTCTCGGCGCAAGCGCCAGCGGAAAAAAGCGCAGCGCCGAGCAAGCAGCCGGCAGCTGCAGCTTTCGCCTTCACTTGGCGAACTTCCCCACCAACTGCTGCAACTTCTCGGAACGCCGCTTGGCGGCCTCCTCCGCTTCCCGTTTCTCCCGCTGCTGTTTCGCCGCGGCGGCAAAACGTTCCTTCAGCGTGGTGGAGGCGTGGGTGCGCTGCTCTTCGGTCACCTCTCCTGCCGGGTTTCCGTCGAAATCGTAGCGTTCGGTGGACCGTTCCATCGCCTTCAGGTAGCGGGTGGTGGCAGTGTGGAAACGCAGCGCAGCGCGCAGCGTCTTGCGCTCGAACTCCGGGAAACGCTCCAGGATGACCGCGTCTATGCGCAAGGCCAGGGGCTTGCAATCACGGAAAGTGGGAGACAGTTCCTGCAGCCGCTGGAGCAGCGCGCGCGGTTCCAGGGAGGTTTTCTGCGTAGGCGTTTCGTTACTCATCGATTCTGCAACTCAGAGATTTCAGGCCCCGACGGCGGGTCCCACGTGCGGCAGCACGATGGACCATTCTACCCGAGCCCGCCTGGCGAAACCCAACCGGGTTCGCGTTGTCCATTCGCCGTCCAGACAGGAGAACACCATGCCCCCGCAACAGACCCGCGCCCTGCTCGCCCTCTGCCTGATGGCTGCCTTTGCCGACCAGCGCAAGGATGACAAGGAGCGCGAACATATCAAGCGCGTCGCAGCTTCGTTGGGCGGAGACAGCGGCGTCGACCTGCTCGCGCTCTATCAGGATGTACTCCTGAGGCGGATCACCCTGGAAGATGCCGTCGGCGCGCTGGATGCACCGGAGCTTCGCCACCTGGCCTACGAGATGGCGGTAGGCGTCTGCGATGCCGACGGCGTGCACGACGCGCAGGAGGCCGCTTTCCTCGAGAGGCTGCGGACTGCGCTGACGCTGCCGCAGCAGCAGGCTGCGACCATCCTGGATGACGCGGACCAACTCGCCGCCGCCCCGCCCAGCGCGCCGCTGCCAGCCGAACTGGAACAGCCGGCTGCCGCCGGCTGGGAAGTAAAATCCGCGGTCGACACCACGGAACTGGACAAGCGCATCCTCAACGCGGCCATCCTCAATGGCGCCCTGGAACTCCTGCCCCAGTCCCTCGCCTCCATGGCCATCATCCCGCTGCAGACACGGCTGGTTTATCGCATCGGCGAAGCCTATGGCTACAGCCTGGACAAGGGGCACATCGCCGACTTCCTCGCCACCATCGGTGTCGGCCTCACTTCCCAGTATGTAGAGCAGTTCGGCCGCAAGCTGGTAGGTGGCCTGCTCGGCAAGGTGCTGGGCAAGACCGGCCGCGCCATCGGCAGCGCGGCCACCGGCTCCGCCTTCTCCTTCGCCACCACCTACGCCCTCGGCCAGGTGGCGAAGCATTACTACGGTGGCGGCCGCAAGCTGGACGGCAGTGCCCTGAAGACCAGCTTCAACAATCTGCTGGGCCAGGCGCGCGACCTGCAGCAGCACTACACGCCGGAAATCGAACAGCGCGCCCGCACGCTGGACGTGGGCAAGCTGATGGCGGAATTGAAGGCCTGAGGGACGGCCACGCGGCCCGGTGCAGCGGAGCGAGCATGCCGTCACGGCCAGCGGGCGCACCCGACGGGCGCCTGCCGGCCGCCTTCAGTACTTCATCACCACATTGATCTGCGCCGGACGGTCCGCCGCCACGTCGAAGGCGCTGTCCTCGAAAGCCGGCGGGCCCATCACCCGGGGGTTGTTGGACAAGCCGTAACCCTCTGCCGGGAACATGCCGAAGCGCAGGTTGAGCTTCCCGTCGCCGTCCTCATCGTGGTAGGCCATCACCGCGTAGCGCCCTGGCGGCACCGCCTCGAACACCACCTTGACGATGCCCGGCGCCGCCGGCGCCTCATGTACCGACAGCGCATGCATCTCCTTGCGGAAGGAACTCGGCGTGGCGTACAGGCCGACCCGCACAGTGCCGCGTTCGTGCGCCACGCCCTCCAGCACCACGGTCAGCGTCTGCCCGCGCGGCTGGCTGGCCGCAGGCGCAGCCGTCTGGGCGTGAACGGATCCAGCCAGCGCCAAGCCCAGCAAAAGTGAACGACACATGAAGCGCTTCGGTCGGCCTGCTTCCATTTCCCGCTCCTTATCCAGATCTGGAACAAACCGTGAAGGATGTTCCCCCGCGTGGCTGAGGGCAAGCGCAAGCAGCGCCGCGCGAGAGGTACAAAGAGAGGGCCACGCGGCCATGCTCGCCCAAAGGCGTAGGAGGGCGTGCAAAAGTGTTGTATAATCCGCAGCTTGCCGTTGCCATCCGTGGCAGCGCCCGCCGGTGTGCAGATCGCCGGCGCTATCGGGCACCAGCGCCCTTCCCCATCGGACCCGGCCTACACGGCCTGCGGCCCGACCCGTCGGCAACCCGGCCGGCTGCGCCACTCCACCCCATGGAGCCCGGCGCACCGCCCCATGCCGTCCTCCCTGCCATCGGCACCCCCGGTGGCGCTAAAGCCGGATTCGCCCGGTTTCGGTCCCGTACCGTTCCGCTCATTCCGCCCCTGCCGGCCCCGCCTGGCAGACGCCGTGCTTTCCGCACGGCCCACGATAAGGAGCAAGACAATGGCTAAAGAAGAACTCGTCCAGTTCGAAGGTGTGGTCCAGGAAGTCCTCCGCGACGCGCGTTTCCTGGTCAAGCTGGAGAATGGCGTCGACGTTGCCGCTTATGCCTCCGGCAAGATGCGCAAGTTCCGCATCCGCATTCTCGCCGGCGACAGGGTGACGCTGGAGATGTCGCCCTACGACCTCTCCAAGGCGCGCATCTGCTTCCGCCACAAGGATGAACGCAGCCGCCCGCCGGCAACCACGCACTGAGCTTGCATCGACGGCAGGAATCGCGCTTCCGGACATCGCCCCCCGTGGTTTTCACCCCGCGGGGCAGGCATAATCCGGCCAATCCTGGCGGCCCTTCCCGCCTGCTCGATTGGAATATTGAATGGCGCGCACGCCGTCACCGCCCCTCCCCCCAGCGGACCTCTCCGGAACCGATTTCCGCCGTAGCCCGGCGGGCGGGGGCGACACCCCACCCGAAGCCGCATCCCCCTCCGACATTGCCCGCGAAGCCCTGCACCAACTTGCAGTGAGGCGCATCCCGCCGACGCCGGACAACTACCGCACGCTGTACCACCAGATTGCCGGCATCGCAGAGGAAGAAGCCTTCCCCAGCCGCAGCCTGCGGGCGCTGAGCTCGCTGCTGCCGCGCGACACGCCCGAGGCCCTACGTACTGCCCAGCGCTTCGAAGCCGCCGTCGCCGGCGAACAATGGACCCAGCTACGCCAGGTGCTGGTTGAAATATGCACCGCGCGAAGCAGCGGGGCGCTGCCCTGGGGACGGATGATCCGCGAGTTGATCGTCGAACTCGAACGCCGCCAGGAAGGGCTCACCCGCGCCCGCAAGAATCAATCCCTGCAGCACGTGCTGGCCGCTTCCAGCACGGACAGCGAACAGCTCTTCCTCCGCCTGCAAGGCCTGCTCGGCAGTTGGGCCAGGCGGGACGAAAGCGAGCCGCTGGAGATTGCCGGCCTGCCAGCACTGGAAACCGCCGGCGACATGCCCCACCCGCTCGCGCCGCTAATCTCCCAGCTGCTGCAGCGCGGCCTCACGCCACTGGTCGCGGGCGATCCCGCGCTGCTGGAGGAAACCCGGGAACTGGCGAGCACTTTCGACCAGCTGGAGGGCGCCATTCCCGACGCCCTGGTCCAGCGCCTGGACACCTACTCCGTCCGCCTCAACTGGATGGCCGAGGACAACAGCGCGGTGCGCAGCGCCTTGCTCGGCCTGCTCCGGCTGCTGGTGGACAACATCCGCGAACTGGTGCTGGACGACCAGTGGCTGCATGGCCAGCTCAGCGTGCTCGCCGAGGCCTTCGCCGGCAGCCCGGACATCCGCGTGCTCGACGAAGTGGAGCGCCGCCTGCGCGACGTCATCGACAAGCAGGGCCGGCTGAAACGCGAACTCACCGATGCCCAGCACCGGCTCAAGACCATGCTGGCCGGCTTCATCGACCGCCTGGCCGAGTTTTCCGACACCACCACCGAGTACCACGACGCCCTGGGCCACTGCGCCGAGCGCATCAGCGCCGCCTCCGACATCTCCGAACTCACCGACGTGGTCGAGGAAATGTTGCGCGAAACCCGCAACGCCCAGGCCTCCGCCCAGCGTTCCGGCGCCGAACTGAGCGAGTTGCGCGCCCAGGTGGACCACGCCAACCAGCACATCCTGAAGCTGCAGCGGGAACTGGACGAAACCAGCGAACTGGTGCGCCACGACCCGCTCACCGGCACGCTCAACCGCAAGGGGCTGGACGAAGCCCTGGCGCGGGAAATCGCCCGCATGCGGCGCAAGGGCAACAGCCTCTGCCTCGCACTGCTGGACGTAGACAATTTCAAGCAGCTCAACGACACCTTCGGCCACACCACCGGCGACGACGCCCTGCGCCATCTGGCCGCGGTGGTGCGCGAATCGCTGCGGCCGCACGACACCGTGGGCCGCTACGGTGGCGAGGAGTTCCTCATCCTCTTGCCGGAAACCGAACTGGAAGATGCCCACACCGTACTCGTACGCCTGCAGCGCGAGCTCACCCGGCGTTTCTTCCTCGCCGGCGAGCAGAAGCTGCTCATCACCTTCAGCGCCGGCATCACCCGCCTGCAGACCGAAGAAGAAGCGCAACTGGCGATAGAGCGGGCCGACAAGGCCATGTACGCCGCCAAACGCGCAGGCAAGAACCGCGTTCTCACCGCCGCATGAGTTGCCATGGCCGCTGCCACCAATCCCTTCGAGATTGCCCGCGAAACCTTGCGCCAGCTGGCAACCCGCCGCGTCGCACCCACCCCTGACAACTACCTGCGGCTGTACTACGAGATCGCCGGCAGCGAGGCGGTGGAGGTCTTTCCCCTCGCCTTCGTCCGCGACCTCGCCCGCCGCATTCCGCGCGACTCACCCGAGCGCCAGCGCCTCGCCCGCCAGCTCGACCAGGCCCTGACCGCCGACGAGCCGGCTCCGGTGCGCGAAGCACTGGACGGCTACCTCGACAGCCTGCGCCTGGAGCCGCCGCCCGCCTGGAACGAACTCATCGCCCAGTTGCTGCGCCAGTGGGAGGGCCGCCAGCTCGGCTGGACCACCGCCCGCAAGCGCGAATCCCTGGAGCGGGTGCTGAGCGCCAACGACCCGGCGGCGCTGCACGGCCGCCTGCAGGCCCTGCTCCGTGCCTGGGGGCAGAGCCCCATCGACCCGGAGCAGTCGCTGCCGCCGGAAACGCCGGAGCTCTCCGCCGGCCGGGACCACCTGCTCGCCGCCGCGCCCACCGACAGTGTCATCGGCGTGCGCCTGCTCGCCAGCGGCGAAAGCCGGGAACTGATGGCCGGCCTGCGCGACCTGCTGTTGCTGGCGCTGGAAACCGTCATCCCCGCCTTCCTCGGCGAGCACCCCGAGCTCATCAACGACGCCGGCCTCATCGCCGCCGACGTGCGCCGCGCCGCCAGCGAGCGGGATCTCGCCAACGTGCGCCGCCAACTCACCAAGTTCAGCCACCGCCTGGAAGGCACCGCCGCCGACGCCGCCGAGATCCGCACCGGCCTGCTGGACCTGCTGCGCCTGCTGCTGGACAACATCGACGAGCTGGTGGTGGACGACCAGTGGCTGCACGGCCAGATCGAGATGCTGCGCGACGTCATCGACCAGCCCGCCACCCTGCGCATGATCGATGACGCCGAGCGCCGGCTGAAGGAGCTCATCTACAAGCAGAGCCAACTCAAGCACAACCTCGCCGAAGCCCAGCGCAACCTGCGCAACATGCTCGCCGGCTTCGTCGACCAGCTCGCCCGCTTCGCCGAAAGCACCGGCAGCTACCACGACCGCATCGGCCAGTGCGCACAGAAGATCGCCGCCGCCCGCGACATCGCCGAGATCAGCGACGTGCTGGACGAAGTCATGCGCGATACCCGCGCCGTCCAGTTCGAAACCGCCCGTTCCCGCGACGAACTCCAGGGCGCCCGCCTGCGGGCCGAAGCCGCCGAAGCCAAGATCGCCGCCATGCAGGCCGAGCTGGAAGAGGCCAGCCGGCTGATGCGCCACGACCAGCTCACCGGCGCGGCCAACCGCCGCGGCCTGGACGAGTGCTTCATCAAGGAAGCGGCCCGTGCCGAACGTCGCAACATGCCGCTGTGCATCGCCCTGCTGGACGTGGACAACTTCAAGCAGCTCAACGACACCTTGGGCCACCAGGCCGGCGACGACGCCCTACGCCACCTCAGCAGCGTGATCCAGCAACAGCTGCGCCCGCAGGACACACTCGCCCGCTACGGCGGCGAGGAGTTCGTCATCATCCTGCCGGAGACCGACTTGCCCCAGGCCAGCCAGGCCCTGGTGCGACTGCAGCGCGAACTCACCCGGGCGCTGTTCATGAACGGCGCCGAGCAACGCGTCATCACCTTCAGCGCCGGCGTCACCCAGGTGCTGCCGGGCGAAAACCTGGACGTTGCCCTCGGCCGCGCCGATTCGGCGATGTACCAGGCCAAACAGAGCGGGAAGAACCGGGTGGCGACCATAGAGGCGCCACTCCAGCCCCGATAAGGTGGAATTGGGCGGATAAACCAGACGTATTCGAACTGACACCGGCGCGAATATCGGCCATATTGCGTCATCGGCCGCAATAGTCTGGCAAACGAGCGTCAAACATGACATCCAGGTTCCCATGGCCCTTCCACATGCCGGACGATTTCCCCTTCGTCTCCGAGCGGGCCCCGTACTACATTTTCGGCGCGGATTACCGCGAGAACTCCAGCGGCGTGGTTTCGCTGCACGTCCTGTGCGATGCGCTCAACCGCCGGGGCTACCCCGCCTACTTCACCAACGTCAGCGAGACCCATCCCAACCTGGATGCCCGCCTGCTGCAGGCGCGGGACGTTGAACGCCATGAGCGCGCGGGCCTGCCGCCCGTCGTCGTCTACCCCGAGATCGTCAGCGAGAATCCTTACGACGCCGACATCGTGGTGCGCTGGATGCTCAACCGCAGCGGTGCCCTGACCGGGCGGCCGGTGCAGTTCCGGAACGAGGACATCGTCTATCACTACTCGCGCGAGTTCGCCGACGATCCGGAGCAGCCTCTCTCGCTGCTCACCCCGGTGTCGCACGACCCGCGCCTGTTCCTGCCGCCGGAGTCCCCCCCTCCCCGTTCCCGGTCCCTGCTGTACCTGGGCCGCATCCGCCGGGAAGAGATCGATTTCTCCCGGCTGCCGGCCGACATCGAGATCATCGACAATCATGCGCCGGTCAGCCTGAGCGAGCTGATCGCCCGCTTCCACTCGGCCAAGGTCCTGTATTCGGCCGAGCGCAGCGGCACCTGCCTGTGCGCGGTGCTCGCCGGCTGCCCTGTCCTTTACATCCCCAGCCGCCTGCTGGACGAACTGCCGGAGATCGAATTCAGCCACGACGGCGTGGCCTGGTACGACGAGCCGGGCGCCTGCGAGCGGCTGAGCCAGACGGTGGGCAAGGTTTTCCAGAACTGGGTGGCGCAGGTCGGCATCTTCGAACAACAGCTCACCGCCTTCATCGAACGCACCCAGGCCGCAGCACTGGCGCGCAAGCGCCAGGCCCCGGGCGACAAGGTGGTTCCCCGGCCGATACGGGAACAGTTCCTCGCCTCCGCAAGCGCCCAACCGGTCGAGACCCCGCGCACGCCGGGCGCAAGCCGCGCTCCCGCCTACCAGCCCCCTCCCCCCGCCATACCGTCAGACGAGGACATCCTGTTGCAGGAGGGGCTGGCCAAACAGGAGGCGGGCGACCTGGAGACCGCCTTCGCCATCTTCCAGGAACTCGTCACCGCCGAGACGACCCTGTGGCGCCCCTATGCGGAGATTGCCCGCATCGCGCTAGCACAGGGCGAGAAAGGCATCGCCCGCGAGTTCCTCGAACTGGCCTGCGAACGCGAGGAGCCGGCTGGCGAAGCGCATGTGGAGCTGGCCCGGCTGCAGGCAGCCGAGCAGGAATACGAAAAGGTGCTCGCAACCGTGAGTCCCGTTCTCCGCGCTTCCGGCGAGCATTTCCCGGCCTTGGAACTGGTGCGCCAGGCTCTGGGGGCACTGCCCGCCCTGCCCGCCATTGCCTGGGCCCGGCTCGTCACCGACATGCGACGGCCGCTGCCGCCGGCGCCTACCACCGTCTATCACGAGGTTCCCGAGGCACCGGCGAACGAGCCCGAGCCGGCCGCCGCCCCCCTGCGCTTCCCCGAGTCGAACATGGCGCACCGCTATCTCGACAGCCTGCGCGGCATCGAGATCGGTCCCTCGTCGCACAACGCCTTCAATCTTCCCGACTGCCTCTTCGTCGACAAGTGGGCGGAATCCCGCTACACCGAGGAACAGCGGGAGCTGTGCGGCACGGCGCAGCGAATCGACGTGCTGGCGGCAGGCAATACCCTGCCCTTTGCCGACGGCAGCCTCGACTATGTGCTCACCTCGCATGTGCTCGAGCACTTCCACGACACCATAGGCGCGCTGAAGGAGTGGTACCGGGTGGTGCGGGACGGCGGCCTGATTTTCACCATCTTTCCGCACAAGGAACGCACCTTCGACAAGGATCGCCCGCGCACCACGCTGAGCGAACTCATCGAGCGCCACGCAGCCGGCAGCCTGGATGCCTCCGACGGCCACCACACCGTCTGGGTCACCGAGGATGCGGTTGAACTGGTGGAGCACCTGGGCTGGAAGCTGGTCGAGGTGATGGATGTGGACGACAAGGTTGGCAACGGCTTTGCCTTCGTGATTCAGGTCGAGAAGCCGCGAGCGGCCTGAACAGGTGCCTGCAGACGTGCCCAACCGCCAGATCTCCGTCCTCTCCGCCGATCCGCTGGACAGCGCCTGCGCCCGCCTGCGCCTGGCCGACCCCATCCGTGCCGGCGGCATGAAGCTCAACTGGCATGTGCGTATCGATGGCGAGCGCATGGAGATCGATCTCAGCGGGCTGGAGCAGGCGGATCTCATCGTCATCCAGCGCAGCTTCCCGCGCGCAGGCGGCGTCGAGACGCTGCTGGACACGCTGTTCGGACTCGGCATCCCGGTCATCTACGAGGTGGACGACCTGCTGACCGGCATCCCCGACGACAACCCGATGGCGGACTACACCGACGCCGCGTCCGATGTCCTCGTCGCCCTCATGAGTCGCTGCCATGCGCTCACCGTCTCCACCCCCGCCCTGGCCGAGCACTACCGGCAATACAACCCCCGGGTACATGTGCAGCTCAACCCGATAGACGAGCGCATCTGGACACCCAGGACGCCGCCCGCGAAGACCGATCGGCGGCTGAGGCTGGGTTTCGCCGGCACCGCTACCCACACCGCGGACCTGCGCCTCGCGGAAGACGCCCTGATCGAGATCCTCGCCCGCCACCGCGAGCGGGTGGAGCTCTGCCTCTTCGGCTGCACCACCGAGCGCCTGGCTGCGCTGCCTGGCGTGCTCAACATCGCCGGCGGCCTGCCCTACGCACAATATGCCCAGACCCTGCGCCGGCTGGAGTTGGACGTCGGCATCGCCCCACTGGTTGACAACCCGTTCAACCGGGTCAAGAGCGACATCAAGTGGCTGGAATACTCGATGGCCGGCATCGCCGGCGTCTATAGCGAGCTGCCGCCCTACGCCAGCGTCGCCGAGGGCGAAACCGGCCTGCATGCGGGCAGCGACACCGAAAGCTGGATCGCCGCGCTGGAACGCCTGATCGCCGACGGCGCCCTGCGCCAGCGCATCGCCAGCCGAGCCCAGCGCGAGGTGCTGGCGCGACGGACCGCACGCCAGGCCGGCACCTGCCTTGCCGCCATCTATGAGGAGATCATCCTCGACCATGCCCGCAGCGCCCGCGGCTCGCGCCGCCCGCTCGCAGACGCCGCAGGGCAGCTGCGCTACGCCCAATGGCTGGATGCCAACCTGGCCTCCCATACCGAGTTGGCCGAACGGGTCGAGCAGCCCCCGGAGCACGGCCCGCTGCAGCTGCATGCCTTGGTCTTCGACGACGGCAGCCGCCCGGACGCCAGCGTGCTTACCCGTCAGGCGGCAGAACGGCTGTGGCACTGCAGCCTGCGCATCGACACCCTGGCCCCGGCGCGCGAGGGCGCCCTGCAGGCAAGCGCCCTGCTCGCGGGTAGCACGGCCGAATGGGTGGTGCTGCTGTGGCCCGGGGATCTGCTGGCCCCGGCGGCCAGCTGGTACCTGCAGCAGGAACTGCTCCGCCGCCCCGACGCCTGGGCCGCCTACTTCGACGAGGACAGCGTCTCCCCGACCGGTGGCCATGACGATCCCGTCCTCAAACCCGATTTCGATCTCCAGCGGCTGCGCTGCGCCAACTACCCCGGCCGCAACCTCTTCCTGCAGCGGGAACAGTTGCTCGCCCACGGCGGCCTGGCCGGGGTGGATCCCGAAATTGCCGGCGCCGAAGCGCTGCTACGCATGCTGGACGCGGGGCTCCCGGCGGAGGGCATTGCCCACCTCGCGCGCATCGCCGTCCATCGCGACAACGCGCCGGCGGATGAGGCAAGGCGCCAGGCCCTGTGCGTGGATTATGCCCAGGTGGTCAGCGCGCACCTCACCCGCCGCGGACTGGCAGCCGAAGCCCGCCCCCGTCTGCCGGCCCATGCGCACTGGCCCGGCGCCAGCCTGCATTACCAGTTGCGCGATGCGCCGCTGCTCAGCGTCGTCATAGCGACCCGCGACGGCGGCAAGATACTGCAGCGCTGCCTGGAGACCCTGGTGGGCGAAGCCAGCTACCCCGACCTGGAAATCCTGGTGCTGGACAACCAGAGCAGCCACCGCGAGACGCTGGACTATCTCGACGGCCTGCGCCAACTGGACAGCGACAGGCTGCGGGTAATCACGGTGGACGAAGCGTTCAACTTCTCCCGCCTGGCCAACCTCGGAGCCCAGGCGGCGCGCGGACACTACCTCCTGTTCCTCAACGACGACACCGCCGGCCTCTCGCCCGGCTGGCTCGGCGAACTGGCGGCGCGGTTGGAAGAAGCCGATGTTGCCGCCGTCTCCCCCCGGCTGCTGTTCCCGGATGGCCGCATCCAGCACGCCGGCGTGGTCCTGGGCCTCGGCGGCGCGGCCGATTTCGCCTACAGCGGCGCGAGCATCGACCAGCCCGGCTACGCCGAGCGGCTCGTCTGCGAGCAGGAAGTCTCCGCCGCCACCGCCGCCTGCCTGCTGGTCAAGGCCGAGGCTTTCCGTCTTGCCGGCGGCTTCGACGAGGAGGCGCTCGGACTGGCCTACGGCGACTTCGACCTCTGCCTGCGCCTGCGCGAGTATGGCTACCGCATTCTGTGGACGCCGGCGGTAAGCTTGCTGCACGAAGCCGGCCACTCCCTGAAGGCGCACACCACCACACCGGCCGCCATCGCCGAGCGCAGCGCCACCTTCGCGCGCAACCGCGACGCCTTCTTCGAGCGCTGGCTGGAGCGTCTGGCCCACGACCCCTACTACAACCCGGGGCACAGTCTGCAGGGCAACAACTACCCGCTGGATACCCGCCAGCCGCTGATGCGCAGCCGTGTCGCCGAAGCCGGCCTGCTCCACATGGTGGCGCTGCCGGCCGATGCCTCCGGCTCCGGGATCTACCGGGTGGCGGCCCCGGTGCGGCGCGCCATCCACGAGAGGCAGGTGGACGGGCGCCTCCTCTACGGTTATCCGGATGCGCTCACGCTCAGCCGGCTGAACCTCGAGGTGCTATTCACCCAGCGCCAGGTGGATGACAACCACCTGCAGACCCTGGCCACGCTGCGGCGCCAGCTGCCCACGCTGCGCATCGTCATGGACTTCGACGATCTGCTGACGCAGGTCCGCGCCGACAATCCGCACGCCGCCGACGTCTGGCCCGACATCGACCGCCGCATCGCCGAAGCCTGCGGTCTGAGCGACTGCGTCACCGTTTCCACCGCAGCCCTGGCCGTGGAGTTTGCTCACTTCCACGATGACATCCAGGTCATCCCCAATGGCATCGATCCGATGCTGTGGCCGGCTCCCGGCCTGCCGGAACAACGCGGCCGGCGCCTGCGCGTCGGCTGGGCCGGCGGCATCAGCCATGCCGGCGATCTTGCCTTGCTGGCAGAGGTGATTCCTGCGCTCGCCAAGGAGGTGGAATGGGTCTTCTTCGGCATGCGCCCGCCCGGCGTTGCGCAATCGCTGTACGAATACCATCCGGGCGTCTCCTTCGCCGACTACCCCAGCAAGCTCGCCTCCCTGCGGCTGGATCTCGCGCTGGCGCCTTTGGCCAGCCACCGCTTCAACGAGTGCAAGAGCAACCTGCGCCTGCTGGAGTACGGCATCCTCGGCATTCCGGTGCTGGCCTCGGATCTCCTGCCCTACCAGTGCGGACTGCCGGTCAGCCTCCTCGGCCCGCAGCCGAAGCAATGGCTGGCAGCGATACGCGAGCGCGCCGGCGAACGGGAAGCGCTGCAGGTGGAAGGGGCCAGGCTGCGCAGCGCGGTGCTCGCCCACTGGCAGCAGCAGCACTTCGTTCCCGGCTGGCTCGCGGCCTGGGGGCCGGAGCACGCCACTCACACGTCCTTCCTCGGTGAAGACTGACAGGGATCGTACGAACCATGAAAGACCAGCTCCCGGTAACCCGCCCCTTCCTTCCTCCGCTCGAGGAGTTCATCCCCTACCTCGAACAGATCTGGGCGAACAAGCAGCTGACCAACAACGGCCCCTTCCACCAGCAGCTGGAAGCCGAGCTGGCGGCCTACCTCGGCGTCGAACACCTCAGCCTGTTCGCCAACGGCACGCTGGCGCTGGTCACCGCCTTGCAAGCCTTGCGCATCAGCGGCGAAGTCATCACCACGCCTTACACCTTCGCCGCCACCGCCCACTCGCTGCTGTGGAACGGCATCAAGCCGGTGTTCGTGGACATCGACCGCGAGACCTGCAACCTCGACCCGGAGCGCATCGAGGAAGCAATCACCCCCGCCACCACCGCCATCATGCCGGTGCATTGCTATGGCATCCCCTGCGACGTCGAGCGCATCGAGCGCATCGCCGACACCTACGGCCTCAAGGTGATCTACGACGCCGCCCATGCCTTCGGCGTGCGCCACAAGGGCAGCAGCGTGCTGCGCCACGGCGACCTCTCCATCCTCAGCTTCCACGCCACCAAGGTGTTCAACACCTTCGAGGGCGGCGCCATCGTTTGCCCGAACGCCAAGATCAAGCAGCGCATCGACTACCTGAAGAACTTCGGCTTCGCCGACGAAGTCACGGTGGTCGCGCCCGGCATCAACGGCAAGATGAACGAATTCAGCGCGGCGCTGGGCCTGCTGCAACTCGGCCATATCGATCAGGCACTGTCCCGGCGGGCCAGCCTGCACCACCGCTACAGCCAGGCACTGGCCGAGGTACCCACGCTGGAAGTGCTGCAGGCACCGGCGGAAGTGGAGTGGAACCACGCCTACTGCCCGATCTTCGTCAAACCCGGCCACCCGCTCGGCCGCGACCAGTTGTACGAGAAACTGAAGGCACACGGCATCCTGTCACGGCGCTACTTCTATCCCCTGCTCAGCTCCCTGCCGCTTTATCGCGGCCTGCCGAGCGCCGCCCCGGAGCGGCTGGTGAATGCAAACCGGATCGCAGACCAGGTGATCTGCTTGCCGATCTTCCCCGACCTCGACGTGGCAACCCAGGACAGGATCGTGGAGACGCTGGTCTCCACCGCATGAACACCTTCCGCAGCCGGACCCAGGCCCCATGAGCGACGCCCTCATCATCTACGGCAACGGCCAGATGGCCCGCATGTTCCACCACTTCGCCAGGACCGAATGGCGGGTGGCGGCCTTCACCGTGGACCGGGAACTGATCACCGACAGCCAGCTTGCCGGCGTGCCGGTGCTGCCCTTCGACGAGATCGAGCGGCACTGCCCGCCGGACAGCCACCACATGATCACCGCCGTCGGCTTCGTGCAAATGAACGACGTGCGCGCCAGCCGCTACCTCGCCGCCAAGGGCAAGGGCTACCGCTTCGCCAACTACATCCACCCCTCGGTGGTACGGCATGAAGACCTGGTGCTGGGCGAGAACAACGTGGTGCTCGACCATGTGTCGCTGCATCCCGGCGTCAGCCTGGGCAACTCCAACTTCCTCTGCAGCAACATCTCCATCGGCCACGGCTGCCGCATCGAGGACAACTGCTGGATCAACTCCGGCGTGGCGGTGGCCGGCGAAACCCTCATCCGCTCCAACTGCTTCTTCGGCCCCAACGCCACCGTGGGCGACAATATCGCCATCGCCGAGCGCTGCTACATCGGCGCCAACACGCTGGTCACCCGCAGCACCCTGGCGGGCGAGGTCTACGTTTCCGCCCAGGGCGAGCGCTTCCCGCTGTCCAGCGACAAGTTCCTCGATTTCATCCGCCGGGCCTGAAGCCGCCGCGGTTCAAGAACATGGACATCTCCCCCCTCTACGCCGCCTTCTCCCGCGCCGCCCAGGCCACGCCAGGCAAGACCGCCGTCATCCTCGGCGAAGAAAGCCGGAGCTATGCGCAACTCCTGGGCGAGGTCGATCGCCTGGCCAGCCGGCTGGGCCGGTTGGGGGTCGCCGTCGGCGACCGCATCGGCATCGTCCTGCCCAACAGCATCGAGTTCGTGCGCATGCTGTTCGCCGCCGCCCGCCTGGGTGCGGTGCTGGTGCCGCAGTCGCCCGGCTGCACGCCGGAAGCGGCCCGGCGCACCTTCGCCGCGGCCGGTGTGAACCACCTGGTCTGCTGGCATGGCGTGGCCGCCGAACTGTTTCCAGCCAGTGGCCAGGGCGCAGGCCTCCGCCTGAGCGTGGGCGGCAAGCTACCCGGCTGGCTGGCGCTGGAGGAGACAGCGGACGACGAGCCGCTGCTCGAACCCGCCCGACTGCCCGCCGGCCATCCCTACCTCATCCTGCTCACCTCCGGCTCCACCGGCGCGCCCAAGCCCATCCTGCTGAGCCAGGACACCAAGGTGGCGCGTGCCGGCTCGGCCATCTCACTCTACGGCCTCACCGCCGACGAGGTGGTGCTCGCCGCCACGCCCATGCACCACTCGCTCGCCCAGCGGCTAGTGCTGCTCCCGCTCACTTCCGGCGCCACCAGCGTCATCATGCCGCGCTACACCGCCCAGGCCTGGCTGGACACCGCCGAGCGCCACGGCGTGAGCTTCACCATGGCGGTGTCCTCTCAATTGCGCCAGGTCATCCCGCTGCTGGAAGACCGGCCGGCACCGTCCCGCCTGCGCTGCCTGGTGTCCTCCTCCGCCGCGCTGGACCCGACCAGCAAGGCGCAGCTGCTGGCGCGCATCCCCGGCTGCGCCTTCCATGAGATCTACGGCGCCTCGGAGATCGCCTCCGCCACCAACCTGGACGCCCGCGCTCATCCGTCCAAGCTGGATTCGGTCGGCCTGCCCATTGCCGGCGTCGAGGTGCAGATCCTCGGCCGTGACCAGACCTTGCTGCCGGCGGGCGAGGCCGGCGAGATCATCTGCCGCACGCCCTTCGCCTTCGCCGGCTACTACCAGGCGCCGGACATCACCCACGCCGCCATGTGGCAGGACTACTTCCGCACCGGCGACGAAGGCCGGCTAGATGAAGACGGCTTCCTCTACTTCCTCGGCCGCATCAAGGACATCATCATCGTCGGCGGCATCAACGTCTATCCGCGCGACATCGAGGACATCGTCGAGCAGCACGAGGACGTGGCCGAATGCGCCGCCATCCCGGTGGCCGACGCCCAGCTCGGCGAGGTCGTCGGCCTGGTGATCGCGCCCAGGCCGGGCGCCAGCCTCAAGCTGCGCACGCTGCGCCAACTGTGCGCCAACCGGCTGGACGACGCCCAGCAACCCCACCACTACTTCCAGGTCGACCAGCTGCCCCGGAACGAAATGGGCAAGATCGACAAACCGACCCTGCGCGCCAGGTTCTCATCCCTTCCGAGGCAAGAGACATGACTACCCCTGCTCCGCAGCCGCTGCGCCTGGGCTTCATCGGCGGCGGCGCCACTTCCGCCGTCGGCTACACCCACTATGCCTCCACCCACCTGGACGGCCTGTTCCAGCTCGAAGCCGGCGTGTTCAGCCGCAACGCCGCCACCAATGCGGCCTCGGCCAAGGCCTACGGCATCGCCGCCGGACGCATGCATCCGGACTGGCAGACCCTGCTGCAGGCCGAGCGCGGCCGGCTGGACGCGCTCGCCATCCTCACCCCCATGCCTTCCCATGCGGAGATCGTCATCGCCGCGCTGGAAGCCGGCTTCCCGGTGATCTGCGAGAAACCGCTGGGCACCTCGCGCGACGAGTGCGTCGCCATCCAGCAGGCGGTGGAACAGAACCAGGGCTTCCTCGCCGTCACCTTCAACTACTCCGGCTACCCGATGGTGCGGGAGCTGCGGGCGCTGATCCACGCCGGCGAACTGGGCGAAATCCAGCAGATCCACGCCGAGATGCCGCAGGAGGGCTTCGCCCGCCGCAGCGCCAGCGGCGAGGCCGCCAAGCCGCAGGCCTGGCGCCTGAGCGACTACGCGGTACCCACGGTGGCGCTGGACCTGGGGGTACACGTCCATCACCTGATCCACTTCCTCACCGGCGCCCACCCGCTGCAGGTCATCGCCGACCAGTCCACGTATGGCAACTTCCCGGCGGTAGTGGACAACGTCAACTGCCTCGCTCGCTACAGCAGCGGCATCTCCGCCAACATCTGGTTCGGCAAGGCCGCGCTGGGCTATCGCAACGGCCTGCGCATCCGGGTGTTCGGCAGCAAGGGCAGCGCCGAATGGCTGCAGGTAGCGCCAGAGCAGCTGCAGATGGCCTATGCCGACGGCCGCCGCTGCAGCCTGGACCTCGGCTCCGGCGGGCTGACGGTGGCCTCCCAGCCACGCTACAACCGCTTCAAGCCCGGCCACCCCTCCGGCTTCATCGAGGCTTTCGCCAACCTCTACACCGACATCGCCCGGCAGTTGCGCATCGGCAGCCTGGCCGCCCCCGATGGCGAGAACTACGTGTTCGGGGCAGACCACGCAGTGGACGGGCTGGACTTCTTCGAGGCCGCCCACCGCTCCGCCCAGGAACACAGCTGGCAACACCTCGGCCGCTCGCAGGACACCCCCGCCCATGGATGACGACATCAAGCATTACATCACCGAACTGCTGCTGGAGAAGGGCAGGATTCCGGTCGCCGACGTCGGCAGCTACAACTATGTGGATTCCGGCCACATCGACTCCCTCGGGCTGATCAAATTCCTGGTCAAGCTGGAGGAGCGATTCGACATCGACCTCGGCATGGAAGCGCTGCTGGACCGCAAGGCCCGGACGGTGGATGGCCTTGCCGCGCTGATACGCGCCCAGCGGGGGCAGCACGATGGCCAGCCCTGAGCTCTTCGACGTCGCCGGTTTCCTCTCCGGCTCCGCCGCGGCGCTATCACCGGCGAAACGCCTGGCCGCGGAAGACTTCGTCCACGGCCGGGCGCCGCGCTACGCGCTGGGGCGCAACGAAGTCACCCGGCAACTGGCGGACGCAATCGCACTCGATGGCGTGGTGGACGACTATTGCAGCGAAAGCGCATGGTGCGGCCTGCCGGTGCGCCGGGGCGAGGATCTGCCTGCCGGCGCCATCGTGGTCAATACCGCCGTTTCCATCCGCCCTGTCAGCGCCGGCCGGCGCCTGGATGCCCTGAGCACCCGCCGCTGGATCGACTACGCCGAACTGATGCGCCTGGCGCCGGACACCTTCTCCCCGCCGCGCTTCGTCGCCGAAACCCGCCTCGCCTTCCAGGAACATGGCGAGGCTTTCCGCCGGCTCTACGCGCGGCTCGCGGACGAAGCGTCCCGCCAGTGTTTCACCGACGTGTTCCAGTACCGCCTGGACGCCGATCCCGCCCACATGCGCAACTACCGCTGCCGCGAGGACGAGCAGTACTTCGAACCCTTCCTCACGCTGGCGGCGGGCCGCGACTTCATCGACGCCGGCGGCTACGACGGCCAGACCAGCGTGGAATTCGCCGCCCGCTACCCGCACTACGGCAGCATCCAGGTGTTCGAGCCCTCGCAGGCCAACCTGCAGCGGCTGACCGCCAGGCTGGCGGCATTGCGCGACGTGCGCATCCACCCGCTCGGCCTGTCGGACAAGGCCGAAGAGTTGTGCTTCGCCGGCAGCTCCGGATCGGCCAGCCGGATCAGCGAGGAAGGCGGCGAGCGCATCCAGGTCGATTGCCTGGACAACCTGCTGGGCGCGGACAGGCGCGCGGCCGGCTTCATCAAGATGGACCTCGAGGGCTGGGAGCTCAAAGCCCTGGCCGGCGCGCGCCAGACCATCCTGGAAGCGCACCCCATACTCGCCATCGGCGCCTACCACCACCCGCTGGATTTCGTCCGCATCGCGGATTACGTGCTCGGCCTGCGGGACGATTACCACGTCCATCTCCGCCATTACACCGAGGGTTGGTCGGAAACCGTGCTGTATTTCGCCCCGGCCACCTGACAACCCGATATCTGGACTGCACCGCCCAATGCCCACTCCCACCCTGCTCGTTTTCCCGGTCAACGTGGACAGCGCCCTTCCCGTCATCAAGATGGCGCGCGCCCTCGGCTACCGCATCATAGGCGCCAGCTCGGTGCAGCCCTATCCCGACATCCCGGAACTGGAAACCTGCATCCACTTGCCCTTCATCACCGCGCCCGGCTTCGCCGAGGCATTCGCCGCGGCGCGGGCGGAGCATGGCATCAGCCATGTGCACGCGCCCCATCACGGGGTGTGGTCCCATCTGAACAGTCAGCTGCAGTCCTCGCCTGAACTGCCCTACGTGCTGTGCGGCAAGCACCCCTTCCGGCAGAACTGGGAGAACTTCGCGCCCAGCATGCAGTGGGCGGAAGAGGTGCGCTCGGACAAGCTGGCCGGGGCCGCCACCCTGCCGGGCAGCGCCCTTGCGCCGCCACTGAGCACCGCTGCCTATGCCTCACTGCATCGCGGTTTCCTGCGCATTCCGGGGGAAAGCGACGTGGAAAAGCTCAGCGCGCTGAGCGCCATCGCCCGGCTGACGCCGCGGGGCGACGTGGTGGAAATCGGCTCGCTGTACGGCCGCTCCGCCTACGCTCTGGGCCGACTGGCCCATGCGCACGGCATCGGCGCCTGCATCTGCGTCGACCCCTGGCGCATGGAAGTCCTGACCGACCAGGGCAAGCAGGCCGACATCCTGCAGAGCGGCGCGAGCTTCATCGACTTCGACCAGATTTTCCTGGAGTTTCTGGCGACCGCCGCCGAGGTGCCCGGCATGGCTTACATCCGCCAGCCCTCCGCTACTGCCATCACGAGCTATCTCGCCGCCTGCGCCACTGGCGAGCTAAGGCCGGCGGGGCTGCCGGCGGTACCGGTGAGCGGCCGCATCGCGTTGCTGCACATCGATGGCAACCATCGCTATGACCAAGTGGTCCTCGACATCCAGACCTGGGAGCCCTACCTGATGGAAGGCGGCTGGCTGCTGCTCGACGACTATGTGTGGGCTTTCGGCGACGGGCCCAAGATCGCCGGCGACGAACTGCTGCAAAGCGGCGCTTTCGACCACATGTTCACCTGCAGCGACACGCTCTTCCTGCGCAAGGGCTCAAGCCGCCGGGCCTGAGCCCTGTTGCTCGGAACACCAGCTCCGCCACACTTCGCGGAAGGCCCGTTCCCAGGAGCGGGCTGCACATTCCGGGGTGAACAGCTGCGTGGCGACCAGGCGCTGCCGCAAGCCAAGGCGGATCTCCGCCAGGCATTCCGGCCGCTGCGCCAGGGCCACGCCCTTAGCGATGAAATCATCCTCGTCCACACCGATGAACTCCGGCAGTTCGATCTTGGACATGACCGAAGCGCCCAAATTGGATACCAGGCGCCTGCCCTGCAGCGTCAGGATTGGCACGCCCATCCATACTGAATGCAGCGCGGTGGTACCCGCGTTGTAGGGCACCGTATCCAGCAGCACGTCGATATCGGCATGCGCCGCCAGGTAGCGGCGCATCTTCGCCCGCCCCATGAAGCGGAGCCGGGAGGGCGCCACGCCGCGCGCTTCGAACTCGCTCTCCAGTTGCTTCTGGATGGTATTGCTATCCACCGAGCCGATCAGCATGCGCGCGGCTGGAATCCGGTTCAGCAGCCCAGCCCACAGATCCAGGGTGGGCGCCGTGATCTTGCCGGGCCGGTTGAAACTGCCGAAGGTGAGGTAACCATTGCGCAGCGCCGGCAGTTCCGCAACCGGTGGCGCATCATCGGCAAACGTGAAGCTGGTGGCGCTGTCCGCACGCAACAGCTTCTCCGAGAACAGCCCATCGAGTTGGCCCGGCGGCGCGATGTAGCGGTCGGTAAGGAAGTAATCCATCGATTTCAGCCCGGTGGTATCCGCATAGCCGACCGCCGTGATCTGCACCGGCGCCGGCTTGCGGGCGAAAGTCAGCAGCCGGTTGCCGGCGGTATGGCCGGAGAGATCCACCAGGATGTCGATGCGGCAGGCACGGATGATCTCGGCCAGGTCCTTGTCGGAGACATGCGCCACCGAAACCCAATAGTTGAAGTTCTGCTTCAGCCTTTCGGAGACCTCATCGAACTTCACCGTGTTGTGGAAGGCGAAGAGCTCGAACTGCGTCTTGTCCAGCCGTGCGAGCACCGGTTCGAAAAAGGTGGCGACCGCGTGGTTGTACAGGTCGGCAGAAACGAAGCCGAGGCGGATGCGGCGCTCCGGCTCGGGCTGGTTGTCGTGCGGCCGGTGCGTACCCAGCAGCTGCGTCTCGAAACGCCTGCCGAATTCGAGGTGCTTGTCTAACACGGCCTCGGGCGACAGCCGGTAGTCGTGGGTGAGGAAGAACAGCAGGTTGGAGTAGCTGGGCGGATGATCCGGGTTGTTGTCCACCGCCAGCTGGCTGGTCTGGATGGCATCGGCCAGCCGGCCCTGGTTGAAATAGGCGTAGCCCAGATCCTGGTACGCGCCGCCGAACTTCGGGTCGGCCTTGATCGCCCTTTCCAGGTAGGGAATCGCCTCCTCGCCCCGGCGGGTGCTCAGCAATACCAGGGCCATCGCCTGGCAGGCGAGCGCGTAGTCCGGCGCCAGGGCCACCGCACGCCGCGCCAGTATTTCCGCTTGCTCGAAGCTGCGCCGGTTCACTTCCATATTGATGTAGCGCACCAGGGTATCCACCTTCTCCGGCCGGATCTCCAGGCTGAGCTTGAACAGCTCCTCCGCTTCGGCCAGATAGTTGAAGGAGGACATGGCCGCGGCCAGGTGATCCAGCATCTGCGCATCGGCCGGAAAGGCTTCGTTGGCCTTGATCAGCGCCTTCAACGCCGCCATCCGCTCGCCCAGGCGGAACCGCGCCGTGCCGAGGAAATGCCAGCCAGCCGGGTGCAGGGGGTGGCTCTTGGTGAGTTGCAGCGCGCGCCGCTCTAGCTCCTGCAGTTCGCCCTGGTTGAAGAGTTCGACCAGGCGGTCGAAGGTCTTGCTGTCCACTACCCGGCCCTTGACGAGGGCCCGCTTGCCGGAGGCCATCTGCGCCCGGCTGCGGCGGATGATCTGGGCGACGGCGGCGAGCAGCTCCTTCTCCTGCTCGTCCGCCGCCAGCTTCACCGGCCCGGCCACCGGTGCCTCTACCACCACCGGCGCGGTGGCGGCCGCTATGCGCTCGCGCATCTTCTGCAGCTCGTCCTCGCCAATGCCGCTGCCAGCGGCCTGCTCCAGCATCTGCACCGCATGGCCGGCGGCACCCGCCGCCAACAGCACTTCCAGCAGTGAATGCCAGAACTGGCTTTCCGCCGGCCGCGCCTCGATCGCATTCATCAGCCGTTCCAGCGCCTGATCCACATTGCCGCGGGAGAACTCGAGCAAGCCCAGATTGTGGTTGCCCTCGGCATGGGCCGGCGCCTCGGCCAGCAGCGCTTGATAGGCCTGGATCGCCTCATCGTTCTTTCCCGCCAGCTGGGCGCCCAGGGCTTCTTCATATAGCGACTGCACTGAAGTCATCGGTTGAAGTCCGTCAGAGGATGGGGGAGGAGCCACGCGAAAAGCGCCGCGAAGTCGATGCATTCTGCCACGGCCCTCCTACGCTCAATCCGCGAAGGAGGGGCGGCAAAACCGGCCATTACCGGCGACGGCAAGCGGCAAGGCTGCCCTGCCGCACCTGCCGGCAACCGGCAATTTCTTCCGCCCGGACTCTGCCATAGCGACACATCCCATTGATATTGATAAATAAAAATACCTGGCACGCTCCTCGCTATTAGGAGCTCAGCTCGGAGGCCGGATGCGGAGGCAACGTCCTGCCGGCCCGGACAACCTCTGATCCGTATGCAAGGAGATGAACATGGCACAGGTCATCAGCACCAACATCCAATCGCTGAATGCGCAGCGCAATCTGAACAACTCAGCCAACTCGCTGCAGACCTCGCTGCAGCGCCTGTCTTCCGGTCTGCGCATCAACAGCGCGAAGGACGACGCCGCCGGCCTGGCCATCTCCGAGCGTTTCACATCGCAGATCCGCGGCCTGGACCAGGCAGCCCGCAACGCCAACGACGGCATCTCGCTGGCGCAGACGGCCGAGGCCGCGCTGCAATCCTCCGGCGACATCCTGCAGCGTATCCGCGAGCTGTCCATCCAGTCGGCCAACGCCACCAACTCCGCTGGCGACCGCGCCGCGCTGAACTCCGAAGTCCAGCAGTTGACACAGGAACTGCAGCGCATCGCCACCAACACCGAGTTCAACGGCCAGAAGCTGCTGGACGGCTCCTTCACCGCCGCCACCTTCCAGGTCGGCGCCAACGCCAACCAGACCATCACCGCCACCTCGGGCAATTTCCAGGTGGACGCCTATGGCAATTACCGCGTCGGCGGCCTCGCCACCTCGACCAATACGCCTAACGGCGTGGGCGACCTGGTGGTGGGCAGCGTGGCGCAGGGGCAGCTCTCCACCGCGGTTTCCGGCAGCAGCTCCGGCATCGCCGGTGACACCATCACCCTCTCCAGCAGCCTGGGCAGCAAGGAGATCACCTACTCTGCCGGCGCCAGCGCCGAGAGCATTGCCGCCAAGATCAACCAGGCCGGTACCGGCGTGCGCGCCTCCGCCAACACGACTTTCGTGCTGGGCGCGGGCAGCACCGGCTCCTTCACCCAGGGGCAGAGCTATACCTTCATGTTGGCCAGCGATACCACTTCCGGGGTCGACCCTGCGTCCTACACCACCGTGTCCTTCACCATCGGCGGCGCAGCCACCGGCCAGGGCGCCAGCAACGCCAGCCAACTCTCCTCCGCGGTGCAGGCCTTCAACGACGTGGCCGGCAATACCGGCTTCGTGGCCAAGATCGTGGAAGCGGACGACGGCACGCTGGGGCTGATGCTGACCAGCGAGGTGGGCAAGGATCTGCGCATCACCAATACCTCGGTCGACAGCTCCGGCGCCGGCGTGGACGTGTCGCTGAACGACATCCGGGTGATGGACGGCGACACCACCAACGATGCGGCGGCGGCCATGAACGGTGGCAGCATCGTCGGCGTGACCAATGCCGCATGGAGCAGCGGCTCCTCCGCCTGGATCACCGGCCAGCTCATCGTGGACTCGGATCGCTCCTTCTCGCTGACGACCACGAACGATGACCTGACGATCTCTGCCGGCACCTTTGGCGGCCAGCTGCAGGCAACCGGGAAGATGGACATCAGCACGGTGGAGGCGGCCAACCGCACGCTGGGCATCGTCGATTCGGCGCTGGCGGCGATCAACAACCAGCGCGCCCGCTATGGCGCCCTGCAGTCCCGCTTCGAGAACACCATCTCCAACCTGCAGAGCACCTCGGAAAACCTGTCGGCCTCTCGATCGCGCATCCGCGACGCGGACTTCGCGGCGGAAACTGCCAACCTGACCCGCGCCCAGATCCTGCAACAGGCAGGCACCGCGATGCTGGCCCAGGCCAACCAGATTCCGCAGCAGGTGCTGCAGCTGCTGCAAGGCTGATCGCCAGAACGCGGAAAGACGGAGGGCCGGCGCACGGAGCATGCGCCGGCCCTCTTTTTTCTTGCGGCCGGGTGCGGCTCAAACCGGTGCGCCCTGCTCCGCGCACCACCGCCGCCACATGCCGCGCCAGGCGGCCTGGAGATTGGCGGCAAAGCGCGGCGCATCGCACAGCGGCGAGGCCAACAGCGCCGCCCGCAGGTTCTGCCGCAACGCCGCCAGCTGCGCCTGATCGCTCGCCAAGCTGCGCGCCAGCCGCCGGTAGGACGCCTCATCGGCCGCGATCCACTCCGGATGACCAACCGCGCGCAGCAGCATCTCGCCTTGATGGGCGATCCAGCGGTCACCCTTGAGCGTGACATGGGGCACGCCCATCCACAGGCCCTCCACCGTCGTGGTACCGCCGGGGAAGGGAAAGGGATCCAGCATCACATGCACCCGCCGGTAGGCCTCCAGGTAAGCGTGCCGCGGCGCCGGCCCTTCCAGCAGCAACCGGCCGGCGCCCACGCCGCGGCGGGCAAAGCGTTCGACGATCGCCGCCCGCGCCGGCTCCTGCGCCAGGGCGCGCGCCTTCAGCAGCAGCTTCGCCTCCGGCATCTCCTTCAGCAGCTGGCTCCAGCAATCCAGTACCGCGTCGTTGAGCTTCGCCAGGTTGTTGAAGCAGCCGAAGGTCACCCCGCCCTGCGGCATCGCCGGCGCCACCTCCTCCCGCGGCGGGGTGAAGCACAGGGCGAAGTCCGGCAGGCGCCAGGGCTTTTCCACGTACAGCGGCTCCTCCGCCGGCGGCAGCACGTGCGCGTCGCACAGCAGGTAGTCGATCTGCGGATTGCCGGTGGAAGCGAAATAGCCCAGCCAGGCGTGCTGCACCGGCGCCGGCTTGCGGGCGAAGACGCCGGGCCGGCCATGGGCGGTATGACCAGCGAGATCGACCAGAATGTCTACACCGTCCTGCTCAACCCGGTTCGCCAAGGCCTCGTCGCTCAATCCCGCCGCTTCGACGACTTCGGCGAAGGCCGGCCGCAGCCGTGCCCAGACCGCGTCGTCGCAGCGCCGGGTGCGGTAGGCCAGCAGCCGGCATTCATTGCCGGCCAGCGCCGCCAGCACGCTTTCCAGGAAATAGCCGACCGGGTGGGCGCAGAAGTCGCCGGAAACCAGGCCTATGGTCAGCTGCCGCTCCGGCTCGGCGCCGCGCTGCCAGCGGGTGCGCGGCTGTATGCGTGCCTGCATCAATTCGCGGTAGCGCCGGGTTTCGGCGATCACCGTCTGTGGCGCCACCTGGGTGTAATTGAGCAGGAAGAGCAGATTGCCCTGCGCCTCCAGCGCATCCGCCGGGGACTGCGCTGCCGCCCGGAAGCACGCGGCCGCCGCGTCCAACTCGCCGTTGCGCATCAGCGCAATGCCCAGCCCGATGAGCAGTTTGGGCTGGCCCATGGGCAGGTCGGGCTGGCCCATGGGCAGGTCGGGCTGGCCCATAGGCAGGTCGGGCTGGCCGATGGGGTGGTCGAGCTGGCCCATCTGCGGTGCGGGCTGGCCCGACAGGGCCTGCAGCCCTTGCCGGTAGGCCTCGATCGCTTCGGCCAGCCGGCCCTGCTCCCGCAGCGCATTGCCGAGATTGACGCGGGCAGCCAGGTCTCCCGGGCTCAACGGCACCGCGAGGCGCGCATGTCCCTCCGCCTCCGCGTACTGTCCGGCCGCATGCAGGGCGGCGCTCAGGTTGATGTGGGCCTCCGCCAGCGCGGGCGCCAGTGCCACTGCCTGCCGGCCACTGCGTATTGCCTCCTCCAGCCGAGCCGCTTCGCGATAGCCATCGCACAGATTGGCGTGGGCGCCGGCATCGCCCGGCAGCAGGACGGCCGCTTTCTCCAGTTCCGCCAGCGCGGGGAGGCCGAGGCTCTGCAGGCCGACGCCCAGTATCTTCCAGGCGAAGCCGAAATCAGGATCACGCCGCAGCACCTGTCGGGCGTGCTCGACCAGCCCTTGCAGCCGCCCCGCCCGATAGAGATCGATCAAGGCCATGGCCGCCGCATCCCTGGTCGACGGGGAAGGCGCTGCCATACCGGATAGGGGCTGTTCTGCCATCGGTTTGCTCTCGAATCGCTGGAAACCGGATTCTAGCGGGGCACCCGGGCCGCCATGCCGGGCTCAAGCTTTCGGGGGGAAAAGCCGTTATCGCAAACAGAGCAGGAACTGGCGGCAAGGGCGGCAAAAATTTCCTAAAGCTTTTACCGGAACGTCCGTTAATGATTCCAACGGCACCGCAGATCAAAGTGCTCAGGCCGGGTTAACGGAAAGACCTCTCCTCAAGGAGCCTCAAAATGGCACAAACCATCAACACCAATATTCAGTCGCTGAATGCCCAGCGCAACCTGAATAACTCGTCGAACTCCTTGCAGACCTCTCTGCAACGGCTTTCCTCCGGCCTGCGTATCAACAGTGCCAAGGACGACGCCGCCGGCCTGGCGATCTCGGAACGCTTCACCTCTCAGATCCGCGGCCTGGATCAAGCGAACCGCAATGCGAACGACGGCATCTCCCTGTCGCAGACCGCGGAAGCCGCCCTGCAATCCTCCGGCGACATCCTGCAGCGTATCCGCGAACTGTCGGTGCAGTCCGCCAACGCCACCAACTCCGCTGGCGACCGCGCAGCGCTGAACTCCGAAGTCCAGCAGCTGACGCAGGAACTGCAACGCATCGCGACCACCACCGAATTCAACGGCCAGAAGCTGCTGGACGGCTCCTTCACCGCCGCCACCTTCCAGGTCGGCGCCAACGCCAACCAGACCATCACCGCCACCTCGGGCAACTTCCAGACCAACGCCTACGGCAACTACCGCGTCGGTGGCCTGACGGTGTCCGCCAAGACCCAGACCGGTGTGGGCGACCTGGTGCGCGGCTCCAACGCCGACGGCCAGCTGACCACCGCCACCACCGGCGCCAGCTCGGCGATCACCGGCGACACCATCACCATCTCCAGCAGCCTGGGCAGCAAGGACATCAGCTACTCCTCCGGCGCCAGCGCCGAAGAGATCGCGGCCAAGGTCAACCAGGCACAGGCGGGGGTGACGGCTTCTGCCAACACCACCTTCGTGCTGGGCGCGGGCGATGCGTCCTCCGGCGCCTTCACCCAGGGCCAGAGCTACACCTTCCTGCTGGCGACCGATACCACCGCCGGTGAGGACCCCTCGTCCTACACCACGGTCTCCTTCTCCATCGGCGGCTCCTCCACCGGTACCGCTGCGGCCAACGCCAGCCAGCTGGCTTCCGCCGTGCAGGCCTTCAACGACGTATCCGGCAAGACCGGCTTCGTCGCCAAGATCGTGGAAGCGGACGACGGCAGCTTCGGCCTGCAGATCACCAGCGAAGCCGGCAAGGATCTGCGGATCACCAACGCCTCGGTGGATAGCAGCGGTGCAGGCGTGGATGTGTCGCTCAACGACATCCGTGTCATCGATGGCGACACCGCCAATGACGGCAGCGCGGCGATTGCCGGCGGGACAATCGCCGGGGTGACCGACGCCTCCACCTGGAGCAGCAGCAGCGCGGCCTGGATCACCGGTCAGGTTGTCTTCGACTCCGACAGGTCCTTCTCGCTGAAGACCAACAATGCGGAACTCACCACGAGCTCAGGCACCTTCGGCGGCCAGCTCCAGTCGGTGGACAAGATGGACGTCTCCACCGTCGAAGCAGCGAACCGAACCTTGTCGATGGTCGACTCGGCGCTATCCGCGGTCAATGCCCAGCGCGCACGATACGGTGCTCTGCAATCCCGCTTCGAGAGCACCATCAGCAACCTGCAGGCGAGTTCCGAGAACCTGTCGGCCTCCCGTTCGCGGATCCGTGATGCGGACTTCGCGGCGGAAACCGCCAACCTCACTCGGGCACAGATCCTGCAACAGGCGGGTACCGCGATGCTGTCGCAAGCCAACGCCCTGCCGCAAAACGTCCTGAGTCTGCTCGGTTAATTCGGGTAAGATCGGCTAGTCGCGGCGCGGGGCTCCAAGAGCCGCCGCGCCGTTTCCCCATCAGGAGGCCAGGATGAACATTCAGTCCATACCCTCGGCATCGCCCACCCTGCCTCCGGCAGCCACGGCAACGGCAGCGGGCACGGCAAGCGGCAACACATCGCCCATACCGGCAAGTCCTGCCACCGGCCCGGCAGGAACTGCCATTGCTCAACCTGGCCTTGCCGCTACCCCTACGCCATCCGGTTCATCCGGACAGGAGAGCGGCTTCGACCCCGCCCAGACACCGGAAGCGCTGCAGCAGGCCCTGGCTGATTTCCAGGCAGCGCTGAAACCGGTGGCCAGCGGGCTCGACTTTTCGGTGGATGACGACTCAGGCCGCGTCATCGTGAAAATCGTGGACTCGGAAACCAACGAGGTCATCAAGCAGATTCCGTCCGAAGAGATGATGCGCATCTCCAAGGCGCTGGACAAACTGCAAGGCCTCCTGGTGAAACAGGAAGCGTGACAGGAGGAAGCGCACCATGGCAACGATCACTTCCAGCGGCATCGGCTCCGGCCTCGACATCGAATCCCTCGTCACCCAGTTGATGACGGCCGAGCGGACGGTCCCGGAGAAACTGATTACCGCCAAGGAAACCAGTGCCCAGACCAAGCTCTCGGCCTATGGTCAGATCACGTCAGCGCTGAACGCCTTCAAGTCCTCCATGGCGACGCTGAACAATGCGTCGCTCTTCACGTCGATGAAGACCACGGTCAGCGACAGCACCGTCATGACCGCTACTGCCTCCGGCACGCCGAAGGCAGGCTCCTATTCGGTTGAAGTGCTGCAGATGGCACAGGGCCAGCGGGTCGTCAGCAACGCGACCACCGCGCCCACCGTTGCCGCCGGCACGCTCACCTTCAACTTCGGCACCTACGAGACCACCGGTACCGGCGACGACGCCGTCACCACTTTCAACGGCACCTCTTCACAGACCATCACGCTGCCGGAAGGCAAAACCTCCCTCAGCGACCTGCGGGACGCAATCAACTCCGCCGGCATCGGCGTGACCGCGTCCATCGTGAACAACGGCAAGATCGACCAGCTCGTCATCGCCAGCACCGCCGAAGGCGCCACCAGCGGCTTCACCATGAGCGGCACCGACGGCCTTGCCGGTTTCAGCTACGACGCCTCCACCGGCGGCACCAGCACGCTCAGCACCCTGGATGCGGCTCAGGATGCCAAGCTGAAGGTGGGCGGCATCGAGATCAGCCGCACCAGCAACGTCATCGACGACGCCATCGAGGGTCTGACACTCAATCTCCTCGACAGCAAGCCCGGCACCACCCTGCGGGTGTCCGTCAGCAACGACCGCGAAGCCGCCAAGACCGCCATCAGCGACATGGTGACGAAGTACAACGAGGCGATGACGCTGCTGCAGAACCTCACCAGTTATACCCCGGCGGAAAGCGACGACGAAGAAGCGGTCTCCGGCACGCTGGTGGGCGACGGCACCACCCGCAACCTGATGCGGGCGCTGCGCTCCACCATGAGCGAGGGCATCTCCGGCCTCGGCAAGATCCTGGGCATGTCGCTGGACGACGACGGCAAGGCCTCGCTGGGCATCGCCATCGGCAGCGACGGCATGATCACCATGGACACCGGCAAGCTGGACACGGCCCTGGCCAACTCCAGCGCCGATCTCTCCAGCTTCCTCACCGGCACCAGCGGCTTCGCCTCGCGCATGCAGACGACGCTGAATGGCTACCTGGACAGCACAACCGGCGTGCTCACCGCACGGACGGCAAGCCTGGACTCCCAGATCGACGACCTCGCCGATCAGCGCACCAAGCTCGAAGCCCGCATGGAAGTGCTGGAAGCCCGCTACCGCGCGCAGTTCACCGCGATGGACTCCACGCTCTCCAGCTTGAACACCAGCAGCAGCTACATCACCCAGCTCATGAACAGCTTGTCCTCATCAAACTGAGGCAAGCGGCGTCAGGAGGAATCACATCATGTTCGGCTCATCCGCAAATCGCGCATCGGCCTACGCCCGTGTCGGCGTGGAGACCGGCGTCACCGCGGCAAATCCTCACAAGCTCGTCCTCATGCTGTTCGACGGTGCCCTGGCTTCCATCTCGGTTGCCGGGGCAGCCATGGAACGCAAGGACATCCCGGCCAAGGGCCAGGCCGTGTCGCGCGCCATCGAGATCATCGCCAATGGCCTGTCCGCCAGCCTGGACAAGGAAGCCGGCGGAGAGCTGGCCTTCCGCCTGGAGGCGCTCTACGAGTACATGACCGACCGCCTCCTGCATGCCAACCTGCGCAACGACGCCGCCGCGCTGGAGGAAGTCGCCGGCCTGCTTCGCCAACTGCGCGAAGCCTGGGAAGGCATTGGCGAGCAGGTGGGCGCCCAGCCCGCCTGATCGAGGACGAGAACGATGTCCGCCCTGCAACATTTCCAGGCCATGGCCGACTGCGCCACGCAAATGCGGGAAGCGGCGGTGGCTCACGACTGGGACAAGCTCACCGCGCTGGAAAAAGACCTCGCCGCCATGCGCGACACCGCACGGGCCAGCGTCGATCCGGCAAGGATCACCGACGCTGCCGAACGCGAAGCCATCGTCGGGCTGCTGCAGCAGATACTCGACGATGAAGCCACCATCCGCTCCCATGCCGATCCCTGGATGGAGAGCACCCGCAAATGGCTGGCCCAGGCCAATCGCGGGAAGGCGATGAAGAACGCATACAGCCGACTGGATTTCTAATGCGCCCCGCCGGGGGCAGGCGGTCTGAGGTCCGGAGCATGAAACAATCCACTCCCGCTTCGATCAACCTCATCTACCGCACCCGGAGCGTCTCGTGATTCCCCCAGATCTCGCTGCCCGCCTCCGGATGATCACCGAGGCGAGCTTCTTCAATGCAGACCAGCCGCTCCCCGGCGTCCAGCGCACCCGGGAGATCCCCGCCAGCCTGCCCGATCTGCTCCCGGGCCAGCGCATCTTCGCCACACTGCAACGTGTCCTGCCGGACGGCACCTTCCGCGCGCTGGTGGCCGGCCAGACGCTGACACTCTCCCTAAGTCAATCCGCCAGCCCAGGCGATACCCTGGAACTGGAGGTCACCCAGAATACCCCGCGCGCCGTCTACGCCCAGGTGGTAGGTCAGGAAAGCGCGGCGGCCAACAGCAACGCGTCCAGCCAGCCGGTGCTGAGCCAGACCGGCCGGCTGATCAGCTTCCTGCTCACCGGCCAGCCCACGCCCGAACCAGCAAAACTCGCCGCCAACCAGCCGCTGCTGAATGCCCCACCGCTTACCGGCGCGCCGCTGACTCCCGCCCTCAGACAAGCCCTGGTGCAGAGCGGCCTGTTCTATGAGTCGCACCAGTCCCAGCTGCTGAGTGGGAAGATGGACCTACAGACGCTCTCCAAGGAGCCGCAGGGGCAGGTCGCCAGTTCGCCGCTCCGTGCAACACCCGGGGCGGGCGGACAGGCTCCGGCCGCGGCAAGCGCAGGCACGGAAAAGAGTGCCCTGGAGCGGCTCGCCAGCGTCTTCAGCCAGGCAAGCCAGGAAGAAGTCGCGCCCGTTCGCACCAGTCCGGTGCCCGACCGCCTGTTGCCGGTCGTGCACCAGCAGTTGGATGCCCTGGCGACCAACCAGTACATCTTCCACGGCCAGCTTTGGCCAGGCCAACCGTTCGAGTGGATCATCGACGACCCGCGCGACGGTCAGGGCGACAGCAGCGACGAGGCCCTGCAGGAATGGAACACCACGCTGCGCGTCACCCTGCCCCGCCTTGGCGGCCTGGAGGCTCAGTTGCACCTCACCCCGGCCGGCGTCGCAGTACGCCTGCGCGCAGCGGAAAGCGGCGCGATCGACGCGCTGGAGCGCAACCGCCAATCGCTCGAAGACGCCCTCGCTGCGGTCGACGTACCCCTCACCGGCATGGTAGTGGAGCCCGGCGATGGCGTCTGAGGACGAACTGCCCACCGGCCGCGGCGAAGCGGTTGCCCTGACCTACGCCGCCGGCGATGCCGCGCCGCGCGTCATCGCCAAGGGCCGCGGACTGATCGCGCAGGAGATCATTGAACGTGCACGCGAAGCCGGCATCTATGTCCACGAGTCGCCGGAGCTCGTCTCGCTGCTGATGCAGGTGGATCTGGACGCGCACATTCCCGCCCAACTCTATGTTGCCGTGGCCGAACTGCTCGCCTGGCTCTACCGGGTGGAGCAAGGGGTGGATGCGGGCGCGCCGCCCAGCGCCCAAGCCGATGACAAAGACGCCAAGCAAGCCCGCCCTGAGGAGTGAAGCGATGCATGCCAGGCCGCCATGACGCCAGCTGGGAATCCACTTCCCCCGGCGCTCGTGTTATAACCTCCGGCTAGCCTTGCAGCAGCGCCACCAGATTCCAAGAGCATGCAAAACCAGAACGAACAGACACGCGTGGAACTATTGCAGTCAGACGACTACGCCAAGTACCTGCTCCATGGTCAGCGCGAAATTCAACAAGTCCTCCAAGGCTTGGTCGAAGGTCGCACCCTCGTTTCCGCTCATGTCGCGCCCGGCCAGCAGTCCTTTCTCACCGCCATCATCCAGGTGGAGGGCGATCACGTCGTCATCGATGCCAGCCCGGACGAACTCATCAATCAGAAGGTGGGCGTCGCCGAAAAACTGGTCTGCTCTGGTCAGTTGGACAAGATACGCGTCCAGTTTGCGCTGGAGTCGCCCTCGGCATTCACGCTGGACGGCCACCCCGGTTTCCGTGCGGCCTTGCCTACGGAAGTGCTGCGCCTGCAGCGGCGCGAGTTCTACCGGCTACAGACGCCGGTCACCCATACCATCAACTGCCTGATTCCCGTCGTCCAGGCCGATGGCAAGAAAAGCATCGTGGAGGCGCGGGTGGTGGACATCAGTGCCGGCGGAGTCGCGGTGGTGGTCCCCCCCGAGGGCATGCAGTTCTCCACCAACACGGAATTCACCGACTGCCAGCTGACGCTGCCAGGTGTCGGCTCCATTCCGGTTCGGCTCCGGATACGCAACCTCTTCCGGCTGACCAACCGCAACGGCATCGAGATGCTGCGGGCGGGCTGCGAGTTCATCGACCTGCCCGGCTCCGCGGACAACGCCATCCAGCGTTACATTTTCAAGGTTGAACGGGATCGGAGCGCCCGCGAACGCGGCACTGGCCTCTGAAGGCACCCTACAACACCGCGCCGGTAGCGAGAAGCACTGCTGTAAACAAAGAAGCCGCCCCGGAGGGCGGCTTCTTTGTTGTGCGCTGAGTATCACTCAGACCGGCATGTTCATCATGTCCTGGTAGGCGGTAACCAGGCGGTTGCGCACCTGCACCATCTGCTGGAAAGAGAGGCTGGCTTTCTGCAGGTTCACCATCACGTCCTGCAGGTTCACATTGGGATCGCCAGCGGAGAAATTCTGCGCCATCTCGCGCGCCTCGCTCTGGGCTGCGCTGACGTCCTTCAGCGCATTGTTCAGCACGTCGGCAAAATCTACGTCGCCCGTCGCTTCGGTGCCCTGGACTGGCTTGTTCTGAGCGGCCTGCGATACGGATCGCAGTTCGTTCAGCATTTGGTCAATTCCGCGGCTATCCATGTGTTACTCCCGACATCGGGTTCTCTCGGTTCTCAGTCTAGCAGAGCAACGCTCATGCCACCAAGCCGATGTCAAGGCCAAGTGTGCACGATGCCCGCGGGGGCAAAGGTTGCGTCCAGCCCAGCTTACTAGCAAAAGACGGGCCAGCGGCAATCCCTCACCATCAGCCGCCTCAGACGTCGTAGCCCTCATCCCTGTACTGCTGCAGCTTGTAGCGCAACGTACGCTCGGAAATCCCGAGCTTTTCAACCGCCTTCTTGCGCGAACCTCCCATCTCCCGCAGCGTTGCCAGGATGTGCTCTCGCTCCAGGTCCTTCATGTTCGCCGGCCGCGCGGCCGATGCCGGGGCGCTTGCTCCTGCCGGCTGGGCAGAAATTGCCGGCGGCACAATGCCGGGCGTGAAGCTTGCCGGCAAAGGCGGAGCAACCGGCTGCAGCGGGGCGCTTGCGGCAGGCGCTGCCTCTTCACCAGTCCAGTGCGGAAGGCACAGGCGGACGGTCTCGGCGCTCACGGTGTCTCCGGGGGTCAGGATCAACGCACGATGCATGGTGTTCTCCAGCTCCCGGACATTGCCCGGCCAGCCATACCGCGCCAGCATGGCCTCCGCCTCGGCCGAGAGCCTGACCAGGCGGCGGGCGCGTTCGGCGTGGCGGGTGAGGAAGTGGCGGGAGAGCGGCAGCACGTCGCCCGGCCGTTCTCTCAGCGCCGGGATGGCCAGCGGGAAGACGTTGAGGCGGTAGTACAAATCCTCGCGAAAACGACCAGCAGACACTTCGCGCGACATGTCGCGGTTGCTGGTTGCAAGGACGCGGATATCCAGGGGGATCGGCTTCTTGCCCCCCACCCGCTCCACCTCGCGCTCCTGCAGCACCCGCAACATCTTGGCCTGCAGCCCCAGCGGCATCTCGGAAATTTCGTCCAGCAGGATGGTGCCGTCCTGGGCCTGTTCGAACTTGCCTGGCTGGGCGGTCTGCGCGCCGGTGAAAGCGCCCTTCTCGTAGCCGAACAGGGTCGCCTCCAGCAGGTTCTCCGGAATAGCGGCGCAGTTGATGGCGATGAAAGGGCCGCTGCAGCGCGGCGAATGGTGGTGGATGTAGCGGGCGAAAACCTCCTTGCCGGTGCCGGATTCGCCGGTGAGCAGCACGGTGGCGTCGGTCTCCGCCACCCGCGTTGCCAGGGCCAGCAGGTTGCGGGTGTGGATGTCCTCCGCCACGGTATCGTCGGCCGAAGGCTGTACCGCCGCATAGCGGCGCACATTCTCCAGCAGCACTTCGGGCTCGAAGGGCTTCATCAGGAAGTCGCAGGCGCCGCCGCGCATGGCCGCCACCGCCTTGTCCACGTCGCCGTAGGCGGTCATCAGCAAGACCGGCAGTTGCGGCAGGCGGGCGCGGATCTCGCCCAGCAGTTGCAGGCCGTCCATCGGCTGCATGCGCAGATCGGAGATGACAAGGTTGAAGGCGTGCTCCTCCAGCACCGCCAGCGCCTGGGGGCCGCCCTCGACGCCGGTCACGCCGTGGCCGGCCATTTCCAGCGTGAGGCAGACGGCGTCGCGCAGCGCGGCGTCGTCCTCGACCACGAGGATGTTCAGTTGTTCGATCATGATGCTTCAGTCCCGCTGCTGATCGCCGTTTCCCCGCGCAGCAGGGGTAGGCTCAAGGTGAAGGTGGAACCCTGGCCGGGTACCGATTCGAGAACGATGTCGCCGCCATGGCCCCGCGCCACGCCGCGGGCGATGGCCAGGCCCAGGCCGGTGCCCTCGGCCCGGGTGGTGAAGAAGGGTTCGAACAGGCGTTCCTGCAGCTCCGGCGCAATGCCACGCCCGCTGTCGCGGACGATGAAGCGCACGCCGGCATGGACACCGCTTTCCGGCACGACTTCGCAGGACACGGTGCCACCGGCCTCGGTGGCCTGGATGGCGTTTTCCAGCAAATTGGTGAGGGCGCCGCCCAGCGCCTTGCGGTCGCCGTAGAGTTCGAGCTCGCCACAATCGCAGCGGCTGTGGAACTCCAGCTGGCGGGCGCGGGCCAGCGGCTCCAGCGTGTGGGTGAGCTCCGCCGCCAGATCGCAGACGCCGAAGTACTGCCGCCCCAAGCTGTCGCCACGGGCGAAGAGCAGCATGTCGCGGATCAGGCGTTCAAGGTAGCGCAGGCGCTCGATGGCACGGTCGGCCACCTTGGCGCGCTCCGCCGGCCCCAGCTCCGGCTGGCGCAGGTTGCCGGTGTAGAGCAGCGCCGCCGCCAGCGGCGTGCGCAGCTGATGGGCGAGGCCAGCAACCATCTCGCCCATCGCCGCCAGCCGCTCGTTACGCTCGGCGGTGAGGCGCATGCGGTGGGTTTCGGTGACGTCGTGAATCAGCAGGATGCGCTCGTCGCCCGACTCCAGCGCGGTTTCGGAGACAGCGAGGCGGCGCGCACCGTCGGCCAGCTCCAGAGTCATCTCACCCGGCGTCTCGGTCGCCTGCAGGTCCTGGGAGGCCTCGCGCCACACCCGGCCCGCCAGACCGGTGCCGAACAGCGTTTCCGCGGCGCGGTTCACCTGCACCGCCACACCCGCGCGATCCAACACCACCACGCCCGCGGGCAACGCACCCATCAATACGGTAAGCCGCTCCGTCAGCTGGACGACCTGACCCTGCAAAGCGTTATAGGCGGTGGAAAGCTCCTCCGACGCCCGGCTGAACAGGGCAAAGGCTTCTGCCAGCTGGGCCGCATCCATGGGCGGCGCCGCCGGCGTGGAATCACCACCACTCGCGGGCGTCAAAGGGGACATTGCAGTCGCTCCGTTTTCACAGCCGGCACTCTAGCCGGCGGCCGGTCCATGTTAACCGGCAAAGAGGCGGCAAAAAATGCCGCTTTTTCCCCATTCGGGCTTGCGCGGGCTGGAAGAGAATGCCGCAATCCGTAAAAGGGGATGTACCGGGAAATCCACCATGGCCACTGCAGAGAACGTCGCCGAAGGCCTGCCGGCCGCCGATGCGCCACCCGCCTCCGGGCCGCCCTCGCGTTTCCAGCAAACGCTGCAGAACATCAATGGGCTGAGCCAGCGGCAGAAAATTGCCGCCGGCGCGGCGATCGCGCTCGCCATCGCGCTGGTGGTGGGCGTGCTGCTGTGGAACCGGGAACCGGCCTACGCAGTGCTGTTCTCCAACCTGGACGACCGCGACGGCGGCACCATCATCAATACCCTGCAGCAGCAGAACGTGCCCTATCGCATGTCCGGCGATGGCCGCGCCATCCTGGTTCCGCAGGAGCAGGTGCACCAGATCCGGCTGCGCCTGGCAGCGGAAGGCCTGCCCAAGGGCGGGCTGGTTGGTTTCGAGCTGCTGGAAACGCAGAAGCTGGGCGTCTCCCAATTCCATGAGCAGGTGAACTACCAGCGTGCCCTGGAGGGCGAACTGGCCCGCACCATCCAGGCCATCGCCACCGTGTCCAGCGCGCGGGTACACCTGGCGATGCCGAAGCAGACCGCCTTCCTGCGCGATGACCAGAAGCCCACCGCCTCGGTGATGGTGAACATGCGCCCCGGCCGCTTCCTCGACCCCAACCAGGTCGCCGGCATCGTGCATCTGGTGTCCTCCTCGGTACCGCGCATGAGCGCGGATGGGGTGAACATCGTCAACCAGGACGGCGAACTGCTCACCAACAAGCCCGATCCGCTGCGCCAGGCCGGGCTGGACCCGACCCAGCTGCAATATGTGAAGGAAATCGAGAGCGGGCTGATCCGCCGCATCGAGACCATCCTCACGCCGATGTTCGGCAAGGACAATTTCCGCGCCCAGGTGGCGGCGGACGTGGACTTCAACCAGGTCGAGCAGACCGCCGAGACCTACAAGCCCAACCCGGCGCCCGACCAGGCCATCCGCAGCCAGCAGACCACCGAGGAGTACAAGCGCGACCGTACCCCGCAAGGAGTGCCCGGCGCGCTGACCAACCAGCCACCGGTGCCTGCCACCGCGCCCATCACCAACCCGCAGGTGCCACCCAACCAGGCCGGCACCACCCAGCAGGGCGACAGCAGCCGCAGCGCGGTACTGAACTATGAGCTGGACCGCACCATCCAGCATGTGAAGCAGTCGCTTGGCCAGATCAAGCGCCTGTCGGTGGCGGTGGTGGTCAACCAGCGCCCCGGCCCGGGCCAGGAAGGCCAGCCGCAGACCATCCCGCTGTCGGACGAGGAAATCGCCCGCATCACCAACCTCGTGCGAGAGGCGGTGGGCTACAACCAGAACCGTGGCGACACCATCAACGTGGCCAGCAGCCCCTTCACCGCGAGCGACGCCGAGCCGTCCCTGCCGCTGTGGAAGGACCCGGACGTGCTCGAACTGGCGAAGGAGGCCTGGAAGTACATCCTCATCCTGCTGGTGCTGGCCTTTGTGTATTTCGCCATCCTGCGTCCGCTGATGCGCACCGTGATGCCGCCGCCGCCCTCACCGGAAGGCGAAGGCGGCCCCAGCGGCGAGGGCGGGCTGGGCTTCGGCGACGAGGACGAAGATGCCGAAGTCGAGCTTTCCCCCGAAGCGCTGGCAGGCCAGACTTACGAGAACAGGCTGGAGCGCGCCCGGGAGCTGGCACGCCAGGATCCCAAGCTGGTCGCCGGCCTGATCCGGGAATGGATGGGCCTGAATGAGGAGGGACGCAAATGACGCCGGAAGAAGGCCTGGAAAAGAGCGCCCTGCTGCTGCTCACGCTGGGCGCGGATGAAGCGTCCGAGGTTCTCAAGCATCTCGGCCCGCGCGAAGTGCAGAAGCTGGGCATGCAAATGGCCACCATGGCGCCGCAGCCGCGGGCCAAGGTGGAGGCGCTGCTGGACGAGCTCGAAGCCCACTTCTCCAAGGGTGCGCTGGTGCATGCGGACGAAGAACAGATCCGCCTGATGCTGACCAAGGCGCTGGGCGACGAGCGCGCCGCCCACCTCATCTCCCGCGTGCTGCAGGGCTCGGACACCGCCGGCATCGAGAGCCTGAAGTGGATGGACGCCCCGACCGCGGCCGACCTCATCAAGAACGAGCACCCGCAGATCATCGCCACCATCCTGGTGCACCTGGAGGTGGACCAGGCAGGCGACATCCTCAAGCACTTCCCCGACCGCCTGCGCAACGATGTGGTACTGCGCATCGCCACGCTGGACGGCGTGCAGCCGGCCGCGCTGAAGGAGCTGAACGACTCCCTCACCCGCATGCTGGCCGGCGCCTCCACCGTCAAGAAGGCGGCCATGGGCGGCGTGCGCCATGCGGCGGAAATCCTCAACTTCGTCGGCTCGGCGGCGGAAACGGCGGTCATCGACAACGTGCGCGAATACGACCCCGACCTGGCGCAGAAGATACTGGACGAGATGTTCGTGTTCGAGAACCTGATGGACATCGACGACCGCGGCATCCAGACCATCCTGCGCGAAGTGCAGTCCGACTCGCTCATCGTCGCCCTCAAGGGCGCTTCGCCGGACCTGCGGGAGAAAGTCTTCAAGAACATGTCCAGCCGCGCCGCCGAAATGCTGCGCGAGGACCTGGAGGCCAAGGGCCCGGTGCGCCTGTCCGAGGTGGAAGCCGAGCAGAAGGAAATCCTCAAGATCGTGCGCCGCCTGGCGGAGGAAGGGCAGGTGATGATGGCCGGCAAGGGCGGGGACGATGGCTTCGTCTGATAGGAGCGGCCGGTGAGCATCACCCGCAACCAGGCCTCCGGCGCCTATCGGCGCTGGCAGCCGCCCTCCTTCGACGGCCGCGAGGAAGCACCCGCACCGGAGGCGCCGTCGCAGGACGCACCTCCCGCCGAAGACCTCGCCGCGCCGCCGCGGCCGCTTGCCGCAGCCGAGCCCGAAGCCGAAATCCCTCCGCCCTACCCCGGCGTGCAGCTGCCCACGGTGGAGGACATCGAGCGCATGCACGAGCAAGCGCGCGAAGAAGGACGCAAGGAAGGCCATGCCGAGGGCTATGCCGCCGGCCACAAGGAAGGCGAGATTGCCGGCCGCGAGCAAGGCCACGCCGCCGGCTATCAGGACGGCAAGGCCCAGATCGAGGCAGAAGCCCGGCGGTTCAGCGAATTGGCGGACAACCTGGATCAGGCGCTGGCGAAGATAGACGAGGAAGTCGCCGAGGAACTGCTCGGGCTGGCAATCGCCATTGCCCGCCAGATGGTGCAGCACACGCTCGCCACCCATCCAGAAGCGGTCGCCGAAACCGTGCGTGCCGCGCTCATGCAATTGCCGCAGGGGCATGCCCACATCCGCCTGCATCCGGACGACCTTCAGCTGGTGCAGGAACACCTGGCCGAGCAGCTGGCCCACGGCGGCCATCGCCTGGCCGAAGACGAAAGCCTGACCCGCGGCGGCTGCCGGGTGGAATCGCCCGGCGCCCAGGTGGACGCCACCATGGAAACCCGCTGGCGCCGCGTACTGGAGCAACTCGGCCGCGAAGATGCCACCTGGGAGCCGGACCGGTGACCGAAAAACACGGTGAAACCTGGCGCGCCTTCCTGCAGGACGGCCGGCAACTGGTCGAAAGCGCCAGCCCCTTCCAGTACGCAGGCCGCCTCACCCGCATCAACGGCCTGGTCATGGAAGCCGCCGGCCTCAAGCTGCCGCTGGGCTCCGGCTGCCGCATCCTGGTGCCGGGCGGCGGCGCGGTGGAGGCGGAGGTGGTGGGCTTCAACGGCGAAAAGCTCTACATGATGCCGACCGACGACGTCTTCGGCCTCGCCCCCGGCGCCCAGGTGCTGCCGCTGGAAGCCGGGCACCCCAAGCTGACCGCGGGCAAGCGCGTAGGCCCCCGCCGCCGCGCCGCCGACCGTGCCAAGCACCTGCCGGTGGGCGAAGCCCTGCTCGGCCGGGTGGTGGATGGCGCCGGCCGGCCGCTGGATTCCCTCGGCCCCCTGGTCACCCAGGAGAGCCGCTCGCTGCAGGGGCGCTCCTACAACCCGCTCAACCGCGCAGCCATCACCCAGCCGCTGGACGTCGGCATACGTGCCATCAACAGCCTGCTCACCGTCGGCCGCGGCCAGCGTATCGGCCTCTTCGCCGGCTCCGGCGTCGGCAAGTCGGTGCTGCTGGGCATGATGGCGCGCTTCACTATGGCGGACATCATCGTCGTCGGCCTGATCGGCGAGCGGGGCCGAGAGGTGAAGGAATTCATCGAGCACAACCTGGGCGCCGACGGCCTCGCCCGCTCGGTGGTGGTCGCCGCACCGGCCGACACCAGCCCGCTGATGCGCATGCAAGGCGCCGCCTACGCCACCACCGTCGCCGAGTACTTCCGCGACCAGGGCAAGCAGGTGCTGCTGATCATGGATTCCCTCACCCGCTACGCCATGGCCCAGCGCGAGATCGCCCTCGCCATCGGCGAGCCGCCGGTCACCCGCGGCTATCCGCCCTCGGTGTTCGCCCGCCTGCCCGCGCTGGTGGAACGCGCCGGTAACGGCCCGGAGGGCGGCGGCTCCATCACCGCCTTCTACACCGTACTCGCCGAAGGCGACGACCAGCAGGACCCGATCGCTGACTCCGCCCGCGCCATTCTCGATGGCCACTTCGTGCTCTCGCGCAGCCTGGCGGACCAAGGCCACTACCCGGCGATCGACATCGAGCAATCCATCTCCCGCGCCATGCACAACCTGGTGGACGACGCCCACTTCGAGCTCGTGCGCCGCTTCAAGCAGTTCTTCTCCCGCTACCAGCGCTCCCGCGACCTGATCGCGGTCGGCGCCTACCAGGCCGGCGCCGATCCCATGCTGGACCTCGCAGTCGCCCTTTACCCCCGGCTGGAGGGCTTCCTGCAGCAGCGCATCAACGAACGCGAAGGCTACGAGAGCGCCATCGCCAAGCTGGGCGGGCTGTTCCCGACCAAGCCCTGAACGCCCGCCGGAGAACCAGACCGGCGACGGACGGACTATTTGTCACCACCCGACGCGCGTAGCATCTTTTCATTCCCGCACGAAGAAATAAGCCATGAACGGGAAATTCCCCCTACAGCCTCTGCTCGATCTCGCTCAGAACCGGATGGACGATGCTGCGCGGCGGCTAGGCGAGTTGATCGCCTCGGAGCGAGACAGCCAGCAGAAGCTCGACATGCTGCAGAACTACCGCAACGAGTACCACGCGCGCTTCATGCAGGCCGCGCGCGAGGGCATCGGGCCGGACGCCTGGCGCAACTTCAGCACTTTCCTCGGCCGCATCGACGAAGCCATTGCCAGCCAGGCCAGGCTGCTCGAGCAATCCCGCCACCAGACCGCCCAGGGTCAGCAGGCCTGGCTTGCCCAGCGCAACAAGGTGAAGGCCTTCGACACCCTATCCCAGCGCCATCAGGCCGGCGTGCTGCGCAGCGAGAACCGGCGCGAGCAGAAGATGACCGACGAGCACGCCGCCAAGCGGCGCGACCAGGAAGAAGAATGAGTTGAAGTCGGGCGGCCTCGCTGGAAGCCCGCCCCCCATTAGACCTGCGTCAGCTTGGCACGGGGCTTGCTGAACGGTAGCCGAACACGCCACCGAGGTCATAGAGCATGCCAGCCAACGTCACCCAGTCCAGCTTCTCCTTTTCTGCCGCCAGCCTGTTGGGCAGTACCTCGGACGCCACCGGCACCCCCCGCAGCGCCACCTCCAGCGACAGCTTCTCCCGCATGCTGGCCGGCCAGATGAGCAGCACCCGCAGCGAATCCCGCAGCGCGGTGCAGGACACCACTGCCAGCCGCAGCACCGAGCGCCAGCAGACTCGTGAAACCCAGCGGGAAAGCAGCCGCAGCCGGGAAAACGACCGCACCGAGGCCAGCCGCCAGCGCCAGCGCAGCAGCAACGACAACGCCCGCGCCAGCGAGCCGCAGCAGAGCACCGCCGAGGCCACCGACGCCAAGTCCGCCCCTCCCGGCAGCGCCAAGGCGACCAAAACCTCCAGCGAGGACACGGCCACCACCGGCGGCGACAAAGCCGCCCAGCAGGCCGCCACCGACGCCGCGGCGCAGCAACAGCAGGCCGCCCAGCCCGCGACCGCCCTTGCCGGCCTGCCGGCAGCCATTGCCGCCTTGATGAACAAGGTTGCCGGCGAAGGCGCCGAGGGAGAGGCTGCACTTGCCGATGCCACGGACAGTGGCAAGCCGGCGACGACCGGCATCGTCGCGGATGACACCTCGGGCAAATCGCTTCAAAATCCCGCCGATGCGCTACGTGCCGCGGTGGATGCCAAGGTTTCGGCCGCCGACAAGCCGAACTTTGCGGCGCAAGCCCAGGCCCAGGCGGCAGCTGCCACTTCCAGCGCGGCGGACCGCCCGGCCACCGCCCTGCAAGCGGGGCCGGGCGAAGCCGGATCCGCCCTGCAAGGCGCGGCGGCACTCACCGCGCTGCGCCACCAGGTGTCGTCGCCGCAGAGCACCACCCCGCAGCTGCCGGTGCAAACGCCTGCCGGCCAGAATGGCTGGGCGGAAGACGTCGGCAACAAGGTGGTGTGGATGCTGGGACGGGCGGAAAGCAAGGCAGAACTGGTGCTCACGCCGCCGAACATGGGCAAGGTCGAAGTCTCCATCCATCTGAATGGCGACCAGACCACCGCCCATTTCGTCGCCGCCTCGCAGGCCGCGCGGGATGCACTGGAGCAGGCGCTGCCGCGGCTGCGTGAAATGCTGCAGCAATCCGGCATCAGCCTGAGCCAGGCGGATGTCAGCACCTCCGGCGAGCAACAGGCCGGAACGCAGGATGGCGGCGGCAGGAGCAGCGGCGGCAGCCGCAGCGCAGGCGGAATCGAAGGCACCGAGGTCGGCAGCGCGCCGGTCTGGGTCAAGCAAACCGAAGGGATGGTCGACACCTTCGTCTGAAGCGTATGAATTGGGGCGGCTCTGCCCCACTTTTCCGCGCTTGGCGGGGCGCGACGATCCCTGATAATGGAATCGTGAGAAAAGGAGAGTCGCATGGCGAAAGCCCCCGCCAAACCGGAAGAAGGCGCCAAGGAAGCAGCGCCCAAGAAAAGCGGCAAGCTGCTGCTGATCATCGTCATCGTGCTGCTGCTGGTGCTGATCCTCGCCGCGGGCGGCGTCGCCCTGCTGCTGCTGCTCAAGAACAAGGGGGGCGGCGGCGGCGACAGCCATGCCGAGGCGCCGCCGGCTGCCGCGGCGCCCGCCGGGCCGGCCAAGATCGACCTGGCCAAGCCGCCCTCCTTCGTCACCCTCGACCCCTTCACGGTGAACCTGCGCAGTGACGAGGGCGACCGCTACCTGCAGACGGTGGTGGTGCTGCGCGTCAGCGACGAGAAGCTGGCAGAAAGCCTGAAGGGCTTCATGCCGGAGATCCGGCACCGCATCAATCTGCTGCTGTCCAACCGCCTGCCGTCCGAGGTGGCCACAGTCCAGGGCCGCGAAGAGCTGGCCAACGACATCCTCGACCAGGCCAACGAGGCGCTGGGCTTCCCTCCGCCGCGCGAGACGTCTTCGCGCCGCGCGCCGCCCACCGGGCCGGTGCAGGCGGTGCTGTTCAACTCCTTCATCATCCAATAAGGCAACCGGAACGGCCATGGCCGCGGATTTTCTCTCCCAGGAAGAAGTCGACGCCCTCCTCCGCGGCGTAAACGGGGAGAGCGACGAGCCGGAGGCGGCCGACTCCGAACAGGGTGGCATCAAGCCGTACAACCTGGCCACCCAGGAGCGCATCGTGCGTGGGCGCATGCCCACCATGGAGCTCATCAACGAGCGCTTCGCCCGCTATCTGCGCATCGGCCTGTTCAACTACATGCACCGCAACACCGAGATTTCGGTGGGCCCGATCAAGGTGCAGAAGTACGCGGAGTTCGTCCGCAACCTGGTTGTACCGACCAACCTCAACCTGGTGCAGGCCAAGCCGCTGCGCGGTACCGGGCTGGTGGTGTTCGACCCCAACCTTGTATTCCTGGTGGTGGACAACATGTTCGGCGGCGACGGCCGCTTCCACACCCGGGTGGAGGGCCGCGACTTCACCCAGACCGAGCAGCGCATCATCCAGGGCATGCTCAACGTGGTGTTCACCGAGTATGGCCGCGCCTGGGCACCGGTGTTCAAGCTGGAGATGGAGTACATCCGCTCGGAGATGAACTCCCAGTTCGCCAACATCGCCACGCCCTCGGAGATCGTCGTTTCCACCAGCTTCTCGCTGGACCTGGGCGGCGCCCAGGCGGAGATGCACATCTGCTTCCCCTACTCCATGGTGGAGCCTATCCGCGACCTGCTCTACTCCACCATGCAGAGCGATCACCTGACTCAGGACAAGCGCTGGATCACTCTGCTCACCCGCCAGCTGCAGACGGCCGACGTGGAGCTGACCTGCGTGCTCGGCCACGCCCGCGTCACCCTGCGCGACATCGTGAACATGCGGGTGGGCGACGTGATTCCGCTGCAGGTGTCCGACCTGCTCACCGCCGAGGTGGACGGCGTGCCGGTGCTCGAATGCCGCTACGGCACCCAGAACAGACAATACGCAATGAAGGTGGAGCGCTTCCTCGGCCCCGAGGAAACCGACGCCCCGCCTGTGCCCGGAGCCCAGCATGGCTGACGAAGAGAATCAGATTACCGAAGACGACTGGGCCGCAGCCATGCAGGAGCAGGCTGCAACCGAGGCCCAGGCCGACCCCGAGGCCGCCCAGGTTGCCGCCGACCTCGCCGCCGCCGCGGCCGGCTCGCCTTACCAGGCCAAGCCGGCCAGCCAGCTGTTCGAGGATTTCGGCAACAACGGCACCAAGCCGGGCTCACTGAACGACTTCGACATGATCCTGGACATCCCCGTCCAGATCACCGTCGAACTCGGCCGCACCAAGCTTTCCATCCGCAATCTGCTGCAACTCGCGCACGGTTCGGTAGTGGAACTGGATGGCCTCGCCGGCGAGCCGATGGACGTGCTGGTGAATGGCACCCTGATCGCCCAGGGCGAGGTAGTGGTGGTGAACGACAAGTTCGGCATCCGCCTCACCGACATCATTACCCCGGCCGAACGCATGCGGAAGATCCGCAACTGACCTGCGGCTGCGCTTCCCTGTCCGCGCAAGGCTGACCAGGAAATAGCAAACGCAGACGCACGGAGCCCCGGTCGGCCCGCCCGGCAGCCGCCCCGAACGGCGGGCTCCATCGCTCCTGGCCCGACCGCGCCCTCGCCAAAGCGGGGAATAGTCGGGCTTTTCCCCGCTTTATCGCTGCCTGCGCCATGAGGGCGCAGGATTAGGCTAGCCACGTCGGTAGCCTATCCTCGTCCCGTGCGCCTCCTTACCTCACTCCAGTTGCTCGCCCTGCCCGCCGTGTCGGGCATGGCCCTGCCGGCCGTCGCGGCCGATCCTGCGCTGCCGGCCCCCGCCCCGCTGCCCACGGCGGACCTGGCCTCCAACGTGGGCCAGATGATTTTCGGCCTCGTCATCGTCATTGCCCTGCTCGTCGTCTGCCTGTGGCTCATCAAGCGGCTGGGCGCGCCACGCGGCAGCGCCGCCGCGCTGAAGGTGCTGGGCGCAGCCCCGGTTGGCCCGCGCGAGCGGGTGGTACTGGTGGAGCTGGGTGAAAAGGTACTGGTGCTGGGCGTGGCGCCCGGCAATGTGCGCACCCTGCATGTGATGGACAAGGACGAGTTGCCACCCGCCGCTGCCGGCGGACCGGCCGCTTTTGCCGGCAAGGACTTTGCCGGCTGGCTGAAACAATCGCTGGAGCGGGGCCGCAATGCGGGTTGAACGCCTGATCCGCCTCGGCGCTGGTATCGCGCTGCTGGCCGGCGCCGGCATGGCGCTTGCGCAATCGCCCACCCTGCCGGTGGCGCCGGTGCTGCCGGCGGTCACCACCACGCCGGGCAGCGGCGGGGGCACCACCTACAGCCTCACCATACAGACGCTGGTGCTGCTCACCCTGCTGAGCTTCATTCCGGCGATGGTGCTGATGATGACCAGCTTCACCCGCATCATCATCGTCTTCTCCCTGCTGCGGCAGGCCATGGGCACCCAGACCTCGCCGCCCAACCAAGTGATGCTGGGGCTGGCGTTGTTCCTCACCTTCTTCATCATGTCGCCGGTGGCGGACCGGGTCTACACCGAGGCCTACCTGCCGATGTCGGAAGGCCGCATCGGCATGGAGCAGGCGATGGAGCGCGCCTCGGTGCCGGTCAAGGCCTTCATGCTCAAGCAGGTACGCGGGCCCGACCTGGATCTTTTCTCCGGCCTGGCCAAGATAGAGCCGGTGGAAAAAGCTGAAGACCTGCCGATGCGGGTGCTGATCCCCGCCTTCGTCACCTCCGAGTTGAAGACCGCCTTCCAGATCGGCTTCATCGTCTTCATCCCCTTCATCATCATCGACATGGTCGTGGCCTCGGTGCTGATGTCGATGGGCATGATGATGATGTCGCCGGTGATCGTTTCCCTGCCCTTCAAGATCATGCTGTTCGTGCTGGTGGACGGCTGGACGCTGATGATCGGCTCGCTGGTGCAGAGTTTCGCCGTCTGAGCACGGCACGCGAGGAATTCCATGACTCCGACTACCGTGATCGACCTCGGCCGCCAGGCCATCGAAGTGACGCTGCTGATCTCGGCGCCGCTATTCCTCGCCGCGCTGATCACCGGCCTCATCATCAGCATCTTCCAGGCGGCAACCCAGATCAACGAGATGACGCTCTCCTTCGTCCCCAAGGTGGTCGTCATGTTCGTCACCCTGGTGGCAGCCGGGCCGTGGATGCTGACCCAGCTCACCGACTTCATGCGCCGGCTGTTCGAATCGATACCGCACATGATCGGCTGAAGCCTCCATGCTCAGCGTCACCTCCGCCCAGCTGGATGCCTGGCTGGCGGCCTTCATGTTTCCGCTGGCACGGCTGCTGGGCCTGTTCGCGACCGCGCCCATCTTCGGCAACCGCGGCGCTCCGGCGCAGGTGCGGCTGGGCATAGGGCTGGGCATCTCGCTTGCGTTGCTGCCGACCTTGCCGCCGATGCCGGAGGTGCCGCCGGGCTCCGGTGTGGGCCTGCTGATCATGATCCAGCAGATGTTCATCGGCATCGCCATCGGCTTCGTGGTGCGGCTGGTGTTCGCCGCGGTGGACATGGCCGGCTCGCTGATCGGCATGCAGATGGGCCTGTCCTTCGCCCTCTTCTTCGACCCGGACGCCGGCGGCCAGACCGCGGTGCTGTCGGATTTCCTCACCCTGGTCGCCACCCTGCTCTTCCTCGCGCTGGACGGCCACTTGCTGCTCATCCATGTGCTGGTCAGCAGCTTCGAATGGCTGCCGGTCGGGGTGGAGCCGCTGCGCGCCGAAGGCTGGGGCACCATCGCCCGCATGGGCGCGAGCATCTTTTCCGCCGGCCTGCTGCTGTCCCTGCCAGTGGTCGCCATGCTGCTCGTGGCCAACATCGCCATGGGCATCCTGACCCGGGCGGCACCGCAGCTGAACCTCTTCGCCATCGGCTTCCCGATCACGCTGGCCGCCGGTTTCCTCGGCGTCTCGCTGGTGATGGCGAGCTTCGCGCCGGTGGTGCAGAGCATGTTCGAGCACAGCCTGGACAACATCGCCCGCATGCTCACCGCACTCGCCCCCCTCCCCCGCTGAGGCTGCGGCCAGCGGCTGGCGGCCTAGAACTCTGGGAACTGGCGGGATTTCACCAGGCGGATCTCGGCGCTGGCGACGCGATGGGCGAAGGGCCGCGTCGACTCTATGCCCTCTTCGTAGCGCAGGATGTCGAAGCCGGCGTAGCCGCCCTCCTGGGCCACCTGGCGGGCGTTGCGCATCAGCACCTGGCGCGCCTCGCCCTCGCCGCCGGTCACCAGCCGCTTCATCGCCAGGTCGAAGCGGACCACGTCCTCGCCCATGGGCGCGGCGCGCACTTCCCAGGTCGGCGAGAAGGGATCGTAGATGGCGTAGGCGACCAGCGCGCCGGCAATGAACTCCGGTTTGAAGTAGCCGCTCTGCCGGGCCATCATGTAGCCGCCCACCGTGCCGGCGGCGATGCCGCCGTAGTCCCGCACCGCGTCGGCGGTCTGCTGCTTGGCCCTTTCCGCGTCGAAGTTGTCCACATACTCCTCGACGCTGGCGCAGCCCCCCAGCAGTAGCGCAGCCAGCGCCGCGAGCACCGGCCGGCCAACGCCCACCTTCTCCTTTGCCCTGTCCATCGTCGCCCTCTTACAAGTAGTTGAACAACGACAGGTTGGAGACCCGCATGAAGGATTGCTGCGCCGCCTGCAGGTAGGTTTGCTGCTGCGAGAGGCGGGAGATCGCATCCACGTAGTCCACATCCACCAGGCCGGAGATCACCTCCGAGTACTGCAGGTTGAGGTCGCTGCCGAGGCTTTGCAGGCTCTCGGTCTCGGTCAACTGGGAGCCGACCTGGGCGCGCACCTTGAGGATGTTCTCGAGGGCGCCATCCAGGTTGTCCAGCCCGACCGCCACCGCGCCGCCGGCCATGCCGGAGGGCCCCGGCCGCTCCATGGAGTCGATCAGCAGGCCGAGGTTGTCGAACATGTTGTTCGACGACACGAAGACCTCGAAGCGGTCGCCGTCGCCCGGCGTGCCGCTCACCGCCAGGTTCACCCCGATATAGTTGGCCGAGGTCGGATCCGCCAGGCTGGTCAGGTCGGTCAGGCCGGTGGCTATGGTGACGCGGTCCGGGTTGCCGGGCTCGTATTCATAGACGTCGTAGCCGGCGGGATCGTTGTAGACGATCTCGTAACGGCGACCCAGCTTGTCCATGTCGATGGAGCCATCGGCGAGCGGTGCGAGGGTGCCGGTGAGGCTGGCGTCGCCGGTGTTGGCGGTGCCATCGGTGTGTTCGCCGGTCAGGGCGGCGACGAGGTCGTCGTTCACTTCCCGGGTGGCGGTGAAGATGTCCGAACCGGGCAGGCTCACAGGCATGTAGCGCGAGGCGGAGACCTGTATGGTCTGGGTGCCGTAGTCGCCAGCGTAGCTCACCCCGGCGACGCTGCCGCTGAAGGGCTGGACGTTGGAGCGGTAGCCGGAAAACAGGTAGTCGCCAGTACCGTCCTGGCTGTTCGCCAGCGCCAGCAGGCTGTCGAACTGGGCACGCAGGTCGGTGGCCAGGTAGCCCAGGTCCTCTTCCTTGTAGATGCCGTTGCCGGCGGCCACGGTCTTTTCGCGGATGTACTGCAGCGTGTCGTCCACCCCGGTGAGCTTGTTCTCCAGCAGCTTCAGGCGGTCTTCGGCATAGCCGGTGTTGGTCATGAACTGGCTGTTCACGCCCTGGGACTGGCCGATCTCCAGCGCGCGGGAGGCGGCGATGGGGTCGTCTGCGGGGGTCAGCACCCGGCGGCCGGTGGAAAGCTGCTGCTGGGTGTGCAGGAGGTCGCTCCATTGCCGTTGCATGGAACCGACGCCCTTGTCGTAGATCATGTTGGTCGAGATGCGCATGATGACTTCTCTCCTTAGCGCGCGATCGACAGCACTTCGTCGAACAAGGTCTGGGCCACCGACATCACCTTGGCCGAGGCCTGGTAAGCCTGCTGGTAGCGGATCAGGTTGGCCGCCTCTTCATCCAGGTTGACCCCGGAGAGCGAATCCCGCGCATCGGCGGCCTGGGCCAGCAGCGATTCCTGCGCCTTGAGATTCACTTGCACTTCCCGCGCCTTGTTGCCGACCTGGGTCACCATCTGCGCATACACCGACTGCAAGGTGGCGGTGGATTCGCCGTTGCTGCCGGCCAGCATCAGCTTGGTGGTCTGCAGCGCGCCCATGGCGACCGCGTTGCGGTTGTCGGCGGTGCCGGCCTGGGTGGGGCTGAAGGACAGCGACTCGCCGTTGGTCCAGGCGCCGACGGCGGTGAACTCGAAGGTGTAGGTGTCCGGCGCGGTGCCGCCGGTAATGCGGAACTTCGCCCCGGCGCTGTCGGTGGAGGGGTTGTAGGCGCCGCTGGTCACCCAGGTGCCGGTGCTGCTGTCGTAGCGCTCCAGCGTGCCGCTGGAGGCGGTGAAGGTGTTGGTGGCGGAGTCGAAGCTCAGGGTGATGGGCGCGAAGTCGGCCACGCCGTCGCCGCTGCTGTCCAGCCCGGCCACCGAGGTGGTCTTCACATTGGTGATGCGCTCGCTGACGGTGCCGGTGTAGTTGCCGGGCGACACGCTGACCGGGTCGCCGGCGGCAACCTTGCGCGGGTCGGTGATGGCGACGGCGATGTCGCGCGCGGCGTAGCGGGTAGGCTGGATCAGCAGGCCGTCGGAGGGGATTTCCGACGGATCGGTGATGTTGATGTTGAGCCCGCCGCCGCTGTAGCTGCCATCGGCCTGCAAGGTCAGCGGAATGTTGACGCCGCCGGTAGTCCTCAGCGTGTAGTTGGTGCCGTCGTACTTCAGCACGTAGTCGGCGGCGGTGAGCTGGGAGACGTTCTCCACCGACACCGAAACGGTGTTGATGGCCGGCGTCAGCGCCGGCGTCGGGCTCTTGAAGAACTCGCCGCCGAGCACACCGTCGAGGTCGATACCGAGCGCCTGCTGGGCATTCACCGTTTCGGCGATGCCGAGCGCGATCAGGCCCAGGGTGTTCTGGGCGGTATCCAGGGTCTCGCTGCGGAAGGTGAGCAGGCCGCCCAGCGTGCCGCCGCTGAGCAGGCGCTCCGGCAGGATATTGGCGATGCCGTTGTCCGACACCAGGGCGATGGCATTGCGCTGCGGGTCGTTGGGATCGGGCACCGCGGCGAGCTGGGTCACCGTGCCGCCAGCGACCAGTGCCTGGCCGGAGCCGACGAAGATGCTGACGGAGCCGTCGCTCTCGGTCACCGTGCTCACGGAAACCAGCTTGTTCAGTTCGGCGATCAACTGGTCGCGCTGGTCCAGCAGGTCATTGGCGGCAATATTGGGGCCGCTCACCTGGGCCAGGGTGATGCGCTGGTTCATGTCCGCGATCGCCTTGGCGTACATGTTCGCCTGCTCGACGGTGGACACGATCTCGCTCTCGGTGCCCTGGCGGACTTCGGAGATGCGGGCGTCCAGGGTCTGGAAGCGGGCCGCCAGCGCCTGCGCGGTGGAGATCAGCGACTGGCGCGAGGCCACGCTGGTGGGATTGGACGCAACTTCCTGCACACCGGCAAAAAAGTCCTGCAGCGCCGGCGACAGGCCGGAGGTGGAGTCGGCCAGCAGGTTGTTGATCTGCGAGATCTGGTCGTTGTACGCCGAGTATTGGGCGACCTTGGTCTCGCTGTTCTTGACCTGGTTTTCCAGATACTGGTTGTAGGCCCGGGTGACCGCCGCAACCTGGGTGCCCTGGCCGAAGAAGCCGACGCCGGTGTAGAGCGGATTGTTGGTGGTCTGGATCACCGTCTGGCGGTGATAGCCGTCCACGTCCGCATTGGAGATGTTATGGCCGGTGGTCAGCAGCTGTGCCTGCGCGGCGTTGAGGCCGGTGAGACCGATGTTGAGCAAGCCTGCCATGGGAACTACCTCGATTCGCTGGGTTTTGCCCCATTACTGCAAGATGCTTGCCAGGGCAAAAACGGCAAAATCCGCCGGCTGGCGAGGGCGGATGCGGACGAGGAAGGCCGAGGGGTGGAAACGCGCCGCCGCGGCGGCAAGACCAGCCAGGCGCCGGGGCTCAGCCGGCCAGCGCGGTGCGCAGCGTGGTGCCGCGGATGACGCGGGTGAGCTTGTCCGCGTACATCGGGTCGGTAGCGTAGCCGGCCTGCTGCAGGCTGCGGGCGAAGGAGGCGGCGTCGGTCTGGCCCAGCACGCCGGCGTAGCGGGAACTGCCGGCGAGCAGGTTGGCGTAGTCGCGGAAGGAGTCGGCGTAGGAGTCGTAGCTGCGGAAACGGGCGCGCTCGGTGTAGGCGCCACCACCGCTGTACTCGGTGACGTCACGGGCCACGGTATCGCCGCTCCAGCTGGAGCCGGCCTTGATGTTGAACAGGTTGTAGCTGGAAGAGCCGTCCTTGTCGCGCAGCACCTTCTCGCCCCAGCCGGTTTCAAGCGCCGCCTGGGCCACCAGGAACTGCGGCGGGATGCCGGTGGCGCGGCCCGCCTCCACCGCATGCGGCCAGACTTCGTCGACGAAAGCGCGGGCGCGGGACGAAGCTTGGCCACCAGCCTCGCGTGCGCCCTGGATGGCGACCTCCAGCCGGCTGGCGAGCGCGCTGGCCTCGCCGTCGTCGCCGTAGATGGCGGCAAAGGCCTCTTGCGCCTTGCTCAGCGCGGCGGTGGCGGAGCTGGCGGCATTAATTGCCGCCGGCCGGCGGATCACATTGCCGATGTCGAAGCCGGTGTTCTCTTCCTTGCCGGCGTTCAGCGGCTGGATGACATTGCCCGGCAGTTCCGTCTTGCCGCCGAGCTGGCGGTAGATGGCGTCGGACAGGCCGGTGCCGCGGCCCTGGGCCATTTCCAGCGCCAGCTGCTGGTCGAGCATGCTCTGGTACATGCGCGTCTGCTCGCTGTCGAACATGCCGTCCTTGGGCGTGGCGTCGCGCATCGCCTTCAGGGCCATCTGCAGGAACAGCGCCTCGAACTGCTTGGCAGCGGCGCGCAGGGTTTCCGGCGAGTCCGGCTTCTCACGCGCGAGCCGCTTCAACTCGTTGAACGAGTTGGGGTCCATCGCGTTGAGCTGGCCGACGCTCACCTCAGATCACCTCGAGTTCCGCCCGCAGCGCGCCAGCGGATTTCATCGCCTGCAGGATGCTGACCAGGTCCATCGGCTTGGCGCCGAGCGCGTTCAACGCCTTGACCACGTCGGCGAGATTGGTACCGGCGCGCACGTTGAACAGCGTGCCGGGATCCTGCTGGATGCCCACCTGGCCCTGCTGGGTTACCGTAGTCTGGCCGCCCGCCAGCGCGTTCGGCTGGCTCACCTGGTTCTCGTTGTTCACCGTGACGGTGAGGTTGCCGTGGGCCACCGCGCAGTTCTGCAGCGTTACCCGCTGGTTCATCACGATGGAGCCGGTGCGGGAATTCACGATTACCTTGGCCGCCTGCAGCGCCGGCGTCACCGTGAGGTTCTCCAGCTGGCCGATGAAGGCCACCCGCGCCGAGCTGTCCTGCGGCGCCCGCACCCGGATGCTGCGGCCATCCAGCGCTTCGGCGCTGCCGGGCGAGGCGATGTTGATCGCATCCACCACCCGGCGGGCGGTGCCGAAGTCGGTGTCGTTCAGCTCCACCATCACATAGTCGCCCTGCCCCACCGCGGTGGGCACCGCGCGCTCCACCGTGGCGCCACCGGGCACCCGGCCGGCCGACAGGTGGTTGATGGTCTGCGAGGCGCCGCCGCCGGCCTGCGCGCCCGCGCCGCCGACCACCATGTTGCCTTGTGCCATCGCATAGACCTGGCCATCCACGCCCTTCAGCGGCGTCATCACCAGCGTGCCGCCGCGCAGGCTCTTGGCGTTGCCCATGGAGGAGACGGTGACGTCGATCTGCTGCCCCGGCCGGGCGAAGGCCGGCAGCGTGGCAGTGACCATGACCGCGGCCACGTTCTTCAGCTGCAGGTTGGTGCCGGGGGGCAGGGTGACGCCCATGTTGCCCAGCATGTTGGAGATGCTCTGCACGGTGAAGGGCGTCTGCGTGGTCTGGTCGCCGCTGCCATCCAGGCCGACCACCAGGCCGTAGCCGATGAGCTGGTTATCGCGCACGCCGGCGATGGAGGCCAGATCCTTGATGCGTTCCGCCGCGCCGGTGACCGCCGGGGTGGCAGCCAGCATCGGCGCAGCCGGCAGGCCGAGGGCAAGCGCCAGCAGGAGGGCGGGAAGTGTGGGGCTGCGCATGAACGTCGTCTCCGCTTTAGAAGGGCAGGATCACGCCGAAGAAGCGCTGCAACCAACCCATGGTGGTGGACTCGTCGATGAATCCGCTGCCACGGTACTCGATGCGCGCATCCGCCACCTGGGTGGATTGCACAGTGTTTGTGCCGGTGACGGTGAAGGGATTGATCACCCCGGAAAAGCGGATGAACTCGTTGCCCTGGTTGATCGCCACCTGTTTCTCGCCGGACACCAGCAGATTGCCGTTCGGATACACCTCGATGACGGTGACGGTGATGGTGCCGTTGAACACGTTGTTGGCTCCCGCCGCGCCGGTGCCGGTGAATTCGGAGGTGACGCCGGCGGTGGCGTTCAGACCGTTGAGGCCGGACAGCGGCATGTTGGTGCTGGCGGTGATGCCGCCGGTGAGGTTGGAGGTGCGGCTGGCGTTGGCGTTGGCGTTCTTGGTCGCGGTGGTGCGCTCCACCAGGTTGATGGTGATGACGTCGCCGATGTTGCGCGCCCGCCTGTCCTCGAACAGCGGCCGCACCTGTGCCGGCTGGTAGATGGCGCCGTTGGCACTCACCATCTGCGGCCGCGCCTCCGGCCGCGCGGTCATCGGCTGATGGACCATGGTGGCCGGCGTCGGGTAGATGGAAGCGCAGCCGGAGAGCAGCGCCAGCGCAGCGGTGGCGATGAGTGCGAGGGCTTTCACGATGCCCCTCCTGTTACAGCTGGGTCAGACGGCCGAGCATCTGGTCGGAGGTCTGGATGGCGCGGGAATTCATCTCGTAGGCGCGCTGGGTCACGATCATGTTCACCAGCTCTTCGGCCACGTTGACGTTGGAGGTTTCCACATAGCCCTGGTTGATGACGCCAGCGCCGTTGGTGCCCGGCTGGGTGGGCGTGGCGACGCCGCTGGAAGCGGTTTCGTAGAACAGGTTCTCGCCGGCGCTCTGCAGGCCGCCGGTATTCACGAACATCGCCAGCTGGATGTTGCCGACCTGCACCGGCGTGGTCTGCCCGGCCTGCAGCACGCTGACGGTGCCATCCTTGCCGACGGTGATGGTGAGCGTATCGGCCGGAATGTTGATGGCGTCGGCCAGCGGGTAGCCGCTGGCGGTGACCACGTTGCCCTGGTTGTCGAGTTGGAAAGCGCCGTCGCGGGTGTAGGCAGTGGTGCCGTCCGGCATGGTGATCTGGAAGAAGCCGTTGCCCTGCACCGCCACGTCCAGCGAACCGCCGGTCTGCTGCAGGTTGCCCTGGGTGTACAGGCGGTCGGTGGCGATGGGGCGCACGCCGGTACCGATCTGCAGGCCGGAGCCAACCTGGGTCTGCTGGGTGGTCTGGGCACCGGGCTGGCGCACCGTCTGGTACAGCAGATCCTCGAACACCGCGCGCTGGCGCTTATAGCCGTTGGTGGAAACGTTGGCCAGGTTGTGGGAGATCACGTCCAGCGACGTCTGCTGGGCATCCAGCCCGGTACGGGCGGTCCAGAGTGAGCGGATCATGATGGGCTCCTGAGTGCGTTCTGTTGTGCGATTGCGGCCCCGCGCCGTGGAAACGGCTCTGCCGACGATGGAAGCTTAGGCTTGCGGGGGCGCGGTCAATCGATGGATTACCGGGGCAAAAGCCCTGCTGATCACCTGGCGGAGATCACCTGGGTGGCGGACTGATCGTTCTGCTCGGCGCTCTGCAGCATGCGGGTCTGCATCTCGAACTGGCGGGCCAGCGAGATCATGGTGACCATCTGGTCCACCACGTTCACATTGCTGCCTTCCAGGTAACCGCCAGCCACCCGCACGTTGGCGTCTGCCGGCGCGGCGCCGCCCTGGCGCAGGCGGAACAGGCCGTCGTCACCACGCACCAGGTCGGCCTCGGCCGGATTCACCAGCTTGAGCTGGTCGACCACGTTCACCACGTTGCCCTGACCCAGGCCAGAGGGAATGGCGGAGACGGTGCCGTCCTCGCCGATGACGATCTCGCTGTCCGGCGGCAGCGTGATGGGCTGGCCGGAGGCGCCCAGCAGCGGCAGGCCGTCATGAGTCTGCAGCACACCGTTCACGCTCACTTCCAGGCTGCCGTCGCGGGTATAGGCCTCGGTGCCGTCCGGCATCTGTACCGTCAGCCAGCCCTTGCCCTTCAGCGCCACGTCGTAGGCATTGCCGCTGAATTGCAGCGGGCCGGGGGTGAAGTCGGTGGCGACGCTGGCATCGACGACGAAGGCCCGGCTGTGGAAAGCCTCGGTCTGCATTTCCACCGCGCGCAGCTTGTGCATCTCGGTGCGGAAGCCGGTGGACGTCGCGTTGGCCAGGTTGTGCGCCACCGCCGCCTGCTGCTCCAGGGTCCACTTGGCGCCAGTCATGGCGGTGTAGATCAGACGATCCATTAACTTTCTCCTGTCCTTGCGACGTCTGCGGCGGCCCCGCCGCTTACCGCAGGTTCACCAGCGTCTGCAGGACCTGGTCCTGCGTGCGGATGGACTGGGCATTTGCCTGGTAATTGCGCTGCTGCACGATCATCTGCACCAGCTCGTTGGTGAGGTCCACGTTCGACTCTTCCACCTGGCCGGAGGTGACCGAGCCGAGGATGCCGGTGCCCGGCGCGCCCACCGTGGGCTGGCCGGAGTCATAGGACTCCGCCCACAGGTTGTCGCCCAGCGAGGCCAGGCCCTGCGGGCTGGCGAAGGTGGCCAGCGCAAGCTGGGCGATGTCCTTGGTCAGGCCGTTGGAATAGGAGCCCTGCAGCACGCCGGTGGAGCTGACCGAAACACCGGTGAGCGCACCGGTGGTGTAGCCGTCGGTACGCGGCGAGGTGGTGACGCCGAAGCTGCTGTTCCACTGACTGGACTTGGTCAGGTCCAGGCTGAAGCTCAGCGCATCCGCGCCGGTGCCGATCTCGGCCGCCGTGCGGGAGATGGTGAAGGTGCCGTTGTTGGCCACCGTGGTATCGAGCACGCCAAAGGGCGTGAAGCTTATCTGCCCCAGCTCTTCCAGCGGCGTGCCGATGTTAGTGGCCGGGTCGGTGGGATCGGGCACCACGTCGTTGGAGAGACGGCCGTACACCGTCCAGGTGTTGGGCGACACGCCGGCCACGTCCGCGTCGCGCACGAAGTACAAGCTCATCAGCGAGGCGTTGCCCAGGCTGTCATACACCGTGATGGAGGTGGTGTAGTTGTAGCTATCCACCGGGATGCTGGTGGCGTTGACGTAGGCCGTGATGTCGCTGCCCACCGGATCCTGGTTCAGCGGGCTCTTCTCTGAGGAGTTCAGGTTAACGCCAACCGAGGCGGTGCCGCTCTCCCGCGGCGCGACATTGGAGGTATCGATGTAGATCACCGAGGGCTCGCCGGCGAACACGGTGGAGGTGCCGGTGTTGTCCACCACGGCATAACCGGTCAGCTTGTCGCCGCTGGAGTTGATGATGTAGCCATCCTTGTTCACATCGAACTGGCCATTGCGCGAGTAGGCAATGGTGCCGTCGCTGCGCTGCAGGCGGAAAAAGCCATTGCCGTTGATCGCCATGTCCAACTGGTTGCTGGTGGCGGTGAGGTTGCCCTGGGTGAAGGACTGCCACACCGCGGCCACCTTGCTGCCGATGCCGACCTGCAGCGAGGAAGTGCCGCCGACCATCGCCGAGGCGTACATGTCTGAGAACAGCGTGCTGCTGGCCTTGAAGCCGACGGTGCTGGCGTTGGCCACGTTGTTGGAGATGACGTCGAGCGCCTTCGAAGAAGAATTGAGGCCGCTCAAACCTTGCTGGAATGCCATGTTCGCCGCTCCGGATCAGAGGATCTGCTTGATGTCGTCGAGCTTGAAGACGCCCAGGTTGCCGACCTGCAGATCGGTACCGCTGGAGCCGCGGATGACGCTGGTGACCGCCGCAAACTGCAGCGGGCGGGAAACGACGGTGTTGTCGCCCTGAACCGCCTTCACCGACACGGTGTACATGCCTTCGGCGGCAATGCTGCCGTCCTTGGCGGTGCCGTCCCAGAGGAAGTTCTGGCTGCCGGCTTCCATGTCGGTGAATTCCAAGCTGGCGACCTCCACGCCGGAGGCATTCTTGATAGTGATCGTCACGTTGTCCGCGGGGCCGTCCAGTTCGAAGCCGCCGACCGCGCCGGCCTCGGTCAGTTGCAGGCCGGAGCCCTCGACCAGCACGCCCCGGCCGACCAGGGCCGCCGCCTGCAGACCTTCGGCGGACTCCTGGGAGTTGATCAGCTGGGTCATCATCGTGTTCAGCTTCTCGATGCCCTCCACAGTGCTGAGCTGCGCCAGTTGGGAAGTAAGCTCGGCGTTCTCCATCGGATTCATCGGGTCCTGGTTCTGCAGCTGGGTCGTGAGCAGCGTCAGGAACTGGATGCGGGTGTCCGCCGCGGTGCTGGTGGACTTGGTATCCGTACGCGCCAGGTTGGCGAGGACGGCGTCCGCGGTGGAGCTGGTGTTGTTGCTCACGGTGGCCATGCTGTTTCTCCGAAATCTGCCCTTCGATTACCGTTCGGCGCTTACTGGCCGATCTGCAGGGTCCTCTGCAGCAAGGTCCGTGCCGTGTTCATCACTTCCGCGTTGTTCTGGTAGGAACGGGAGGCGGAGATCATGTTCACCATCTCCTCGACCACGTTCACATTCGGCATTTCCACGTAGCCCTGCTCGTTGGCCGCAGGGTTGGTCGGATCGTAGGTGAGCCGCATCGGCGCGGCGCTTTCCACGATCTGCGTCACCCGCACGCCCACCGAGGCGTCATCCGTTCCTTCGAGCGGCTTGGCGGCAAAAACCACCTGCTTGGCGCGGTAAGGCTGGCCGTCCTCGGCGATCACGCTGTCGGCGTTGGCCAGGTTGGAAGCGGTGGTGTTGAGCCGCAGCGACTGCGCGTTCAGCGCCGAGCCGGCGATCTGGAAGACGTTGAGCATGCTCATGGCCGTTACTCCGCGCTTACTGGCCGTTGATGGCCGTCTGCATGGAGCGCAGCATGCCGTTGATGAAGGTGATGCTGGCTTCGTAATGCACCGAGTTCTCGGCGAAGGCGGCGCGTTCCACGTCCATGTTCACCGTGTTTCCATCCACCGCGGATTGCAGCTCGGTACGGTACTTGGTGGCACCTTCGAGGATGTTGCCGGTGCCGCCTTCAATATGCTTCGGCTGGGTGCGGGACAGCGCCATGCCGTTCTCCTTGCCGCTGAGCACGCCTTCCAGCGCCTCGCGAAAATCGATGTCCTTGGCCTTGTAGTGAGGCGTGTCGGCGTTGGCGATGTTCGAGGCCAGCAGCTGCTGCCGGTAGGCCTGGACATTCAGGGCTGTCTGATGAAACTGGATCTGCTTGTCGAACTGGGTTTTCATCGCCTTACCTCACTCTTCATTGCCCGCGCCGCAGCTGGAGGGCTGGGTGCAGGCACTCAGGCCATTGCACCTTCCATGCCACGAATGGTAGCGATCACCCTGCAAGCACCTTGGCGAGATAAGGCCCCAAAAGCCCGGCCAATTTAGCCGCTAGCCGGCGGCCGCTCCGCCGGAATTGCCGGGCCACGGCAATCTTTGCCGCAGGTGTCCGGGTTGCCGTGGGCAGCGCGACCGTGATGCAATCCCGGCATGAGAAAGACATCCCGCCTGCGCCTGCACGCCTTCCCCCTCGCCCTGCTGCCGCTCAGCTGCCCCGCCTTCGCCCAGCAAGCCCCCGAACCGGTCAATCGCACGGTGCTCGCCTTCCTCCAGCAGGAAGCCCGCGGCCTGCCGGGCAAGGTGGAGATCGAGGTCGGCGGCCTGGATCCGCGCAACCAGTTGCCGCCTTGCGCCAACCTCATCCCCTTCCTGCCCGCGGGCACCCGCGCCTGGGGCCAGATCAGCGTCGGCGTGCGCTGCGACTCGCCTGTCACCTGGACGGCCTACATCCAGGCCCGGGTAGCCGTCACCGCCGACTATCTGGTAGCGGCGCAACCCTTGCGTGCAGGGCAGATCGTCGGCCAGGCCGACATCGGCCGCCGGCGCGGCGACCTCGCGGCGCTGCCGGACAACACGCTGACCGACCCGGCTCAAGTTCTAGGCCTGCACACCCGTTATGCAGTAGCCGCCGGCAGCCCGCTGCGCGGGGACATGCTGCGCATTCCGCATGCGGTGCGGCAGGGCCAGAACGTGCGCGTAGTGAGCGCCGGCCCGGGCTTCAGCGTGAGTTCCGAAGGGCGTGCCATGAACAATGCGGTGCCCGGCGAGATGGTCCGGGTACGGATGCCCAACGGCCAGGTGGTGACCGGCACCGCGCGGCCCGGCGGCGATGTGGAGATCCCGCAGTGAAGCGCCTGCGCGGGAGAGGCCGGGACAGCCGGAACGATTGGTGCTTTAATTGCTAAAGTTTTTCTCCAGCCTGCCGATGACCGGTTGGAGAATCCATTTTGGAGCGGCATCATGAAAATCGAAAGTTCCGGGCCTTCCGTCGGCGGGGTCTCGACCGCCGACACGCGCCAGCGTACCGCGCCGTCTAAGCCGAGCGAAAGCGGCGAAAAAGTTCAGCTCTCCTCGCTGTCGTCCACCATGCAGAAGGCCGAAGCCGCCATCGCCGACACGCCGGTGGTGGACCAGCAGCGTGTCGATGAAATCCGCCAGGCCATCGCCGAGGGCCGGTTCAAGGTTGACGCCAACCGCATTGCCGACGGCCTGATCAAGGACGTACGGCAGATGCTGGACGCCCAGTCCTGACCGTCCCCCGCCCAGCCAGACCGTAATTAGATGCCAGCTCCCGTTCCCGCTCCGACCCCTGCCGACATTCAGCGCCTGGCCCTGCTCATCGAAGCGGAAGCCATACAGCTGCGCGAGTTCATCGGCGTGCTGGAGAAGGAGACGGCGCTGCTGATCGCGGCGGACATCGACGCGCTGATGACCCTGACCAAGGACAAGACCGACCGCTACCGCCAGCTGCAGCGCCTGCACGACGACCGCGCCATGCTGCTCGGCCGCATGGGCCGCAGCCATTCGGATGCCTCCATCCGCGAGCTGTGCAAGAACCTGCCGCGGGTACTGGGGCGCTGGGAAGAAGTGCTGACCCTCGCCCGCGACGCCCGCGAGCGCAACCAGCTCACCGGCAAGCTCATCCACGAGCGCATGCAGCACAACCAGACCGCGCTGTCGGTGCTCCTCGCCGCCGCGGACCAGCCGCAGCTCTACGACGCCGCTGGCAACGCCCGCCCCACCGGCGGCGGCCGCATGCTGGGCAGCGCCTGAACCGCCAGCTCCTGCGTCGACACCCAGGCGCTGCTGCCCGCACCGGCGCCAGACGCCACCGAAGCCCGCGCCCGCCCTTCCCCGGTCTGTTATTCTGGCGCCCGTTTTTCCGCACCGCGCCTCCAGCATGACTGCCAAGCAATACGACGAATCCTCCTTCCGCGTCCTCAAGGGCCTGGAGCCGGTGCGCGAGCGCCCGGGCATGTACACCCGCACCGACTCGCCGGCGCACATCATCCAGGAAGTGATCGACAACGCCGCCGACGAAGCCCTGGCCGGCTTCGCCAAGAAGATCCACGTCACCCTGCACCTCGATGGCTCGGTGACGGTGGCCGACGACGGCCGCGGCATTCCGGTGGGCCTGCATCCAGAAGAAGGTGTGCCGGTGGTGGTGCTGGCCTATACCCGGCTGCATGCCGGCGGCAAATTCGACAAGCGAGAAGGCAACAGCGCCTACGCTTTCTCCGGCGGCCTGCACGGCGTCGGCGTGGCGGTGACCAACGCGCTGTCCACCCGCGTCGAGGTCGAGGTCAAGCGCGAAGGCAAGCTGCACCGCATCGACTTCACCGACGGCGGCGAGCAGATCGGCGAGGTAAGGGTGGAAGGCGAATGCGGCCGCCAGACTGGCACCCGGGTGCGGGTGTGGCCGGATGCGCGCTACTTCGACAACCCGCGCGTGCCGGTGAGCGAAATCGAGCGCCTGCTGCGCAGCAAGGCGGTGCTGCTGTCCGGCGTCAGCGTGCGCCTGGACACCGAGCAGGCCAGTGGCCCGGCGCTGACCAAGACCTGGTCCTATCCCGAAGGTCTGGCCGGCTATCTGAAGGAAGTGGCGGGCGATTTCGAGCCGGTGGCGCCGATCTACACCGCCGAAAACTACGCCGGCAAGGACGACGCCAGCTTCGCCCCCGGCGAAGGCGCGGCCTGGGCCATTGCCTGGTTCGAGAGCGCGGTGCCCAGCGAATCCTATGTGAACCTGATTCCGACGGTGGCCGGCGGCACCCATGAGTCCGGCCTGCGCGCCGGCGTGTTCGAAGCCATCAAGTCCTTCATCGAACACCACGCGTTGCTGCCGCGCGGCGTCAAGCTACAGCAGGAAGACGTCTGCGGGCGCATGAGCTTCGTCCTCTCCGCCCGCCTGCTGGACCCGCAGTTCCAGGGCCAGGTGAAGGAGAAGCTGAACTCCCGCGAGGCGGTGAAGCTGGTCTCCTCCCAGATCCGCGACCCCTTCGAGATCTGGCTGAACAACCATGTCGAGGCGGGCAAGGCGATCGCCGAGCTGTCGATCAAGCAGGCGCTGGCACGGCAGAAGAGCGCGCAGAAGGTCGAAAAGAAGAAGACCTCCGGCGTGGCCGTGCTGCCCGGCAAGCTGTCGGACTGCGAGTCCGAGGACATCGCCGAGAACGAACTCTTCCTGGTCGAGGGCGACTCCGCCGGCGGTTCCGCCAAAATGGCGCGGGACAAGGAAACCCAGGCCATCCTGCCCTTGCGCGGCAAGGTGCAGAACGCCTGGGAGATAGACCCCGACCGCCTGTTTGCCAACGCCGAAATCCACGACATCGCCGTGGCCTTGGGCGTGGATGCGCACAAGGCCGACAGCAACCCGGATCTCTCCGGCCTGCGCTACGGCAAGGTCGTCATCATGTCGGACGCGGACGTAGACGGCTCCCACATCCAGACCCTGCTGCTCACCCTCTTCTTCCGCCACTTCCCGGCGCTGATCGCGCGCGGCCATGTGTATATCGCCCAGCCGCCGCTGTACCGCGTGGACGTACCGGCCCAGGGCAAGAAGCGCCCGGCGCGCCGCCTCTACGCACTGGACGACGGCGAACTCGCCGCCATCCGCGACCGCATGCAGCAGGAAGGTTTCAAACTGGAGCAACTCGAGATCGGCCGCTTCAAGGGCCTGGGCGAGATGAACCCGGATCAGCTGCGCGAAACCACCATGGCGCCCGCCACCCGCCGGGTGCTGCCGGTGCAGGTCCGCCCCGGCGCCGCCGAGGAAACCCAGCGCATGTTCACCCTGCTGATGGGCAAGGGGGAAGCCTCCGGCCGGCGTGCCTGGATGGAAGACAAGGGCGACACGGTGGAAGCCGACATCTGAGGCTTTCCCCCGGGCGGGCGAAGCGGAATGCATCTTGCTTAAGCGCAGGATCCGCGACTCCCTCCTGCCCGCCATGGCCCGCCCCAAGCCCGTCGAAAACCTGGTCGATTTCGGTCCGCTACCGCCCCACGTCAATGCCCTGCTGCAGGAAGGCGTGAGCTGCCACCGCAGCGAGCCGGCACGCGCCCGCGCGCTGTTCCGCCACGCCATCGAGATCTCGCCCTCCTCCCTGCCCGCCTACCGCTGCCTGTTCAAGCTGCAGAACCAGCAGCGCGACCTGGACGACGCCCTCGCAGTGGCCCTGGACGGACTGGCCGAAGCCGCCCACCAGGCGCGCATCAGCCACGATTGGCGCACCTGGACGCCGGACGACGTAGGGGAAAGCAAACGCCGCACGGTGCCGCAGCGCTTCCTGCTCTCCTTCCTCAAGGCGCTGGCCTTCATCGAGCTGCGCCGGGGCAACCCGGAAGTCAGCCGCAGCGTGCTCGGCCATCTGCAGCAGCTGGACCCGGACGACGGCGTCGGCCATTCGGTGATCGCCGCCCTGCTGGAAGACGCCGAGGACGAGTGAACACCGCCCCGGTGGCAAATCCGACAAGCGCCGCAGCCGCGTCGCATCCTCGCCGCCGCGGTTGGCGGCTGGCGCCGCGAACGGGGTAAGATCGGGGCCCTTTGCCAATCCGGCCCGCGCTTCACCTCCGATGAGTAACGACTCCCTCGATCTGTTCGACGCCGCAACGCCCCCGGCCCCTCCCGCTCCGCCTCCACCGGAAACCCCGGTTTCCGGCGAACTCGACGACGGCGCGCTGCCGCTGGACCGCTACGCCGAGCGCGCCTACCTCGCCTATGCGATGAGCGTTGTCCGCTCGCGCGCCCTGCCCCAGGTGGAAGACGGCCTCAAGCCGGTGCAGCGCCGCATCCTGCATGCGATGAACGAGATGCGCCTGAGCGCGCAATCCAAGCATGTGAAGTCCGCCCGCGTGGTCGGCGACGTCATCGGTAAGTACCACCCCCACGGCGACAGCTCGGTGTACGACGCCATGGTGCGGGTCGCCCAGGATTTCTCGCTGCGCTATCCGCTGGTGGACGGCCAGGGCAACTTCGGCTCGCGCGACGGCGATTCCGCCGCTGCCATGCGTTACACCGAATGCCGGCTGACGCCCATCGCCGAACTGCTGCTGTCCGAGATCGACCGCGGCACGGTGGATTTCATCCCCAACTACGACGGTGCCTTCGAAGAGCCGCAGCTGCTGCCTGCCCGCCTGCCCTTCGTGCTGATGAACGGCGCCTCCGGCATCGCGGTCGGCATGGCCACGGAAATTCCGCCGCACAACCTGCGCGAAGTCGCCGAGGCCGCCTGCCACCTGATTCGCCATCCGGAAGCCGGTCTGGACGAAGTCCTGCCGCTGCTGCCCGGCCCCGACTTTCCCGGCGGTGGCCAGCTCATCTCCACGCCGGAGGCCATCCGCGACGCCTACACCAGTGGCCGCGGCAGCCTGCGCATGCGCGCACGCTGGCGCATCGAGGAGTTGGCGCGCGGCCAATGGCGCGTCATCGTCGAACAACTTCCGCACGGCGTATCCACCGCCCAGGTGCTGTCCGAGATCGAAGGCATCACCAACCCGCAGCCGCGCGCCGGCAAGAAGGACGTCTCCCAGGAGCAGAAGAACCTCAAGCAGCTGGTGCTGGGCGTGCTGGATACCGTGCGTGACGAGTCCAGCGACAAGTCGCCGGTGCGCATCGTGCTGGAACCGAAGTCCAGCCGGCAGGGCCGCGATGAGTTCATGGCGGTGCTCCTCGCCCACACCAGCCTGGAAAGCTCGGTCTCGCTCAACCTGACGATGATAGGCCGCGACGGCCGGCCGCAGCAGAAGAACCTGGTGCAGATCCTCAAGGAGTGGATCGACTTCCGCTACCACGCTGTCGAGCGGCGCACCCGCCACCGGCTGGGCGAAGTGGATCGCCGGCTGCACATCCTGGAAGGCCGCATGATCGCCTTCCTGCACATCGAAGAAGTGATCCGCGTCATCCGCGAGTCGGACGAGCCCAAGCCGGCGCTGATCTCCGCCTTCGGCCTCAGCGAGCTCCAGGCCGAGGACATTCTCGAAATCCGCCTGCGCCAGCTCGCCCGGCTGGAAGGCTTCAAGATCGAGAAGGAACTGGCCGAGCTCAAGCAGGAGCGCGAAGGGCTGCAGCACCTGCTGGACAACCGCAACGCGATGACCAAGCTCATCCTCAAGGAAATCCAGGAGGACGCGAAAAAGTACGGCGACGACCGCCGCACGCTGCTGGAAACCGTTGCCCCGGCGGCCAGCGCCGAGCTCAGCGTCGCCGACGAACCGATGACGGTCATCCTGTCGCGCAATGGCTGGGTACGCGCCCGCCAGGGCCACGGCATCGACCCGGCGGCGGTGTCCTACAAGGCCGGCGACTTCGGCTTCGCACTGCTGGAAACCCGCAGCACCTGGCCGCTGATCGTCATCGACACCAACGGCCGCGCCTATACCATCAAGGTCTCCGACCTGCCAGGCGGCCGCGGCGACGGCGTGCCCATCACCACGCTGGTGGACTTCCAGGACGGCGGCAAGCTGGCCCAGGTCGTCTCCGATGCACCGGACACCGTCTGGTTCTTCGCCAACAGCGGCGGCTACGGCTTCCTCTGCTCGGTGGCCGATGCCAGCAGCCGCCAGCGTGCCGGCAAGGCCTTCATGAGCCTGGAAAAAGGCGAGCGCATGCTGACGCCGGCCAAGGCAGTGGGCAACTGGATTGCCGCCGCCTCCGAGGGCGGCCGCCTGCTGGTGTTCCCGCGCACCGAGATGAAGGTGCAGAGCGGCGGCCGCGGCGTCATCGTGATGGCCCTGGACGAAGGCGAAGCCCTCGCCGCGGTGGCGGTGCCGGCGGATGATGCGGTGATGGTGGTGGAAGGAACCGGCCGGGGCGCTAAAGCCACGACCCAGGAACTGAAGCCGGCACAGCGTGAAACCCTGCGCCACCGCCGTGCTCGCAAGGGCGTGCCGCTGTCACCCAGGATCAAGCCGGAGCGGATGCGCTGATCCATCCTTGAGCGCCTGCTCACACCAGGCGCCGCGCACGAACCGCTATGAAAAAACGGCCGGGAATCCCGGCCGTTCTTCTTTTCCTGCCTTGCGGGACTGGCTCACTGCCAGGCACGCCAGAATTGCCACCAGCGGCGCTGACGCATCGCTCGCTGCGCCTCCTCCATCCACGCCGGGCGGGAGCCGTTCTCCACGTACCAGCTACCGAAGCGCTGGTCGACATCACAGATATGGCGGATCAGCCATACGCGCAGGAAGTGCAGCAGTTCGAAGGTGATGGAGGCTTCGCCCTTGTCCAGCTTCGCCTGCAGGGCGTGGATCTGGTCGATCAGCGCATCGTGGTAGCTGCGGTGCTCCTCGTACTCCGGGTAGCCGGACTCCTGCATCAGCCGCTCTTCGATGGCGAAGTGCTCGCGGGTGTAGTTCACCAACTCATCCAGCGTTCGCCGCACCGCCTTGGAGCCCTGACGTTCGTGGATCGCCGCGTTGAGACGGTTCAGCAGCGCAACCAGTTCTTCGTGCTGCTCATCGATGTCACCGATACCGATGTGATACGCCTCGCTCCATTCAAACAGATCAGCCATCGTCCTGCCTCCTATACCGTATGGTATGGATTGTTTGCTTCATACCGTATGAAGGCCTTGACTCTCGTCAATGGGCCAGGGCTTTGGCCCCGCCGTTCATCAGGGCGTGCTGGCGGCGGCCGGCTCCGGCGGCAGGATGGAGCGGATGGGGTCGTTGCGCGGGATGCGCCCTGGTGCGGCCGGTGCCGGTTCGCCCATGCGCGACTCGATCATGATCGTCACCCGCCGGTTGCGCGAGCGGCCTTCTTCAGTGTCATTGGCCGCCACCGGCCGCTGGTCGGCATAGCCGGCAGCCGTCAGCCGCTCCGGCTGCACCCCGGCATCGACGAACAGCCGTACCACCGAGGAAGCCCGCACCGCGGAGAGCTCCCAGTTGGAAGGGAAGCGGAAGGTGTTGATCGGCGTGTTGTCGGTGTGGCCCTCGATGGTGATGGGGAAGTCCGCCCCGGCCAGCACGTCCGCCACCGCCCGCAGCGCAGACACCGCCGGCACACCCAGCATCGCATCGCCTGGAGCGAACAGCACGCTGGCGTTGATCTCCACCGTGATGCCGAAGGCGCCCTCGGAGACGCTCACCTGGCCGCCGCGCGTCAGCGGCTCCAGCACGCGGCGGATCTCGTCCGCCATGTTGCGCATGCGCTGCGCCACCTGCTGCCGCCTGGCCTCCGCCGCCTCCTGCTCGGGCGTGCGCGCCGGTGCTGCGGCCGGCGCCGGCACCGCCGGCGACACCGCGCTGATCTGCGGCAGCACGATCTGCTGGCCCCCTTCGTCCTGCACGTTGATGTTGCGGAAGGCCTGTACCAGCGAATCTGAGAGCACCCGGTACTTGCCTTCGTTGATGGACGACAGCGAGTACATCACGACGAAAAAGGCGAACAGCAGCGTAATGAAATCGGCATAGGACACGAGCCAGCGCTCGTGATTCTCGTGTTCCTCTTCCTGGCGTCGTCTGCGTGGCATGGCTGGGCTCCGGTTAGGCGCATTCTACGGACAAACGCTGCATTCCTTTAGTGACACCGCGGCAGCGCCAGGCCGCGAAAAGCAGCACAGCGCGACGACAAATGCAATACCGCCGCCTCAAGGCGGGGCTGGCGCTGCCGTATATAGTGATAACGGAAAGCGTCCCCCGAGGCCGAAAAATGGACTTCATCTTCAATAGCGTGCGCAACAAGCTCCTGCTCATCTGCGGCGGCGGCACGACGCTGGTGCTGCTGGCCGCGGGCATCGGCCTGTTCCTGCAATACCAGTCGATCAACCGGCTGACTTCCGGCGAAGTCGCCGAACTGCAGAACCAGCGGGCCTCGGTGCTGGAGAGCAAAGCCGCCTACAACGGCCAGTTGCTGGAATGGAAGAACACCCTGCTGCGCATCAGCGACGCCCAGGCGCAGGCCCAGCACTGGAATACCTTCCTCGCCCGCGAGAAGGAGGTGCGCGCCCAGGTCGCCCACCTCGCCAGCGTCGACAATGCCCAGATCCGTGAAATCGTCGCCGAGTTCGGCCGCGCCCACTCCACGCTCAGCCAGACTTACCAGACGGCACTGAACGACTACAAGATCGACTTCAACCTCTACGACCTCGAAGAGAACGTGCGCGGCGCGGACGCCAACGCCAGCGCCCTGCTCGACCAGCTGGTGAGCGCGATGGTGAGCTACATCGACATGCGCACCCAGGCAATAGACCGCAGCTCCAACCGCATCGTCGCCATCAGCGTCGGGCTGATGGCGGCTGCGTGCGTGCTCGCCTTCGGCATATTCCTGTGGCTGCTGCGCCAGCAGATCACCCAGCCGGCGGAGGAACTGGAACGGGCACTGCAATCCCTCGCCCGGGGCGACTTCAGCCAGCCGGTACGGGCTCGCACCCGCGACGAGATCGGCCGCATCGCCACCAGCGCGGAGACCATACGCCGAGATCTCGGCGCGCTGATCCAGCGCGTGGCCGCATCGGTGAAACAGGTGGATGAGGGCGCCGGCGGGCTGGCCGGCGAGAGCCGCAGCGTAGCCTCTTCCGCTGCCGCGACATCCGAAGTGGCGGCCTCCACCGCGGCCACCGTGGAGCAAGTCACCCTCTCCATCCAGAGCATCAGCGACAACGCCGGCCGGGTCAGCGAACTCTCCCGCACCGGCGCCAGCGAGGCGCGGCTGGCGGAGGGCAAGCTGGCGTCCCTTGCCGGCTCCATCGACGAATCGACCACGATGATGAACACCGTGACCGAGACGGCCCAGGACTTCATCCGCAATTCCCGCGAGATCGCGGCCATGACCCAGCAGGTGCGGGAGATCGCCGACCAGACCAATCTGCTGGCGTTGAACGCCGCGATCGAGGCGGCGCGGGCCGGCGAGCAGGGACGCGGCTTCGCGGTGGTGGCCGACGAGGTGCGCAAGCTGGCGGAGAAGTCCAGCCAGTCGGCCAGCCAGATCGACGCCATCACCTCCGGGCTGGGCGATCAGGCCGCCAGCCTGGAAAAAGCTCTGAACCGCGGCCTGCAGGCGCTGGAATCCAGCCGGGAAAGCATGAGCGAGGCGGCAACCGCGCTGAGCACCGCCAGCCGCTCCTCCGAACGCGCTTCGGAGGAAGTCGAGCAGATCAGCCAGTCGGTGAAGGAACAGAGCGAGGCGAGCAACCAGATCGCCCGCCATGTGGAGACCATCGCCGAAATGGTGGAACAGAGCCATGCCGCGGTCGGCCGCATGGCCAGCACCGCCGACGGCCTGCATCATGTGGCCGACGAGCTGAAAGCCTCCATCGACAGCTTCCGGCTCTGACCCGCGGCCCCACGCCGGCACGGCAACGCTGCCAAGCTCAGACGATATAGCCCTGCATGCGGCTTTCGATGATGCGCGGGTTGTCGCCATTGGCGATGCCCACCAACCCATCGACGAACATCTCGCGCTGGGCCACCAGCACGCCGATGTGCGCCATCAGCTTCTTGGCGATGGGAAGGAAGATGAGGTTGGCCGAGCCCACGCCGTAAATGGTGGCGACGAAGGCCACCGCGATGCCGGCACCGAGCTTGGACGGATCGCTGAGGTTCTCCATCACATGGATCAGGCCCATCACCGCGCCCAGGATGCCGATGGTGGGCGCATAGCCGCCCGCCCCTTCCCAGATACGCGCGCACTGCTTGAGCTGCCCTTCCCAGGCACCGATCTCTACCTCCAGCACCTCGCGCAGGCGGCCCGGCTCCACGCCGTCCACCAGCATCTGCAGGCCCTTGCGCATGAAGGGATCGGGCAGACGGTCAACATGGTTCTCCAGCGCCAGCAGGCCTTCCTTGCGGGCGATCTGGCTCCAGCTGGTGACTTGCTGGATGACCTGTGCCGGGCTGCTGGAAGGCGGCACGAATACCCATTTGCCCATCTTCATGCCCTGGATGAAGACCTTCAGCGGGCTCTGCAGCATCACCGCGCCCAGGGTGCCGCCGATGACGATGAGGAAGGCGGTGGGCTGGACCAGCGAGCTGATGTGCCCCCCTTCCAGCGCCTGGCCGAGCACGATGGCGGCGAGCCCGAGCGTCAGGCCGACGAGACTGATACTGTCCATGCTTAATGGCTTCCGGTTGGCAAGCTCGGGAAAGGCTGGCGGGCCGGCCGCTGCCGCGCGGCGGCGTCAGCCCGTGAAAGGTGCAAGCCGGCCGGCACCCGTCAGGCCTCGGCCGCCGGCTTCTTGGGCGGACGACCGCGCCGGGCACCGCTTGCGGCAGCAACGCTGCGCCCGCCCAGCATGTGCGAGCGCAGGCGGGCAACCGCCTGGCTGTGCAGCTGGCATACGCGCGACTCGGTGACGCCCAGCACTTCGCCGATTTCCCTGAGGTTGAGTTCTTCTTCGTAATACAGGCCCATCACCAGCTTTTCCCGCTCCGGCAGCGCTTCGATGGCACGCACCAGGTGGGAGCGCATGTCGGCGTCTTCGAGCAGATCCAGCGGGTTGCTCTCATGCTCACCCAGGTGGCGCTCGAAATAGTCCTCGCCCTCGCCATCGGTGAAGTCCTCGAAATAGACCAGCTGGTGGCCGCGGGCATCCTGCAGCATGCGCTGGTACTCCAGCAGCGGCACCCCCAGGGATTCGGCCAGTTCGGTCTCGCTGGGCGCGCGGCCGAACTGCTGCTCCAGCAAATGGATGGCGCCTTCGATGCGGCGCATGTCGCGGCGCAGGCTGCGCGGCAGCCAGTCGTTCTCGCGCAGGCCGTCCAGCATGGCACCGCGGATGCGCTGCACCGCATAGGTTTCGAACTGCGCGCCCAGACCTTCCTCGTAACGGTTGATCGCGTCGAGCAGGCCCATCATGCCGTTCTGGATCAGGTCTTCCGGCTCGACACTGGCCGGCAGCTTGACCATCAGTTGATAGGCGATCCGCTTCACCAGCGGCGCGTAGGCCGTCACCAGGTGATCCTTGTCGAGATTGCCCTCAGCGTCGTACATCCATTTCGCCTGTATCTTCTTGCGGCGGGAACGCTCCGTCGAGGTACCGCCCGAATCCGCGGACGGCCATTTTCCCGCACCGGCGGCACCATTACCAGCGGGATAGGTAAAGGGCATCACAGGCTCACCGTTCGCGCGGCGGTGTCAGGACACGGCCGCTCCCATCCAGCTTCGCCAGTTGACGCAGGAAGGCGGCTTCCGGTTCGCCTCCACCGCCGACCGGCGGGGTACGCACGAGGCCATTGGCGAGATCGTCGCGCTCCACTTCACCCAGCCATGTCAGCGGCACGCCGACGTGGCGGCGCACCAGCGCATCCAGGCTGGCAAAGAAGGCGGCCGCCTCCTCCCGGCTGCGGGCGCGGGAAACAGCGACATGCAAGGAGCCGGCGCCGGCGCCGGCAAGCTGCTTGATCACCTGATAGGCGTCGGTGGCGCCCGGCGCGCTGGCCTCGGCCACCAGCAGACGGCGCGGCGCGGCATGAACGAAGGGGGAAGGATCCGCGGCGGAATCCGGGGCGGCATGCACCAGCACGAAGCCTGCATGCCGGTGCAGCACCTTCAGCGCCTCCACCAGGCAGGCACGGCGGGCATTGTCCAGCAGCGGCAGCGCAAGCGCGGCGGCGGCAGCCGGCACCCGCCCCATCAGGCCGGGAATCGGTTGCAGCAACTCGGCCAGCGTCAGCCTGCCATCCAGCATCTGCAGCAAGTCCGGGCCGGGCGCAAGGCCGAGCACGCTGCCCAGGCCGTCGTCGCCCCCAGCCTCGTCCAGGATCAATACCCGGTCCGCCTGGCCGGCAATACGGTGGGCTGCACGCACCGCGTGATGAACCCGGTAGCGGCCGGTGGCGTAAAGCGCCACCACCACCGGCGGCGCCCGGCGGAACAGCCGGCGCAGGCCGGCGGCCTGATCTTCGCGTCCGTCCAGCATGTCAGGCTCCTGCGCCGCCCGCCGCCAGCATCAGGCCGGCTTCGTCGCCCTGCAGCCGCCAGGGCGATTCGGCCGCCGGCTCACGCATGGCGCGGTGCAGCAGGTAGGCACGATTGGGCAGGTGCAGGTCTTCCGGCACCCGCTGGCCATTGGCTACGTAAAAGACATCCAGCTTGCGGCGCACCGCCACATCCACCGCCGGTGCGAGCGAAGCCGCCTCGTCCACCTTGGTGAAGATGCAGCCTTGCAGTTCCGGGCCGGCGTAGGCGCGCACCACATCGTCCAGTGTGTCGCCGCGGCAGGTGGCGTTCAGCAGCAGCAGGCGGCGCACGTCGCCGGCACCGGTCAGCATGGCGGCCTGCTCGGCCACCGCCTTGTCGCGCTGGCTCATGCCCATGGTGTCGATCAGCACCATGTGCTTGCCGCGCAGTTCGGCCAGCGTCTGGCGCAGGTCGGCGGCGTCGCGCACCGAGAACACCGGTACGCCGAGGATGCGGCCATAGATGCGCAGTTGCTCCTGGGCGCCGATACGGTAGCCATCGGTGGTGATCAGGGCCAGCCGGCTGGCGCCGTGGCGCACCACGCAGCGCGCGGCCAGCTTGGCGGTGGTGGTGGTCTTGCCGACGCCGGTGGGGCCTACCAGGGCGTAGACGCCGCCACGGTCGATGATGTCGTCGTCGGAAGAGCGTGCACGCAGCAGGCGGTCCAGCACGCCGCGCACCGAGGCGCGGGCTTGCTCCGGCGTGGCGTCCTCGGCCACCGCCTCGCACAGCTTGCGCGCGGTGGGGCCGGAGAAGCCGGCTTCCAGCAGTTCACCGACGACGGCGGCACGAGCCGGCGCATGGCGGCGGGTTTCGCCCCAGGCGAAGCCAGCGAGCTGGCGTTCGATCATGCCGCGGATGCCTGCCATTTCTTCCATCAGCCGGGCATTGGTTTCCTGCAAGGCCTGCACGCGGGCGTCTTCCGCTTCGCGGGCGAGCGACACGGCCGGCGCGACGACTGCGGCGGGCTGGAGCGCAGCCTCTGCCAGCGGACGCGCCATCGGCTGGCGCTGGGGATAAGGCTCCGGCATGTCCAGCGGCAGCGCGGCGGGGCGCTGAGTGGAGGGCGCGGCCGGGCGGCGGCTGACGATGTGGTCGGTGGGTTCTGCGCGCGGCGGGCTGAACGGGCGGATCACCTGCGGCCGGGCCACGGGCTCGGCTGCGGCGCGGGGCGGCGCCTCGGAGGTGGCGTTGCGGGGGATCGCGCCGGCGGCAAGGCCGGACAGGCTCACATGGAAATCGTCGTCATCGAAGGGAAACGGCGTGGGCGCGGCGTGAGCACGCGGAGCAGGCACCGGGGCAGCGGCCACCGCCGGCTTGACGGGCGACTGCATCGCCCCGACCGCGTCGGCGGGAAGCGCCAGGATTTCGACCCCGCCTTCCACCGCCCTGTTGGACAGCACGATGGCGTCGGCACCGAGTTCTTCCTTGAGGGCACGCAGGGCCTCGCGGGCGGTTTGGGCAAAGTAGCGCTTCACGTTCATCATGGATCTCCGGACAACCCCGCTTTTGGCGCAGGTTCAACCGGATTATCGGCGGCGTGGGGGTGAACCGATGGCGGGAATAAAGCCCGCTTTCCCCGCTTATTCGTCGTCGCCCTTGCTGCCGCTCCCGACACCGCAACCGCCTTTCCCCGGACGGCCGCAAGCGGCCCCGGGCCCGTCATGCAGGGGGCCGCAAACTATGCGGAAAGTGATATCAGGCCGCGCCGCCGACCACCGAGGTGACACGGATGATGCGCGACTCCGGCACCTCCGCATTGGAAATGACCTTGAGCGAGGGCACAGAGCGGCGCAGGAAGCGCGACAGCAGGGTGCGCAGCTGCGCCGGCACCAGCAGCACCGGCGGCAGGCCGATGTCTTCCTGGCGCTGGGCGATCTGCGCCGTCTGGCGCAACAGGGTGTCGGCCAGGCCCGGCTCGATGGCGCCGCCCTCGCTGCCGGCGGACATGGCCTGCATCAGGATGCGCTCCAGGCCCGGCTCCAGCGCCATGACCTGCACTTCGGCATTGCCCGGGAACAAGCTCTGGATGATGGCGCGGCCGAGGGCTTCGCGTACCCGCGCGGTAAGTTCGATCGGGTCCTGCACGCGCGGCGCATGTTCTGCCAGCACCTCGATGATGGTGCGCATGTCGCGGATGTTGACGCCCTCTTCCAGCAGGTTCTGCAGCACCCGCTGCACGGTGGAAACCGGCAGCTGCTTGGGTACCAGATCTTCGATGAGCTTGGGCGATTCCTTGCCGATGTGGTCCATCAGCGCCTGGGTTTCCTGGCGGCCCAGCAACTCGGCGGCGTGGTTGAGGATGAGGTGGTTCAGGTGGGTGGCGACCACCGTGCTGGCATCCACCACGGTGTAGCCCAGCGCATGCGCCTGCTCGCGGGTGGCGCCGTCGATCCAGAACGCCGGCAGGCCGAAAGCCGGGTCCTTGGTCTCGCGGCCGTTCAAGGGGCCGGACACCCGGCCCGGGTTGATGGCGAGGAACTGGCCCGGATAGGCCTCGCCGCCACCGATCTCCACACCCTTCAGCGCGATGCGGTAGGCGTTCGGCTTCAGTTCCAGGTTGTCGCGGATGTGCACCGGCGCGGCGAGGAAGCCCACCTCCTGCGCGAACTTCTTGCGCAAGCCGCGGATGCGCTTCAGCAGCTCGCCGTCCTGGCCCTTGTCCACCATCGGAATCAGGCGGTAGCCCACTTCCAGGCCGAGCACGTCCACCGGCGCCACATCGTTCCAGCTGGCCTCCTGCACTTCGGCCTGCGGCTGGGCCGCTGCTGCTGCAGCGGCCGCCGCCTTGGCCGCGGCCGGCTTGGCCTCCTCGCTGCCCGCTTCCTGTTTCTTGTATCCCCTCCAGGCCAGGTAGCCGAAACCGGCCGCCAGCAGGATGAAAACGAAATTGGGCATGCCCGGGATGAGGCCGAGTACCCCGATGATGCCGGCGGTGAGCGCCATCACCTGCGGATTGGCGAAGACCTGGGCGATCACTTGCGCGCCGATATCACCTTCGTCGTCCCCCACGCGGGACACCACCAGGCCGGCGGCCACCGAGATGATCAGCGACGGGATCTGCGCCACCAGGCCGTCGCCGATGGTCAGCAGCGTGTAGGTATGGGCGGCGTCGCCCACTGCCATGTCGTGCTGGATGACGCCAACAAAGAGGCCGCCGACGATGTTGATGACCAGGATGAGGATGCCGGCGACCGCGTCGCCGCGCACGAACTTGGAGGCACCGTCCATGGCGCCGTAGAAGTCCGCTTCGTTTGCGATTTCCTTGCGCCTGGCCTTGGCGGTCTTCTCGTCGATGAGGCCGGCGTTGAGGTCGGCATCGATCGCCATCTGCTTGCCCGGCATCGCGTCCAGGGTGAAGCGGGCGCTCACTTCCGCGATCCGGCCAGCGCCCTTGGTGATGACGACGAAGTTGATCAGGGTGAGGATGACGAACACCACGATGCCGACCGCGGTGTTGCCGCCCAGCAGGAAGTGGCCGAAGGCCTCGATCACCTTGCCGGCGGCGTCCGGCCCGGAATGCCCTTCCAGCAGCACGACCCGGGTGGAGGCAACGTTCAGCGACAGCCGCAGCAGCGTGGTCACCAGCAGCACCGTGGGGAACACCGAGAAATCCAGCGGCTTCCTGGAGTACATCGCCACCAGCATCACCATGACCGAGACGGCGATGTTGAAGGTGAAGAAAACGTCCAGCAGGAATACCGGCAGCGGCAGCACCATCATCGACAGGATCATGATGATGAGCAACGGCGCCGCCAGCGGCCGCAGGTTCTCCGGCGTGATCAGCCGGCGCAGGTTGAGGGCGTTGATGGCCATGGGTCAGGCAGTCTCGGCGTTCATTCTTCGGGCACTCCCGGGTCCATGCCTTCCGGCACCGGCAGCTCGGACGGCTGGGTGGGCTTGATGCCACCGCGGCTCATCCACTGGTTCAACTGATAGACGTAGGCCATGACTTCAGCTACGGCGCTGTAGAGCTGGGTCGGAATCGCATCCTCCAACTCGCAATGGGTGTAGAGCGCCCGCGCCAGCGGCGGCGCCTCAAGCATCGGAACCTCGTGTTCCTGGGCGATCTCCCGGATCTTCAGCGCCAACTCGCCACGGCCCTTGGCGACCACCACCGGCGCGCCCATCTTCTCGGCGTCGTACTTGAGCGCCACCGAAAAGTGCGTCGGGTTGGTGACGACCACATCCGCCTTCGGCACCGCGGCCATCATGCGGTTGCGCGCCATCTGCCGTTGCATGCTGCGGATGCGGCCCTTGAGCTGGGGGTCGCCTTCCTGTTCCTTGTACTCCTGCTTGACCTCGTCCTTGGTCATCCGCAGGCGGCGGTGGAATTGCCATAGCTGGAAGGGAACGTCGAGCAGCGCCAGCAAGCCAAGGCTGGCGGCAATCAGCACCGCGGTGAAGATCACCGTGTCGGCAAAGTCGGACATGCCCACCTCCAGCGGCTCCACCATGAGGTCGAACAGGTGGTCCTTCTGCCACCACAGCACCATACTGCCCACGCCGCCGACCAGCGCCGCCTTCAGCATCGCCTTGAGCATTTCCGCCAGCCCATGCACAGAGAACATGCGCTTGATGCCTTCCAGCGGATTCAGCCGGCCGAACTTGAAGCCCAACGCCTTGGAGGAAAACACCAGGCCGCCAAGCGCAATCGGCGCCGCCACCGCGGAAATCATCAGGGTGAGGAAAAGCGGCATCAGGGTGAGCAAGGCGCTACCGAGGAGGTTCTGCAGCGCAGCCAGCATCAGCGTGGGGTCAAAGGCGAGTTCGCGTTCGAAGATGAAGGCCCGCCGCACCAGGCCGAACATGCGCTCCGCCATCCAGCCGCCCAGCATCCACAGCGTGAGCACGCCGGTCATGGTGACGAGAAAGGTGGACAGTTCCCGCGACTGCGGAACCTGTCCTTCCTCGCGGGCTTGTTGCAGCCTTCGCGGTGATGCGCTTTCTGTCTTTTCGAGATCGCTGTCTTCGGCCACGGCCGGCTCCGGGAAGCCACGCCCCACCGCCCGGACAACCGGACGCAGGACGAGATGCGGCAATTATCGCCGCCGCCCGGCAAGTCCTGCCGCCGAAAAGACCGGGGAAAGCCGCCTTATTCGGGCTTTGTTCAGCTACCGCCGCAGCCGCGTTCCGGCAGGGCAGCCGGCGCTCTTCAACGCGCCTGGGGCAGCCGGTCGATACCGCGGATCTGATCGCCGCGCTTCAGGCCCCGCTCCTTGAACCAGCCGAGGTTCATCTCCAGCGCGTAGCGCGCTGGCGCCGCGGCGCAGTGATTGTCTTCGGTCTGGGGCTGCATGTCCTCGACGTTGATGAGGCGGCCCTGTGCATCCAGGAAAGCAACCGACAGCGGCAGGAGGGTGTTCTTCATCCACATGCAGTGGCCGGCATCCATCGGGAACACGAACACCATGCCGTGCTGCGCCGGCATGCTGCGCCGGTTCATCAGGCCGAGTTGTCGCGTCTGCATGGTGTAGGCCACCTCAGCCTCGATGCGGTACATGCCCGCCCCCAGTTCGACCACCGGCATCTGCACCTCGGCCCGCGCCGGAGCAGCCGCAAGCAGCACCATCGCCCCCAGCACCAGGGGCGCGCAAGCGCCCCGCCCTGCCCGCTTCATCATGTTCTGGCCCGACCTTGGAAAGACGTAGATTCTAACGCTTGCGCGAAAAAACCCGCGGCGGCCGGGGGCCCGGAGGCACCGCTACTTCCCGCCATTCGCCCGGCGCCAGCCCCTCCAGCGCCCACTCGCCGATACGCGCACGCACCAACCGCAGCGTCGGAAAGCCGACCTTGGCCGTCATCCGTCGCACCTGCCGGTTCTTGCCCTCCCGCAGCACGATTTCCAGCCAGCAGGTCGGCACCGTCTTGCGAAAACGCACCGGTGGCACCCGCGGCCACAGCCATTCCGGCTCGTCCACCTGCCGCGCCTCACAGGGAAGGGTAACGAAATCGCCCAGATCGACGCCCGCCCGCAGCCGGGCGAGCGCGGTTTCGTCCGGCTCACCCTCCACCTGCACCAGATAGGTCTTGGGCAACTTGTGGCGGGGATCGGCGATGCGGTGCTGCAGGGCACCATCATCGGTCAGCAGCAGCAGGCCCTCGCTGTCGCTGTCCAGGCGCCCGGCGGCATACACGTCCGGTACCGGCACGTAGTCCTTCAGGGTGGCCTTGCCTGGCTCGGCGGTGAACTGGCAGAGCACGCCGAAGGGCTTGTTGAGCAGGATCAGCCGGGACAATGGAAAGGCTCGAATCGCGATGAAGCGGCAACGCCTGCGTTCATCCTCGGTTTGAGCGCGAGAATTCGCGCCGGGAACAGGCTGGCCGGGCCGGCCGGGCCGCATAAACTGGCGGGGGCTGTGAGATTCGAACTCACGGAGGCCGCAAAGCCTCGGCAGTTTTCAAGACTGCTGGTTTAAACCGCTCACCCAAACCCCCTGAAATCGGTCAGGACCGCGGAGATGATTCCACTTCCGGGAAGGCGCGGAGTATAGCACTGCCGCCACCGCCTTTCCTCGCCCCGCCTCGCTCAGGCGAGTTCGAACAGCGCCACCGATTCGACATGCGCGGTCTGCGGAAACATGTTGGCGATACCGGCCGAGCGCAGCGCGTACCCTTTCTCCCGCACCAGGATGGCGGCGTCGCGGGCCAGCGTCGCCGGGTTGCAGGAGACGTAGACGATGCGCCGCGGCCGTTGCTGCTCGCCCAAGGCCTTCACCACCGCCACCGCGCCTTCGCGTGGCGGGTCGATCAGCATCTTGTCCAGCCTGCCCAGGGCTGCGAGGCTGTCTTCAGTCGCCTCGAACAGGTTCGCAGCGTGGAATTCGCTGCAGCCCTCAAGTCCGTTGCGGCGCGCGTTGGCCCCGGCCCGCTCCACCAACGCATCGCTGCCCTCGAGGCCTATCACATGGGCCCCGCTGCGCGCGATCGGCAGGCTGAAGTTGCCCAGGCCGCAGAACAGGTCAGCGATGCGCTCGCCTGGCTGCGGCGCCAGCAATTGCAAGGCACGGCGGATCAGCAGGCGGTTGGTGTGCACGTTCACCTGGGTGAAGTCGGTGGGCCGGAAATCCAACGTCACATCGAACTCGGGCAGTAAATAGCTGAGGCCGGGCGCCGCCGCCGGATAAAGCAGCGCAGCAGTTTCCGGCCCGCCAGGCTGTTCCCACACCTGCACATCATGTTCTTCCGCGAATGCGGCCAGTTGGCGGTGATCCGCCTCCGTGAAGCGCAAAAGATTGCGGAAGACCAGCACCGTGGCAGCGTCGCCCACCGCAATCTCGATCTGCGGGAGGCGATCCGGAATCGACAGCCGCTCGACCAGTGCGTGCAGTGCCGGCAGCAGCGCCGACAGATGTGGCGGCATCACCCTGCACGACTGCAGGTCGGCAATGTAGCTGGAACGCCGTTCGTGGAAGCCGATCAGCACCCCGCCCTTGCTCGGCACCCGTCGCACTCCCAGCCGTGCCCGCTGACGGTACGCCCAAGGCATGCCGTGGATGGGCGGCAGGATGGTCTCGGGCTTCACCCGGCCCACATGCCAGAAAGCGTTCTCCAATACCCGCTGCTTGGCCGCGGTCTGGGCCAGCGGGTCAAGATGCTGCATTGCACAGCCGCCGCAGAGGCCAAAGTGCGGACAGGGTGGAACCACCCGCTGCGCGCTTGCCCTGAGGATGCGGATGGCTTCCGCCTGGGCGTAATTCGGCCGGCTCTTGAGGACCTCGTACTCCACCTCTTCGCCCGGCAAGGCCCCCTCGATGAACAACACCTTGCCATCCGCATGGGCGACGCCGCGACCCTCGTGATCCAGCGATTCGATGAGGGCGGTCGGCATGGGGCAATCCTTGGGGAAAAGGCGCGATTTTAGCCTCAAACCCTGCTGCCGGCCGGGCCACTGCAAGCGCCCGCCTCTATAATCCGCAGCCATGATCACGACCTTGCTCGGGGGCCTCTCGCCCCGCCAGTTCCTTGAGGAATACTGGCAAAAGAAACCCCTCCTCGTCCGCCAGGCCGTTCCCGGTTTCACCGGCCTGCTGGAGCACGAAGCCCTCTTCGACCTCGCCTGCGATCCAGACGTGGAATCCCGTTACATCCGCCACGACAGCGTCGAATGGACGGTGGAACACGGGCCGCAGCGTCGCAGCCGCCTGCGCGGCAAGCGTACGCCGTGGACGGTGCTCGTCCAGGGCCTGAACCTGTGGCTTCCGGCGGGCGACGAACTGCTGCACCGCTTCGATTTCATTCCCCAGGCCCGCCTGGACGACCTGATGGTGAGCTACGCAGTGGATGGCGGCGGCGTCGGCCCCCACTTCGACAACTACGACGTCTTCCTGCTGCAGGGCTGCGGCCAGCGCCGCTGGCAGATCGCCGACCAGGAAGATCGCAGCCTGGTCGAGGGCGCGCCGCTGCGTATCCTCAAGAACTTCCAGCCCGCGCACGACTGGGTGCTGGAGCCGGGCGACATGCTGTACCTGCCGCCGCACTGGGCGCACAACGGCATCGCCATCGGCGAGTGCACCACCTACTCCATCGGCTTCCGCTCGCCCACCGCCTCCGAACTGGGAGCGGAATTCCTCGGCTGGATGCAGGACAGGCTCACGCTGGAAGGCATCTACCAGGATCCCGACCTGCAACTGCACGAGAACTCGGCGGAGATCTCCCCTCTCATGGTCGATCGCATCGCCGCCATGCTGGAGCACATCCGCTGGAGCCGGGAGGACGTCGCCGACTTTGTCGGCCACTACCTGACCGAGCCCAAACCGCAGATATTCTTCGAGCCACCGGAACCTCCACTGAGCAGGAAGCGCTTCGACCAAGCGGTACGAGCCAAGGGCTACCGGCTGAACGCCCGTACGCTGCTACTGTGGTCGGAAACCGGCTTCTATCTGAACGGGGAAAAACTACATGAACCCGGCGAAGCGCCTGGTGAACTGAAGGTGCTGGCGCACGCCCGCCAGTTGGAGGCAGGCGACTATCCTGCCGCCTTGCTGCAAGCGCTTTACGACTGGTACTGCGACGGTTTCGGCGCGCCGCGCGACTGACCCAGCCGGAGGACGACATGGCCAATACCGGTTCTTCATTCAGCTTCGACAGCTGGGCCGGCTACCGTGCTGCCGCCCTCCAACTCCTGGGGGCGGCGGAAAACAGCCTTTGCATCTACGATCCGGACCTGAGCACTACCGGACTGTCCAGCCTTGCGGGTACTCGGGCGCTGCAGGACCTCGCCCTGCGCAGCAGCCAGCATGACGCCGTCCGCATCCTGCTGAAAGATGCCGGGCCGCTGCAAAGCGAACAGCCTCGCTTGGTGAATCTGCTCGCTACCTACGGCCACCGGATCGTCGTCAAGCTGGCCCCGGCAGGGCCTTTGCCGGAGGAGGCGTTCATGATCGCCGACGGCAAGCGGCTGCTCCTGCGCTTCCATGAAGACAGGGCACGCGGACGGTGCGCCCTCGACGAAGACGATGCACCGGTACGGCACATCGCACAATTTGAAACAATTTGGATGCACTCCCAACCGGGGCCAATCGGCACCCCGCTTGGGCTTTGATGAGCCCCGCCGGTATCATTGCGATGCACCAATTCGGTGGCTGGGTCAAACCTGCCATGCTACGATCCGCACTCGTCCGGTGCTCACGCACCACCTCGCATCGGACGTCTGCTGTCTTCACCCCATCGACAAGGAAAAAAGAACATGAAGCAATCTCTTCTCATCGCCGCCCTGGTCGCCCTCGCCGTTTCCGCTTGCGGCAAGAAGGAAGAGCCGGCTCCCGCTCCTGCCCCCGCTCCGGCTGAACAAGCCGCTCCGGCTCCTGCTGCCCCTGCCGACGCCGCTCAAGGCGCCGCCGATGCTGCCAAGGAAGCTGCTGACGCCGCCAAGGAAGGTGCCGCCGAAGCTGCTGGCGCCGCTGAGTCCGCCGAAGCTGCCAAGGACGCCGCCCAGGGAAACGCTGACGCTGCCAAGGACGCCGCCAAGTAATTCTCTGGCGCATCTGAAGCAAAAAAAGCCGGCTATGCCGGCTTTTTTCATTTCGGGAGGGGCTGAAACCTCCGGGGGGATTCGGCGGACCCGAGGCCCGCCGAAGCGTTTCAGCGCAATTCCTGGTGCAGCAACCCGAGAATGCGCTTGGCGGTTTCGGAAGTATCCTGCCCGCCTTCCCGCGTAAGCACGGTAACCTCGGACACGTCGCCGCGCTCCTGGATACGCAGGCGATACTCTCCCCCGCTCTTCGCCGGGGTGTCCTTGCTGCGCCAGAAAGCCAGCTTGGAGAAGAAGCCGGAGTCTTCCTTGCTGCGGTTGTCGACCTCGGGATCGACGTAGCGCACGAAGTACAGGCCTTGAGCCCGATCCCTGTCTTCTACGGTAAAGCCGATCCGGTCCAAGGCCAGGCCGACGCGACGCCAGGCTCGATCGAACGGCTCCTGCAGGCTCAGCCGCACCTGGCCGGCCGTGCCAGCAAGGATCTTTGCCCGGTCCGCCGCAGGCGCCGAGGCCAGCGCCGCCTGCGCCCGGGCCTCATCCGCCCCCAGCCGGACCATCAGCCGGCGCAGCATCTCTGCTTCGAGTTCGGGATCTGCCGGCCGCGGCTGCCAGATGGTCTGATCGCGGGCCTCGGTCGGGTAAATCTCCATCATGCCGCGGTGGCTGACGTAGATCTCCACGGTGCCCGGCTCCTTGCCGGCTTCGATCCGGGTACGGAACTTGTCCCGCTCCGGCGTGGAGAACAGGCCATCGATGACCCGGCCCAGCGTGGAGCGGACGAAGTCCTGGGGAATCTTCGCCCGGTCCTCGGCCCAATCGGTTTCCATGACACCGATTTCGGGGCTGTCCACGTTCAGGATGAAGCCCAGTTCCAGCCAGAAATCCTTGATCTGCGGCCACAGCGTATCCGGGGTGCCCTGAACCACCAGCCAGCGCTGGGTGCCGGCACGCTCGATATGCATATTGCCGGCAGCGGCCGCCGGGAGCACATCGCTGTTCGACTGCACCGACGGCTGCGCAGCGCGGTCGGCACTATAGGCGGAATAGGTAGCCACGCCCTTGGGCGCGACATCCGGCACCGCGTAGCGATCATCGCGGGTAGGCGAAGTCAGGTCCGGCGGGACCTCCAGTTGCGGCACCTGCCGGGTGCTCGCGCTTTTGTAATCGATACGCTTGGATTCAAGCAGCGAACCCGAGCAGCCCGTCAGCGCCAACGAAAACGCGAGCAGGGAGACGGAAGTGCGCATGGAGCGATTCATGAGGTTCCTGAGGTGGATTGGTCGGGTCAGAGCGAAATGCCGGCCTGCAGCATGGCCTGGCGCACGCGGTCGTGCAGGGAGTCGGAGAGGGGGGTGAGCGGCAGGCGGATACCATCCTCCACCCAGCCCATGCGCGCCACCGCCCATTTGACCGGGATCGGGTTGGCTTCGCAGAACAGATGGCGATGCAGCCCCACCAGCGCGGCGTTGATCTCCCGGGTCCGCTTGCCGTCGCCGGCCAGCGCCGCCGCACAGAGTTCATGCATTGCACGCGGGGCAACGTTGGCAGTCACCGAGATCACGCCATGGCCACCGAGCAGAATAAAGGCGGCAGCGGTCATGTCATCGCCGGTGTAGAGGGCAAAACCTTGGGGCGCGCGGGCAACCAGATCGCAGGCGCGGTCGATGCTGCCGGTCGCGTCCTTGATACCGATGATGTTGGGGATTTCCGCCAGCTTGAGCGCAGTGTCGTTCGACAGATCGGCCACGGTGCGACCAGGCACGTTGTAGAGCACCATCGGCAGGTCCACCGCTTCGGCGATGGTTCGGAAGTGCTGGTAAAGCCCTTCCTGGCTAGGCCGATTGTAGTAAGGCACCACCGAAAGGTGGGCGCTCGCCCCGGCCTGCTTGGCGTAGCGGGTGAGTTCCACCGCTTCCGCGGTGGAGTTCGCGCCAGTACCGGCAATTACAGGCACGCGGCCGGCGGCATGCTCGACGGCCACGCGGATCAGCTCGCAGTGCTCATCCACCGAAACCGTCGGCGACTCGCCGGTGGTACCGACGATAACGATGCCATCCGTGCCTTCGGCGACGTGCCAGTCGATCAGGCTACGCAGGCGGGGGAAATCAAGGCTGCCGTCCGCGTGCATGGGCGTGACGATGGCGACGATCGATCCGGTAATCATGTGAGGATGAAAGCGATAAAACCTTGATTCTAACCGATCGCCGAAACTCGGGCAGCGCCATGCACGCTGCCGCAATGTTGTCTTTTCCTTACATGGCGGCCTGAGGCCACGGGGCTTTCAAAACAACGGCTTGCCACTCAGAGGTCGGCGAGCGACTTGATGTGCGCGACGACCGAACGCGCCAGGGAAGACAAGGCATAGCCTCCTTCGAGGATGGAGATGATGCGCTTATGCCCGCAATCCTCAGCCACGCCCTTGATCTGTTCGGTCGCCCATACATAGTCCGACTCCACCAGGCCGAGCGAGCCCATATCGTCCTCATAGTGCGCATCGAAGCCCGCGGAAATGAAGATGGCCTGCGGGTTATGGTTGCGCAGGGCCGGTACCCAAACTTCGCTGACGATCTGGCGGAAAGCCTCGCCGCGCGTGCCGGCCGGTACCGGGATGTTGCACATGTGGGCAGGCGGATTGTCGGCACCGCTATAGGGATAGAAAGGGTGCTGGAAGATGCTGGCCATCATTACCCGCGGATCTTCGCGGAAGATATCCTCTGTGCCGTTGCCGTGATGCACATCGAAATCGACGATGGCCACCCGCTTCAAGCCATGCACTTCCGTCGCATGACGGACAGCGATAGCGATGTTGTTCAGGAAACAGAACCCCATCGCCTTCGCACGCTCGGCATGGTGGCCGGGCGGCCTGACGGCGCAAAAGGCGTTCTCGATCTCGCCGCTCATCACCAGGTCGGTCGCGAGCACGCCAGCACCAGCCGAACGCAGGGCCGCCCGCATGGTGCCCGGGCTCATCGCGGTATCCGGGTCCAGATGGCGGATACCGTGCTCGGGCACATTGGCGAGCAGTTCTTCCAGGTAGCCGGGCGCATGCGCGCGGGCAACCTGCTCGGCAGTCGCCTCGGGCGCGTCGTAGAAGGAAAGGTAAAGATCCAACCCAGCCGCGATCAGGCGATCGTTGATCGCGGATAGCCGGTCGGGACACTCCGGGTGGAAAGTCCCCATGTCATGCAACCAGCAGTCGCGGTGCGTAATGAACGCAGTCGTCATATCCCCCCTCTTCCCCAAGGCGGCGAACTAATTCGCCGTGCCCGATTCCAACCGGGCGCCCGTATGGTCCGTCGCCTGCTGTCTGGCTAATGCTAAAGCGCTATGCATTGACCTTTCAGGGCGCGGACTCGCGATGTTTGTCGTCTATTATCCCCGCTTCCCTATCAATTTCACAGTACGACCCCATGCCCCATCGCCACGCCGAACGGCTGCTGGAAGCCGCCTCCCAGATCATTCTCGGCAAAGACAGGGAGTTGCGGCTCGCCCTCGCCTGCCTGATCGCGCGTGGCCATCTGCTGATCGAGGACGTGCCCGGGGTCGGCAAGACCACCCTCGCCCACCTATTCGCCCGCCTCATCGGGCTGCAATTCCAGCGCATCCAGTTCACCAGCGACTTGCTGCCGGCAGACATCCTGGGCGTCGCCATCTTCGACCGCGAAAATGCGGCCTTCCGCTTCAAGCCCGGTCCGGTATTCTCGCAACTGATCCTGGCTGACGAAATCAACCGCGCAACGCCCAAAACGCAGAGCGCACTCCTGGAGGCCATGGAGGAACGACAGGTCACCACGGAAGGCAACACCCTGCCGCTGCCCGATCCCTTCTTCGTCATCGCCACCCAGAATCCGGCGAACCAGATCGGGACTTTCCCCTTGCCTGAGAGCCAGCTGGACCGCTTTCTGCTGCGCATCCAACTCGGCTACCCGGCACGCAACGCCGAGCGCGCCTTGCTGCGCGGGGAAGACCGCCGCAGCCTTCTGGAGCGTCAGCAACCGGTCATCTCTCCCGCCGAGCTCCTCGCCGTGCAGGCGGTCGCCCGCCAGCTGACCGTGGCGGAGCCTTTGATCGACTATGTACAGGCCCTGCTCAACGCCACCCGCTTGAGCACCGAATTCGCCACCGGATTGAGCCCGCGCGCGGGGCTCGGCCTGCTCTCCGCGGCCCGCGCCTGGGCCCTGCTGGACGGCCGCGACCATGTCCTGCCCGAAGACGTGCAGGCCCTCTTTCCCCACGTGGCCGGTCACAGGCTCCACCTTGCCGGCGACGACAGGCCTGCGCCGCCTGCGGCCCTGGTCCGGGTGCTGCAGTCCGTCGCGCTGGGCGCATGAGCGCCTCCGCACTGCGGCGGCGCCTGGATCGCTGGCTGTTTCGCGTCGGCCCTGTCGAGGTCGCACCCATACGCCTCAAGCAACGACGGATTTTCGTGCTCCCGACCGGTAGTGGCATCGCATTTGCCCTCGCATTGCTGGTCATGTTGCTGGCCTCGATCAACTACAACCTCAGCCTGGGCTACGCTCTCACCTTCCTGCTTGGCGGCGCCGGTATCGCCAGCATGGTTCACGCATTCCGCAACCTGCTGGGACTCAGCATCGTGCCTGGCCGCAGCGAGCCGGTATTCTGCGGCGAGAGCGCAGTCTTCCGGCTGGCTCTGCAGAACACACGCAGCGAACGACGCCCTGCCCTGCTGCTGCGCGCCCAGGACGGCGCGACCTGTTTCGAGATCCCGGCTGAAGACACCATCGTGATCTCCATCCCGTGCTCAACCGAGCAGCGCGGCGTGCTGCCAATAGGCCGCACCGTACTCGAGACCCATTGGCCCCTCGGCCTGATACGGGCGTGGAGCGTGTTCGTGCCAGACCTGGAATGCCTGGTATTCCCCACCCCGGAGGCCTTCCCGCCAGCGCTGCCTGGCGCGGCCGCCGGCCAGCGTCAAGGCCTGCGCTCAGGCGGCAGCGGCGATGATGATTTTGCCGGGCTGCGGCAATACCGCGAGTCCGACTCCCCCCGGCACGTCGCCTGGAAGGTGCTGGCCCGCGGAGGGCCGCTGCTCACCAAGGAATTCACCGGCCTGCAGGGCGGGGATGTGCTGCTCAATTGGCGCGATCTTCCCTTGCATCTGGACGAAGAGGCCCGGATCTCCCGCCTGACAGCCTGGGTGATCGCCGCCGAACGCGCCGGCGTGGCCTTCGCGCTCACGCTTCCGGGAACCGCCTTGCCGGCAGGGAGAGGCGCCGCGCACAGGCACGCCTGCCTGCGAGCCCTCGCCCTTCATGGCAATCGAGGCGCTCTCCATGGCTAAGGCCGCTCCCCGACCGTCCGCAAGCGCACAGCCCGCGGCCTCTCTGAACCGGAACCAAGCCTGCTGGCTGCTGGCAACGGCCATCTTCACCCTCGGCCCCCACACGCCGTATCTGCCCGCCTGGGTAACGGCGCTATGCCTGGCGCTGCTGGGCTGGCGAGCCTTGCGCCTGTGGCGCGGCCAATTGCCGCCGCACCGCCTGCTGGTCATGCTGATCGCCATTAGCGCCTGCGCTGGCATCCGCATCGGCTTCGGCCAATTCTTCGGCAAGGATCCCGGGGTATCGCTGCTCGCTATCCTGCTTTGCCTAAAGCTGCTGGAAACAAAGGCCGCCCGCGACATACGCGTCGCCGTGCTCCTCGCCTTCTTCCTGCAGTTGAGCATCTTCTTCGAAGACCAGAGCCTACCGGTCGCGGCGCTCGCGCTCTGCGCCACCCTGCTGGCGCTAGCCTCTCTGCTGGCCCTCGTCGATACGGATGCGAGCACCAAGGCCAGGCTCCGCACATCAGCCCTGCTGGCGGCGCAGGGCATGCCTTTCATGCTCGCCCTCTTCGTGCTCTTTCCCCGGGTGCAAGGCCCCCTGTGGGGACTGCCAGCGGACGCATTCAGCGCCCGCAGCGGCCTCACCGACAGCATGCAACCCGGCTCGATCAGCCGGCTGGGCCTGTCGGAGGAAATCGCCTTCCGGGCCGACTTCGACGGCCCGCCGCCGCAACCTCACCAACGCTACTGGCGCGGCCCCGTGCTGAGCGAGTTCGATGGCACGACCTGGCGTCCGGCCAGTGCCGTTACCACTACAGAGCCTTCCTACCGGCCCAGCGGCCGGAGAATAGACTATCGCCTCACGCTGGAGCCCCATAATCGCACTTGGCTGCTGGCGCTGGACTTCCCTGCAGCCGGTCTGCAGGGCATCCGGTACAGCACCGATTTCCTTGCCCTCACGATCGCCCCCGTCCGTCAGCGGACCCGCTTCGATCTCGCCGCCTACCCCGAGACCTGGGTGGGAGTGGTGGAAGCTCCGGGAGTCCTCTCCGCGGCCAGACAGCTCCCCAAGGGCTCCAACCCGCGCACTTACGACCTCGCCCAACGGCTGGCGGCGGCAGCAGGAAATGACCCGCGCGCCGTCCTGGAGCGCGTCCAGAATCACCTCCGAGAAGCCGGACTCACCTATACCCTGGAGCCTCCGCTACTCGGCCAGCAAGCAATAGATGAGTTCCTCTTCGACAGCCGGCGTGGCTTCTGCGAGCACTTCTCCTCCGCATTCGTTTTCCTGATGCGCGCCGCAGGCATACCTGCCCGGGTGGTTACCGGCTACCAGGGCGGAGAGATCAACCCCATCGACGGCAGCCTGGTGGTCCGTCAGTCCGACGCGCACGCTTGGGCTGAGGTGTGGTTCGACGGGCGGGGTTGGGAACGGGTCGATCCGACCGCACTCGCGGCCCCCGGCCGTCTCGACAGCGGCCTGAGCGCCGGTTTGCCCGCCACCGAAGCCCGCGCCCTCGCCATGCCGGACTGGCTGCGCAGCCTGCGCCACCGCTGGGAAGCAGCGAACAACGCCTGGAACCAGTGGATTCTTGGCTACAATCCGGAGCGGCAGAGGGATCTACTTGCACGCCTCGGTCTGCAGAAGCCGGACTGGGGAACACTGGCTACCGCCATGGGCATCGCCGCAGGGGTCTTGATGGGCTTGCTGCTCCTGTGGGCGCAGCGGCAACACCAGGCGCACGGTCCCTTGCAGAAAGGCTGGGCCTCCTTCTGTCACAAACTCGCGCGCCGTGGCTTGGCGCGCCACCGGTGGGAAGGGCCTGCCGATTACGGAAGACGGCTCGCTCTTGCCCGTCCCGCCGAAGCAGAGGAACTACGCGGCATCTGCGCCGAGTATGCCCGTCTCCGCTACGGCTCCGGAGCCTCCGCTGAGAAAATCCGGGACCTGCAACAACGCATCACCAAACTGAAGCTCAAATGACTTTGCACCGACTCCTCGCCGCCAGTCTGCTCACCCTTTCACCCTTGGTCGCACACGCCGATTTCTCGGATAACGAGGACGCCCGACGTTTCATCGTCGAAATGGTTGAGAAGCACGCTTTCGAGCGCAGCGAGCTCGAAACCGTCCTGGGGCGCGCCGTCATGGATCCCCAGGTAATCAAACTCATCCTGCCACCGAGCAAACCGGGGGTACGATCCTGGCAGCGCTATCGCAGCCGCTTCATCGAGCCGGTTCGCATCGAGGGGGGGCTGGCCTTCTGGCGAGACAACGAGCAAGCACTGGAACAGGCCTCCATGCGCTACGGAGTGCCGGCCGAAGTGATCGTCGCAATCATCGGGGTCGAAACCGTCTACGGCCGCCATACAGGAAATTTCGAAGCGGTCTCCGCTCTCGCCACCCTGGCATTCGGCTATCCCCCACGCGCGCAACTCTTCAGGCGGGAGTTAGAGCAACTCTTCCTGCTGGCCCGGGAACAAGGTCGCAGCGCCGACAGCTACTACGGCTCCTATGCGGGTGCGCTAGGCTACCCGCAGTTTCTGCCGAGCAGCATCCGGAATTACGCGGTGGATTTCGACGGCGACGGCCACATCGACTTCGACAGCGCTCCAGCGGACGCCATCGGCAGCGTGGCGCACTACCTGCAGGTCCATGGCTGGGAACCCGGTGCGGAAATCGCCAGCCGCGCCAAGCTTTCGGCTCAGACGGACGCCGCCTCCCTGGTGGCGGCCGGCATAGAGCCAAGTTTGACACCCGAAGCATTGGTACAAGCGGGCGTAAGCGCCGCCGGCAATCGACCGATACCCGCGCCGGCAACTTTGGTAGACCTGGAAACACCCGGCGCGGCCACCGAATACTGGCTGGGCTACCGCAACTTCTATGTAATCACCCGCTACAACAAGAGCAGCTTTTATGCGATGTCGGTCTTCCAACTTGCGGAAGCCTTGCGCAACCGCAGAAGCACGACCACGCTGAGCTCAGTACGGACGGACTGAACCGCTCTGCTACAGCAGAACGTCCTTGGAGATTCCCCGCCGCTTCAGGATGCGCCGCAATTGCCCAAGCGCCTCCAGCTGGATCTGGCGCACCCGCTCCCGCGTCAGCTCCAGCCTTGCAGCCAACTCCTCCAGCGTCATCAACTCGCATTCGTCGATACCGTACCGGTGGCGAATGACCAGTCGTTGCTTATCGTTGAGCATGTCGATCCACGCGTGAATCAAGCCCTCGATCTCGGCCGTGTGGATCTGTGTTTCCGGGGTTTCAGCCCTGTCGTCGGCCAAGGACTCGCCGATCGACAGACTGGGGTCGATATCCAGTGGCGCATCCAGCGATGCGGTGTGTTCGCTCAAGGCCAGAATGGCGCGAACATCCTCTATCGGTTTTTCTAGCCTGCTGGCGATCTCCTCCAGGCTGCATTCACCATTGGAACTCGCTTCGAGATTGCGCTGCGCCCTGAGAACCTGATTCAGTTCCTTCACCACATGAACCGGCAGCCGGATGGTACGGGACTGGTTCATGATCGCCCGCTCGATGTTCTGCCTGATCCACCATGTCGCGTAGGTGGAGAAACGGAAGCCGCGCTCAGGATCGAATTTCTCCAGCGCATGCATCAAGCCGAGATTTCCCTCTTCGACGAGATCTAGCAGTGGAATTCCGCGATTGAGGTAATGCTTGGCGATATTTACGACGAGGCGCAGGTTGCGCTCTATCATCGTCTGGCGGGCATCGAAGTCGCCTGCCCTGACCCTTCTCGCCAGGGCCGCTTCCTCCTCGGCCGACAGCAAGGGATTGGCGCCGATCTCGTTCAGATAGATCTGGGTGACATCACTAAGGAAGTCGTTCTCGACAACCTGGGCCTGCTGTTCGGCGAAGACCTCCACCTCCAGCGGAAGGTCCGGTTCATGACTGTCGAGATCGTCAGGGCTAACCGGCTCTTCCATAGGCCTCCTCTCGTCAGCGGGGGGGCAGATACTTCATCGGATCGACTGGCCGGCCCTGCTTACGGATTTCGAAGTGAAGCTTGGGTCGGTCTGTATCGGTACTGCCCAGTTCAGCGATCTTCTGTCCCTTGGTGACGGAATCCCCTTCCTTCACCAGCAGTTGCTGGTTGTGGGCGTATGCCGTGAGGTAGTTCGCGTCGTGTTTGATGATGACTAGTTTTCCATAGCCACGCAAGCCACTGCCGGAGTACACAACCTTGCCAGCGCCGGAAGCAATCACCGGATCCCCCGGATTGCCGGCAATGTCTAACCCCTTGTTCGTCGCCTCGCTGAAGCCCGCCAGAACCTTGCCCTTGGCCGGCCACAGCCAGTCTCCATCGCCCGCGATGTCCTTGCTGCCATCGGCCGTGGGCTGCGCAGGCATGGAGGGTCCCTCGACCGGCGCTGCCGGCTTGGGCTGGGTCCTGTTCCATGCCTCATCGGAATAGGGCTGTTTGCCGCCAAGGGGCGCCTGCTTGATCGCCGCCCCACCCGTCTCCCCGCTTGACGACGTGACCGGACTGACGATCACGGGCTCGGGAGACACCGGGATCGCGGTCGCAACCGCGCCGCCAGAGGGTTCCACCGAAGGCGAGACACGCAACTCCTGCCCTACGTGGATCTGGTTAGGATTGGCCAGGTTGTTCCAGGCAACGAGATCACGAACGCTCTGCCCGTACTGACGGGAAATCCCCAGCAGCGTTTCTCCCTGCTTCACCACATGAATGCCTTGCCGTTCCACCTGGGTAGCCGCCGGCGGAGGCGACACCCCGTTTCCATCGCGAATCGGCGCAGATACCCGCGAAGCACATCCGGAGAGCACACCAAGCACGAGCACCAGCCCGGCAAGGGAAATTTTCTTGTATTTCAGCACTGAGTCGTTCATTCCGTACCAGACAGGAGCGGTACGAAACGCACAGGTTCGCACCAGCTTTCCCTGAAGACTTGACCTTGCCGCTCAATGAGCAACAAGCGTTGATCGTTCCCCCCGACCGGTATCATCAGGCGCCCTCCCGGTGCCAGCTGATCCTTCAAGGCCTGAGGAACCCCAAGCGCAGCCGCAGCCACGATGATCGTATCGAAGGGCGCGGCTTCGGCGAGACCAAGCGCACCATCTGCGCATTTCAGACGCACATTGGGCAAGCGTAGCGGCCTAAGGTTCTCCCTTGCCCTATCCAAAAGTGGCCGGATCCGTTCGACGGTATAGACATCCGAAGCCAGCATGGACAAAACCGCCGCCTGATAACCACATCCCGCCCCGATCTCCAGCGTACGGCCCAGTTCTCTGCCTGTTCGGAGTGTTTCTATCATCCTGGCAACGACATAGGGCTGGGAAATCGTCTGCTGAAAGCCGATAGGCAGAGCGGTGTCATCGTACGCGCTGTAGGCTAGCCCTTCCTCCACGAAGAGATGCCGCGGAATGCTCTGCATGGCAGCCAGCACGCGCTCATCCCGAATCCCTTGCACCCTCAGTCGCTCAACCATTCTCGCCCGTGCCCGGGCGGCCTGAGTGCTGTCCGTCCTGCGCATGCTCGTCAAGCCAACCATTCCGCTACCGGCTCGATGAGACCTGTATGCGTCAGGTCGATCTGCAGGGGCGTAACCGATACATAGCCATTGGCAACCGCGTTGAAGTCCGTGCCTTCCCCCGCATCCGCCGCACCACCCGCAGCGCCGACCCAATAGACGGTTTCATTGCGCGGGGTAAGGCTCTTGATCACGGGCTCAGCCTTGTGGCGCTTGCCAAGACGCGTCACCCTCATCCCGCGCAATTGCATATAAGGAACGTCCGGGACATTGACGTTAAGCAGAACAGGTCGCCGGAACGGCGAGCGCAGGAAGCGTTCCGCCAACTCTTTCGCCACTTGCGCCGCAGCAGAAAAATCCGTCGCAGCCTTGCTGACAAGGGAGACGGCAATGGACGGCACGCCAAGCAGGAACCCCTCAGTCGCAGCCGCAACCGTGCCGGAGTAAATCGTGTCATCGCCCATGTTGGCCCCATGGTTCACGCCCGAGACCACCATATCAGGCAGATAATCCAGCATCCCCGTCACAGCCAGATGGACGCAGTCGGTGGGAGTGCCATTCACAAAGTGAAAACCGTTCGCCGCCTTGCGCAGAGACAGCGGTCGGTCCAAGGTGAGGGAATTGCTGGCGCCGCTGCGATCCCGCTCCGGAGCAACCACCGTTACCTCACCGACGGTAGCAAGCGCCTCGGCGAGCGCCGCGATACCAGGGGCGAAATAGCCGTCGTCGTTACTAACCAGAATACGCATTTGGAATCCGAACGGAGCGCCGCAGCAAGACGAACCACCACGGCCAAGAGGGCTGAAATCTTAGCATAGCGACAGAAATCGAACTGCCGCGGCAGAAAAACAAAAACCGGCCTAGGGCCGGTTTTTGTTTTGTTCAATTGGTCGGGGCGGCGGGATTCGAACTCGCGACCCCTTGCACCCCATGCAAGTGCGCTACCAGGCTGCGCTACGCCCCGACACAAGCCGCCATTATAGCAACTTTTGAACACTTTGCCAGCAGAAGAATCAACTTCTCAGTTCCGCGAGCAAGGCCTGCATCTCACCTCGCACCTCTAGTACCAGCGCTCGATAGTGCTCGACTTCGCTCGCATCTTCCTGTTCCCGGATGGCAGTTTCCCCCAACCGGTTGCGGGCACCAGAAATGGTGAAACCTTCCTCGTAAAGCAACTGACGGATCCGACGCACCAGCAACACTTCATGATGCTGGTAATAACGCCGATTGCCACGCCGCTTTACCGGCTTCAGCTGCGTGAACTCCTGCTCCCAATACCTCAGGACATGCGGCTTGACGCCACATAGCTCACTCACCTCACCTATCGTGAAATAACGCTTTGCAGGGATGGGCGGCAAAGCCGCTGGAAGTTCGTCAAGGCTGCCTGCTTGCATCGCTGAGCTGCTCCACAGCGGCTTTCAGTTTCTGGCTGGCATGGAAGGTCACCACACGACGTGCAGTAATCGGGATCTCTTCGCCGGTCTTAGGATTACGCCCTGGACGCTGAGGCTTGTCGCGCAGCTGGAAATTGCCGAAGCCGGACAGCTTGACGCTGTCACCACGTTCCAGCGCGGTGCGGATCTCCTCGAAAAAGCCCTCCACCATGTCCTTGGCTTCGCGCTTGTTCAACCCGACACGCTCAAACAACAAATCGGCCAGTTCCGCCTTAGTCAGGGTCACCTTCATTCTCCAGATCCACGCAAGCGCGCACCCAGAGTGCCTTCGGCGTGTTGGACGAGAGCTGCGATCGCAGCCTCAACCTCGGCGTCTTCAAGGGTTCGCTGAGTATCTTGCATCAACATCCTGAAAGCAAGGCTCTTCTTGTCAGGGTCAATGCCCTTGCCATGATAGACATCGAACAGCGCAATCTCGCGCACGATGGGCGGCGCGACTTCCCGCAACACCTCCAGCACCCGCGCGACACTGACCTCCTGCCCGACCACAAGCGCCAAATCACGAGCCACCGCAGGCATGCGGGAAATCTCCGCACTGACGGGCAACTGTGCGGCCAGAAGCGCATCCAGTTCGATCTCAAACACGATGGGGGCGCTTCCGAGTTCATACGTCTGCACCCAGATGGGGTGAACTTCTCCGATCACGCCGACATGCCGGCCATTGAACAGAACCGACGCTGCGCGCCCCGGATGCAGAGCAGGGTCTGAAAGGCGCTCGAAGGTCAGCGCACCGGGAGCGAACAAAGCCTCGAGATCGCCCTTGACGTCATAAAAATCGACCCCCCTGTCCGCAACTCCCCATTGCTCGGACAAAGCACCTCCTGCGGCCAAGGCAGCGACCCGCACCGGCTGGTGGAAACCTTGAACGGGCTCGCCGTCCGCCTTGCGCTCGAAGCAGCGGCCGATCTCGAAAATACGCACACGCGGCTGCTGGCGCTTACGGTTGGTGGCGAGAACGGCAGCCAAGCCGGGAATCAAGCTGGTACGCATCACGCCCATTTGGCTGGCGATCGGGTTGGCAAGACGAATGGGATCGGGGTTGGCGCAGAAATCGCGTTCCCACGCCTCATCTACAAACGAGAAGTTCACCACTTCCTGATAGCCGCGTGCAGCCAGAAGGTGGCGCACAGCCCAAGTCGAGCGCTTGCTCTCACTCTGCTCCAGCATCATCAGGGAGCCCTGGGGCGGAACGGCTGGGATATTGTCATATCCATACAGGCGCGCCAGTTCCTCGACCAGGTCTTCCTCGATGGCGATATCGAACCGAAAGGACGGCGGAGAAACAAGAAAGCAATCTCCTTGCTCCTGTACGCCCAAGTGCACGCGCTCCAACAGGGCCTTCATATCTGCATCACCCAGTTGGACACCTAGCAGGCGCCGCACTCGCGCCGGCCTGAGTATGACCGCCGGCCGTGTTGGCAGATGGGCCTTGTCCAGCGCCTCTTCCACTGGACTCGCTTCGCCACCACAGATATCGAGAATGAGGCGGGTCGCGCGCTCCATCGCCAACCGCGGCAGTTCGAAGTCCACGCCCCGTTCGAAACGGTGGGACGCATCCGAACCGAATCCGTATCGACGCGCCCGACCGGCAATCGCCGCCGGCGCGAAGAAGGCGCTTTCCAGAAAGATCTCGGTGGAGTCCAGCGTTACCCCACTTTCCTCTCCACCCATGATGCCGGCGAGTGCAAGCGGCTTGTGGTCATCCGCAATGACCAACACGTCGGCGTCCGGCGCAATCGTCTGTCCATTGAGCAGCAACAGCTGGTCGCCAGCCTTCGGATAGCGGACGTGAATGGAGCCACTGAGCTTGGTGTCATCAAATACATGCAGCGGCTGGCCGAGTTCCAGCATCACATAGTTGGTGACGTCCACCAGTGCGCTAATGGAACGGATGCCGCTACGGAGCAGCCGTTGCTTCATCCAGTCGGGCGTCGCAGCCCCTGCATTGACCCCACGCAGCACCCGGCCGCAATAACGGGGGCAAGCCTCGGGTGCCTCCAGCACGACCTCACGCCGCCCTTCAATGGTAGGCGCCACCGCCTCCGCCGCCGGCAGCGTGAGTGGCTTGCCGGTAAGCGCGGCCACTTCGCGCGCCACCCCCGCGAGACTCAGACAGTCCGCCCGGTTGGGAGTCAGCTTGATCGTATAGAGCGTGTCGTCCAGCGCCAGATAGTCGCGCAGATCCGCCCCGACCTCCGCATCTGCCGGCAGGACCAGCAGGCCTGAATGGTCATCGGAGAAACCCAGTTCACGGCCGGAGCAGAGCATGCCGAAGGACTCGACACCACGCAGCTTGGCCGCCTTGATCGCGAAGTCGCCCGGCAGCAAGGCGCCAACTTTCGCGCACGGGACGGTCAGGCCAACGGCCGCATTCGGAGCCCCACAGACGATCTGCAGCAGTTCGCCCGTACCGACATCTACCTTGCAGACCCTGAGCTTGTCGGCATTGGGATGCTTCTCGGCCTCGACGATACGTGCGACAACCACGCCCGAGAACTTCGGCGCGGCCGGAACCGCCTCCTCCACCTCCAGCCCAGCCATGGTGAGAAGATGGCCTAGCGATTCGCTATCGAGTTGCGGGTCGACAAAGGTCCGCAGCCAGTATTCTGAGAATTGCATGGTCCTTTTACCTGAATTGACCCAGGAAACGCAGGTCGCCTTCGAAAAAGAGGCGAAGATCGGTCACGCCGTAGCGCAGCATCGTCAGGCGATCCGGCCCCATGCCGAAGGCAAAGCCGGTATAGCGCTCCGGGTCGATACCGCCAAATCTCAGCACATTCGGATGAACCATGCCGCAACCGGCAATCTCCAGCCAACGGCCTTCCAGTGCGCCGCTCATGAAGGCGACGTCGATTTCAGCGGATGGCTCGGTGAAGGGGAAAAACGATGGGCGGAAGCGAACCTGCAAATCCTCGGATTCAAAGAACTTGCGCAGGAAGTCGGCAATGACCCCCTTCAGATCGGCGAAGCTGACCTTCTCTCCTATCCACAGCCCCTCCACTTGATGGAACATCGGCGAGTGCGTCGCATCCGAGTCCACCCGATAAACTCGGCCCGGCGCGATGATGCGCAATTCCGGCATGGAATCCAGGTGTCCGAAGCGCGCCACATGGGCCTGCATGGCGCGGACCTGCACGGGGCTGGTGTGGGTACGTAGCAGGACTTCGTCTTGGCCTTCTAGATAGAAGGTGTCGTGCATCGACCTCGCGGGGTGATTTTCAGGCGTATTCAGCGCAGTGAAGTTGTGCCAGTCTGTCTCGATCTCCGGACCATCGACTGCCACGAAGCCGATGGAGCCAAACAGGCGCTCGATTCGTTCCAGTGTCCGGCTGACCGGATGGAGCCCACCTGCCGCCGATCCCCTGCCCGGCAGCGTCACGTCCAGCGCTTCGGCGGCAAGCTGAGCCAGCAGGGCGGCCTCCCTCAGCGCCTGGCGCCTCGCCTCAAGGGCACGCTCAATCGACTCCTTGACCCGGTTGATGGCGGCCCCGGCCTCTCGCCTGGCCTCGGGATCGAGCTTCCCCAAGCCCTTCAAGCGCTCGGTCAGGGAACCGCTCTTGCCCAAGTAACGCGCCTTGGCTTGCTCCAGCTGGGCACTGTCCGCCGCCGCGGCAAATTCGCCTTCGGCCTGTTGAATCAGTTGATCCAGGTTATCCATTTTACTGCCATGCGGAAATCAGAAAAAAAAAGGAGGCTAGGCCTCCTTTTTTGGCGCTGCGTCAGCTTACGCAGCGAGTTTGGCCTTGGCTTGCTCGGCGAGCGCGGCAAAAGCCGGCTTGTCGAAAACAGCCAGATCGGCCAGCACCTTGCGGTCCACTTCAACCGCCGCCTTCTTCAGGCCATTCATGAAAGTGCTGTAGGTCAGACCCAACTCACGGGCGGCGGCGTTGATACGCGCAATCCACAGGGTACGGAACTGACGCTTGCGCTGACGGCGGTCACGATAGGCATACTGACCCGCCTTCATCACCGCCTGCTTGGCGATGCGATATACGTTCTTGCGACGGCCGCGGTAACCCTTGGCCTGATCCAGCACCTTCTTGTGACGGGCGCGGGCGACTACACCACGTTTTACTCTGGGCATGGTGGTCTCCTATCAGGCGTAAGGAAGCATGGCACGGATCAGCTTTTCATCAGCGGCATGAACTTCAGTCATGCCACGCAGCTGACGCTTGCTCTTGGTGGTTTTCTTGGTGAGGATGTGGCGCTTGAACGCTTGGGACCGCTTGATCCCACCGCTAGAGCGGACCTTGAACCGCTTGGCGGCCCCGCTCTTGGTCTTCATCTTGGGCATTGCTAAGACTCCGTGTTTATGAATGCCGCCAGGTAGCGCTCAACTACAACGCTTTTGACACCTGGCACCACTTGTTTTCCAAGACCGTTTCGGCCTCGGTATCACCCGATACTACCGGGGACTGCTGCTACCGCCTTTCAGCGATTCTTCTTCGGCGCGATGACCATGATCATCTGACGCCCTTCCATCTTCGGCATCTGCTCGACCTGACCCAGTTCTTCCAAGTCAGCCTTGACCCGCTCCAATTGCCGCAAACCGAACTCCTGGTGCGCCATTTCACGCCCACGGAAGCGCAAGGTCACCTTGCACTTGTCGCCCTCTTCCAAGAAGCGCCTCAGGTTGCGCAGCTTGATCTGGTAGTCATTCTCGTCGGTACCCGGCCGGAGCTTGACCTCCTTGACCTGCACCTGCTTCTGTTTGAGCCGGGCCTCATGGGCCTTTTTCTGTTCCTGATACTTGAACTTGCCATAGTCCATCACACGACAGACCGGCGGCTTTGCCATCGGCGCGATCTCAACGAGATCCAGGCCGGCCTCTTCGGCCACACTCAGGGCTGCATTCAGGGAAACAATGCCGAGCTGCTCGCCGTCATCACCGACCAGCCGGACTTCGGGCGCGTTGATTTCCCCGTTGACGCGCTGCTTCTTCTCTTGAGCGATGGTTCAGTTCTCCACGAAAACCAATATCAGACCGCAGCGGACTTCGCGTCAATTTCGCGATGCCAGCGCTCGATCAGCGAATCGAGGGACATTTGGCCAAGATCTTGGCCGCCTCGGGCGCGCACTGCGACGACGCCAGCCGCCTTTTCTTTTTCGCCTACGACGATCTGATATGGCAGCTTGTGCACGCTATGTTCGCGGATTTTATAATTTATCTTTTCGTTGCGCAAATCCGCCTCGACGCGGAAACCCGCGACCTTGAGGCGACTCAACACCTCTTTCGCATAATCCGCCTGGCCTTCCGAGATATTCATCACCACACCATGCACCGGACTCAGCCACAACGGCAGAGCCCCCGCGTAGTTCTCGATGAGTATCCCGATGAAGCGCTCCAGCGACCCCAGGATGGCGCGGTGCAACATGACGGGAAAACGCTTGGCGTTGTCTTCGGCCACATATTCCGCCCCCAACCGTACCGGCAGATTGAAGTCGAGCTGCAAGGTACCGCATTGCCACACTCGCCCCAGGCAATCCTTCAGGGAAAACTCGATCTTGGGGCCGTAGAATGCGCCCTCACCTGGCTGCAGATCATAGGCGAGCCCCTGCGCATCAAGCGCGGAAGCCAGCGCAGCCTCGGCCTCGCCCCACTGCTCATCGGTTCCGACCCTCTTTTCAGGCCGCGTAGACAGCTTCACCTGAACATCCGTGAAGCCGAAGTCCGCATACACTTTCTGCAGCAGACGGATAAACTCGGCCGCCTCCTGTTGCACCTGCTCTTCAGTACAAAAGATATGGGCGTCGTCCTGGACGAAATTGCGCACGCGCATGATGCCGTGCAGCGAACCCGACGGCTCATTGCGGTGACAGGAGCCAAACTCGGCCATGCGCAGCGGCAGATCGCGGTAACTCTTCAGGCCTTGATTGAAGATCTGAATGTGGCACGGGCAGTTCATGGGCTTCACAGCGTAGTCCCGCTTCTCGGACTGCGTGGTGAACATCAGATCGGAGTACATCCCCCAGTGACCGGATTTTTCCCATAGGGAGCGATCGACGATCTGGGGCGTTTTCACTTCCTGATAGCCGTGTTCATAGATCGTCTTACGCAGGTATTGTTCGACCTGCTGCCACAGCGTCCAGCCCTTGGCGTGCCAGAACACCATGCCCGGCGCCTCTTCCTGAATATGGAAGAGATCGAGCTGCCGCCCCAGCTTGCGGTGATCGCGCTTCTCCGCCTCCTCCAGCATATGGAGGTGGGCCTCCAGCTCTTCCTTCTTCGCCCAGGCGGTACCGTAGATGCGCTGCAGCATCTCGTTCTTGGAATCGCCACGCCAATAGGCACCGGCTACCTTGGTCAACTTGAAGACCTTCAGCTTGGCCGTGGATGGCACATGTGGCCCTCGGCACAAGTCGATGAAGTCACCTTGGCGATAAAGGGAGACGTCCTCGCCCTCTGGAATGGAGGCGATGATCTCCGCCTTGTAGTTCTCGCCGATCGACTTGAAGAAGGCCACCGCCTCGTCACGCGGCCGGACTTCGCGGACCACCGGAATGGCGCGCTGAACGATCTCGGCCATGCGGCATTCAATCGCTTCAAGATCTTCAGGCGTAAACGGGCGCTTGTAGGCGAAGTCATAGTAGAAGCCATTCTCGATCACCGGCCCGATGGTGACCTGCACCTCCGGGAACAACTCCTTGACCGCATGCGCCAGCAGGTGAGCCGTCGAGTGGCGGAGGATGTCGACGCCCTCTTCCCCCTTGTCGGTCACGATGGCCAGCTGCGCATCCGTCTCAATGCGGTGCGACAAGTCCACCAGCTTTCCGTCCACACGACCAGCCAGCGAAGCCTTGGCCAAGCCCGCTCCAATGGAAGCGGCAACTTCACCCACGGTGACGGGATGGTCGAAGCTGCGGATGGACCCATCAGGAAGCGTAATGTTCGGCATGAGATTTAGGCCTCGGCGTATTCTTTGCAATGAAGAATCAAAACGGGGTTACGCGGCGAGTGGACGAAAAAAAAGTGCGGTCGGAACCGCACTTTTTTAGCAGACAGCGGAACCCGATCTTTTTAGTTTCCGGCAGTGAAGCAAGTTCGGAACATGCGATCGAATCCCAAGTGTTGGTAGGCGCGATTGGACTCGAACCAACGACCCCCACCATGTCAAGGTGGTGCTCTAACCAGCTGAGCTACGCGCCTGCTAAGAGCGGCGAATTATAGAGAAGCTGCCGCTGATGTCAAACTCTTTTTTAATTTTTCAGCCTAGTGAAGACGAAGAGGAGGATGACCGCGCCAACGACAGCACCAATGAAACCCGCCGTTTCCCCCGCATGGTAGATGCCCAGGAACTGGCCGCCATAGGTCGCCACCATGGCGCCAGCAATTCCCAGCAGCGTAGTCATGAGCAGGCCCAGGCGATCACGCCCCGGGTGCAACAACCTGGCGACCAAACCCACGATCAGGCCGATCAGAATCGTACCGATGACAGACATTCTCTACCCCTCCTGTTTCGGCCAGGCCGCCAGAAAAGCTCTCCAGTGAGGAGCCTCCTGCCGCTCCAGCACATCCCTGACCACCGCAAGTTCCTGCACCCAGGCCCCCTGGTCAAGCACACCTCTCATGCGCTGGAAACCAAGATAGACGAGATAGGTGTTTACCACGTCAGTCTCGCAGTAATCCCGGATTTCAGCTGCACGGCCTTCCTGCCAGGCCTGCCAAACCGCGGAGCCATCCATGCCCAGCTTTCCAGGAAAACCCATTAGCTTAGCCAGTTCGTCCAGCGGCGCATTCGCCCGCGGCTGGTAGAGCGCCAGCAAGTCCATCAGATCGAGATGACGAGAATGGTAACGACCAATGTAGTTGTTCCACTTGAAGTCACGCGAATCGTTGTAGTCGCCTTCTCCCTGGTCCCAATAGCGGGGAGCGGATACGCCGTGCATCAACCCCCGATAATGCAGCACCGGCAGATCGAACCCCCCTCCGTTCCAGGACACGATCTGAGGCGTGAAGCGCTCAACACCATCGAAGAAACGCTGAATGATCTCACCCTCGTTGCAGTCGGGCTCCGCGAGCGAGAACACGCGGAACTGGCTAGCATCCCGAAAAGCGCAGGAGATGGTGACGATGCGCTGCAGGTGATGCTGCAGGAAATCCGTTCCATTCGATGCCCTGCGCTGCTGGAAGGCGAACTCCGCAACCTCATAGTCGGTGAGCTCCGCCGGCAGATCGTTCAGCGCACGGATGCCGGCGACGTCCGGAATCGTTTCGATGTCGAAGACAAGTACCGGCATTACTTCCGCACCCAGTTGCCGCCCTGCTGAATCCACCATCCCGGGCGTGCGCGCTCAGCCCAACGCCCGGCAAAGGTCATGCGAACGTCAGCCTCCCACTCGGGATGGCCATTGGCCCGGGCAATCTCGCGGTAAAGTGCGCCACGATCGGCATTCTCGGCAGCGACCAGCGCAGCGGCCTGCGCCCGTTGCGCCAGCGGAACCGCGCTCGCATCCCGCACCGTCACCCCGCCCTCCGCCGTCAAGCCAACCGCGCCACTCTCGTATAGAGGCGCCAGCTGGGTGTGCCGCTCCTGCATGGAACGCTTCAAGGTGCTTATCGCTGGCGAAGAGATATCCAGATTGCCTTGCGCAAACACCAGCGAAGACCATAGCAGCAAGGCCGCGGACAACCATTTCAAAGACTTCATCTCTCCCCTCCTCGATTCGCCGCAGCGTCCTCTTTCTTCTCCGGGGGAGAAGCCTGCCAGACTTCGTCTATGATCTTGTCGGCGGCCTTCTCGGCTGCTGCCGCGGGAAAATAGATATTGATGGTCACGCAGGCGGCAACGCCCAATATCACGGCAATCGCCAAGCCCGTGCGCACAGGAAGGGGCATGAAGGACTCCTCGCGTCTTGATTGGCGGCCACGTGCCGCCTGGGCCTGAGCCCGGGTTCAATCGGTGACCACAGTTGCTTCGTCTGCAATCACCCGCTGCAACCGGCCGACGAGTTCGTCCCAGTCAACGCGCGGATTGTAGCCGATGACATCCAGGGCAGGCAGACCGCCGCCCTGCACGATCAAGAAGCCACCATCCCCTCTAGAAGACAGGCCACTCATGGTGCACACCCCCTCCTTCAGCACGCAGCCCAGCGCCAGATCGCGGTAACCGAAGTCGCGGAAGAGCCCGAGCAAACCACGCTGGATTGCCGCTACCGCACCGCCGCCGCCAAGCGCAGCAAGATCCTCCACCGCGCGCTGGCTGATCCGGCGGGGATAGCTGCCTCGACTGCTGTAGAGCCGCGCATCGAAGGCCACTGGACGCCAGCGGCTCAGCTCCAGGCCGGCAACATCGGCGTCGACGAAGCCAGCGATGCTGCCGAAACTGAAGGTCTCCGTAAGTTGGGACAGATCGATGTGCCTCAACTCCACATCGGCCTTCAAGCGCGACGTCGCTCCAAGAGGCTCCAGGACCTGCAACCCGGTCGCCTGCAGATAGCCATCGAAGACCGAAACCACCAGCGCCCCATCCAGCGTAATCTCGCCCGGACGAAAGCTCAGCCCCGGCATCGAGGCCGCGAGCACCCCGTTCATCGGCGGCAAGCCCAGCGCCTCAGTAAGCAGGCGGACGGACAAGGGCTCTATCACCGCCGACCCCGTCCCCAGCCACTGCCCGGCCTGCCGCCGGACGAGCACATCGTCGAACACCACGGCGCCGTCCAGCAGCGGGATGACGGTACGCCCCAATCGCAGTACCCCGTCCTTCACTTCGACCGGCATGGAGAAATGCCCCAGGGACAAGCGCTCCCAGCGCCCTTCCTCTACGGACAGTTCCCCAGCGGCCTCGCCAACCATGCGCCAGGGCAAGTAACCATTCACCGGCCCGAAGGCAAACCCCTCTCCGCCGACGCCAGCATCCATGCCAAAGCTCGCATTCTCCGCAACGAAGTCCGCAGCCAGCAACTCGCCGCCCGCCCACTCCAGCCCGGCGGCCAGGCGCCCACCAAATATCACCGCCTCCCGGTTCGCCGGCGCTATTAGCGGGGCGATCCAGGTGGGCCCCAGCACTGCGAGTTCCCCGCCGGCAAGGGAAAAGGAAAAGCGCTCCAGGCGCTGGTCGGCCAGGGAATAGATAGCTGACGCCGCCAGCTGCGCCACACCGGGCATCTGGAGTACCGCCTCGGTAAGCTCCAGGCGACCAGCACCCAACAGGCCACGGGCACTCATCTGCCACGGCAGGGCCTGGATGAAAAAAGGCTCCAGATAGGCCTGGCCCGCCGTCCAGGAGATATCCGCAGTCCATCCCCACCCCTGCCGCTCCGGCCTTGCCGATAAAGAAAAAGCCAGCTCCAGGTTCTCCCCCGCTTGCAGTCCGGTCTGGTTGGAGAAGCCCACGTCGCGCAACACCCCTTCGGCCTTCAGGCTGCCGTCGCGGTACCTCCCTTCTGCACTCACGTCACCCACGGGAGACCAGGCCGCGAGCCCCGGCCACCACCTACCTGCTTGGGAAAGAGAAACGCCGCTAAGGGAGAAGCGCAACTCACCGCCGGGCGACATGGCAGCCTTGAACTTCCCACCATCTTCGAAGTCGATTTCGACTTTGCCCGACTGCAGCTCCAGATCGAGGGAGAAGGAGAAAACCAGCGCAGCCTCGCCTTCAGCGAAGCTCAATTCGCCGCCGGAACATGCTAGCCGAGCCCCCTGCAGCGAGGCGGCGGGGCACTGCAGACGCACATCGCGCCACTGCTGCCCAGCGATCTCGAGATGCTTGGCGCGAGCAGCGAGCCGTCCGTTGCGGACGTCGTAGGCAAGCTCCAGCCCGGCCATGCGCAGGCCAGGGCGCGAAAACGCGTCCAAGGACAAGCGGAAGGAATCGGCTGCGGGCAGCATCGCCCAGCCGGACGGCCAGACGAGCAGAAGCGCCAAGGCGAGCGCGGCCCGCCAGGGCCACGCACCGCAACCTCGGTCAGGCCGGGAAGACACCCGTGGACAAGTAACGGTCGCCGCGGTCGCAGACGATGGAAACGATGACGGCATTCTCCAGATCGGCCGCCAGCCGGAGCGCCACATGCATGGCGCCGCCGGAGGAAATCCCGGCGAAGATGCCTTCCTCGCGGGCGAGCCGGCGCGTCATTTCCTCCGCATCGGCCTGGCTGACGTACTCCAGGCTGTCCACCCGGGGCTTTTCGTAGATCCTGGGCAGATAGGCTTCGGGCCACTTGCGGATGCCCGGGATCTGCGAGCCCTCCTCAGGCTGGCAGCCGATGACCTGGATCGCCGGGTTCTTCTCCTTGAGATAGCGGGAAGTGCCCATGATTGTGCCGGTGGTTCCCATCGAGCTGATGAAGTGGGTCAGCGTACCGCCGGTCTGCGTCCACAACTCCGGCCCGGTGCCTTCGTAGTGGGCCAGCGGGTTATCCGCATTGGCAAACTGGTCGAGGATAATGCCCTTGCCTTCGCCGCGCATGCGCTCGGCCACGTCACGCGCCATTTCCATGCCGCCTTCCTTGGGCGTAAGCACCAGCTCGGCACCGAACGCGCGCATGGTCTGGCGACGTTCTATGCTTTGGTTCTCCGGCATCACCAGGATCATCTTGTAGCCACGGATGGCCGCCGCCATGGCGAGCGCGATGCCGGTGTTTCCGCTGGTTGCCTCGATCAGGGTGTCGCCTGGCCGGATATCGCCGCGCGCCTCGGCACGAACGATCATCGACAATGCCGGGCGATCCTTGACCGACCCCGCAGGGTTGTTGCCTTCCAGCTTGGCGAGGATCACGTTGTTCCGGCCCGCGGTAATCCGCTTCAAGCGCACCAGCGGCGTATCGCCGACGTAATCCTCGAGAGTCTTGAATTCCATTTTATTGCGGCTTCCGGTTGGGGGTCTCATGTTAATACCGCATGGAGCGGCGGCAAAACCGCCCCAGCCGGAATGAACTCACGCAAGCATCACGCCATCATCGGCACGCCACTACGGCTGCCAGGACAACTGGCCGCGGCGCGGGAATCCGACAAGCGGGCCCGGCTTGTCGCACACCCGCCGCGCTCCATCCCAGCTCAGCGCCGGCCGATGCCGTAATACTCCAGTCCGCTCTCGCGCATCACCGCCGGGTCGTACATGTTGCGGCCATCGAACAGTACCGGCTGACGCAACACACTGCGGATGCGCTCGAAGTCCGGACTGCGGAATTCCTTCCACTCGGTGACGATGACCAGCGCGTCCGCCTCCTCCAGCGCCTTCATCGGCCGATCCACATAGCTCAGACGAGCCTCGTCGCCAAAAATGCGGCGCGTCTCGTCCATCGCCACCGGATCATAGGCAACCACTGTTGCACCGCGCTTGAACAGCTCGGCGATGATGACCCGGCTGGGGGCCTCGCGCATGTCATCGGTGTTCGGCTTGAAGGCCAGGCCCCACAGGGCGAAGCGGCGGCCGGAGAGGTTCTCGCCGAAGCGGGCGACGATCTTGTCGATCAGCACGTGCTTCTGCGCTTCGTTAGCGTCTTCCACCGCGCCCAGCACCTTCAACTCGTGACCGTATTCGTCCGCGGTCTTGATCAGTGCCTTCACATCCTTGGGGAAGCAGGAGCCGCCGTAGCCGCAGCCGGCGTAGAGGAAATGCCAGCCGATGCGGAGATCCGAGCCTATACCTTGGCGCACCAACTCGATGTCCGCGCCCAGCGTCTCGGCCAGGTTGGCCAGTTCGTTCATGAAGCTGATGCGGGTGGCCAGCATGGCATTCGCCGCGTACTTGGTCAGCTCCGCCGAACGCACGTCCATGAACACCAGTTTGTCGTGATTCCGCTGGAAAGGCGCGTACAGCTGGCGCATGGACTCGATCGCCCGCTCGTCCTCGGCGCCAACGACGATGCGGTCCGGCCGCATGAAGTCGTCCACCGCCGCCCCTTCTTTCAGGAACTCCGGGTTGGAGACCACCGAGAAGGGCAGCTCGACACCACGCTTGGAAAGCTCATCAGCGATCGCCGCCTTCACCTTGTCGCCTGTGCCCACCGGCACGGTGGACTTGTCGACGACGACCCGGTAGCCATCCATGTGGCGGCCGATGTTGCGCGCGGCCGCCAGCACGTACTGCAGGTCGGCCGAGCCATCCTCGTCCGGCGGCGTGCCCACCGCGATGAACTGCACCGTGCCGTGCGCCACCGCACGCTGGATATCGGTCGTGAAGCTCAAGCGGCCGGCCGCCACATTACGGCGCACGATCTCCAGCAGCCCCGGCTCGTGAATGGGGATTCCCCCTTCTTCAAGAACGCGGATCTTGGCCGCGTCCACATCCAGGCACAGCACATCGTTGCCCACATCGGCAAGGCAAGCACCGCTCACCAATCCAACGTAACCGGTTCCCACCACAGTGATCTTCATGAGCACTCCCGAGGTTCAGAGATAAATCGGACAGGCACGGCCGAAAGGCGGCCAATCAGGGCGTGAGATCGAATTCCTCGGTGCGCCGGGGCGGATAGGTTTCCCACCCCCCGCAAGCCGGGCAACGCCAATGGAACTGCCGCGCCTTGAAGCCGCAGGCGTCGCAGCGATAGCGCGCGACCTTGCGGGTATGACCGTGAATGAGCTGCTTGACCAGCTCGATGTCGCTACGCTGTTCGGCTGGTGCCGCCAGCAGGGCGGCTTCCAGCAGCTTGTCCAGCCCAAGCAGGGTGGGGTTACGTTTCAGCTCTTCCCGCACCAGATCGTAGGCAGCCTTCGGCCCCTGCTTCTCCAGCTCCCAATGGAAGAGCTCGTCCAGCAGGTCCAGTGAGGCGTGACGCTCCAGCCAGGATTTGAGCAATTGATGCCCTTGCTCGACCCGCTCCAGGCGTCCATAGGCATCCATGATGCGTTCCGCTGCCAGCGCGAGGTATACCGGGTCCTGGCTCTCGATCTTCTTCCAGGTCTCCAGCGCCTCCTCATCCCGCCCTTCCGCCGCCAGCACATCGCCCAGCAGCAGACTGGCACGCACGCAACGGCGATTGATGAAGAGAGCCTCCTCCACCTGACGCCGAACTTCGTCATAACGGGAATCCGCGAGAGCGGAGGCAGCCAGTTCGCAATGGAAGTTGGCCACCTCCCTGCGCCACATCAGGCCTTCGTGGTCCGGCAGGGCGCCGGCAACCTCTATGGCCTTGGCCCAATCCTTCTCCTGCTGGTAAATCTCAAGCAGGTAACGCAGCGCCATGTCCTTCTCGCGGGTGTCGCGAAGCTTAAGGAAAACTGCTTCGGCGCGGTCCAGCAGGCCCGCCTTGAGGAAATCCTGGCCCAACTCGGAGAGAGCCTGCAGGCGCTGATCCTCGTTCAGGTCCTCCCTATCCACCAGGATCTGGTGCATGCGGATCGCCCGATCGGTTTCACCGCGGCGGCGGAACAGGCTGCCCAGCGCGAAGTGCAGCTCAATGGTTTGCGGGTCGATGCGCACCGCTTCTATGAAGGCATCGATGGCCTTGTCCTGCTGTTCGTTCAGCAGGAAATTGAGCCCCGCAAAATAGGAACGCGGCAAGGCCCGCGACTCCTTGACGACCTGCTTGATATCAATACGCGCAGCCAGCCAACCAAGGGCAAAGAACAGCGGCAGCGCAAGCAGCCACCAGAATTCGATTTCCATTTATCTCAGAGCGTCTCGGGCGCCTGGGCCTCGGCCACAGGAACATTCGGCTCGGGGCGGCTGCGCTCGGCCCGATCCAACTGCCGCTTCAGGCGGGAAATCTCCCGACGCTGGCGCAGCAAGGAAGCAAAGGTGGCCGTAACGCCCAGCAGCGCGCCGGCAGAAAAGCTCACCAGGATGACAAAGACAACTGGCAATTGCCATTCGCCGCCAAAGAAGAAGCGCAGACTGGCGAGCTGATCATTCTTGATCGCGAAACCGAACAAGAGGAAAAACAACAGCAATCGAAGGATCCACATTACGAGGCGCATGGGTCGGCATTATCCCCGAGCAGATGACAAAAAAGAAGGCGGCCGCAGCCGCCTTCCCTGACACTTCTCACAACCGATTGCCGCGCGGTCACTCGCTGCCATCCACCCGCTCGCGCAACTCCTTGCCGGCCTTGAAATGGGGCACATGCTTCTCCGGCACATGCACCTTCTCCCCCGACTTGGGATTGCGACCGACGCGAGGCGGACGATAGTTCAGCGCAAAACTCCCGAACCCGCGGATCTCGATGCGATCACCGCGCGCGAGCGCATCGGTCATCGCATCGAGAATCATCTTGACCGCGTAATCGGCATCCTTTGCGACCAGCTGGGGAAAACGCGCCGCCAGCTGGGCGATCAGCTCCGATTTGGTCATGATCCGGTCGAGTTACTGCTTTTGTTCGTTCAGCTTGGCCTTGAGCAGGGCACCCAGGTTGGTGGTGCCGCTGGCAGCGGAGCTTTCCGACGCAAGCTTGTTCATCGCTTCGGACTGCTCGACCTGGTCCTTGGCACGGATGGAGAGGTTGATCGAACGGGTCTTGCGATCCACGTTGATGATCAGGGCCTCGACCTCGTCGCCTTCCTTCAGCACAGTGGTGAGGTCATCCACGCGATGGGCAGCCGCTTCGGAAGCACGCAGGTAGCCTTCGACTTCGTCGCCCAGAGAGATCACCGCACCACGGGCTTCCACTGACTTCACGGTGCCGCGGACCAGGCTGTTCTTCTCGTGGGTTGCGATGAAGTTGGTGTACGGGTCGCCTTCCAGCTGCTTGATGCCCAGCGAAATGCGCTCGCGCTCGACGTCGATCGCCAGCACCACGGCTTCGACTTCGTCGCCCTTCTTGAACTTGCGCACGGCCTCTTCGCCGGTTTCGCTCCAGGACAGATCGGACAGGTGCACCAGACCATCGATGCCGCCTTCCAGGCCGATGAACACGCCGAAGTCGGTGATGGACTTGATCTGGCCGCGGACCTTGTCGCCCTTCTTGTGGTTGATGGCGAAATCGTCCCACGGGTTGGACATGCACTGCTTCATGCCCAGGGAAATGCGGCGACGGTCTTCGTCGATCTCGAGAATCATCACTTCGACTTCGTCGCCCAGCTGGACGACCTTGGTCGGATGGATGTTCTTGTTGGTCCAGTCCATTTCGGACACGTGAACCAGACCTTCGATACCTTGCTCGACTTCAACGAAAGCACCGTAGTCGGTGATGTTGGTGACCTTGCCGAACAGGCGGGTTCCCTGCGGGTAGCGGCGGGAGATGCCGACCCACGGATCTTCGCCCAGTTGCTTCAGACCCAAGGAAACACGGTTCTTTTCCTGGTCGAACTTGAGCACCTTGGCTTCGATTTCGTCGCCGACGTTGAGCACTTCCGACGGGTGACGCACACGGCGCCAGGCCAGGTCGGTGATGTGCAGCAGGCCGTCGATACCGCCCAGATCAACGAACGCACCGTAGTCGGTGATGTTCTTGACGATACCCTTGACGACGGTACCTTCCTTAAGGTTTTCAAGCAGCTTCTGGCGCTCTTCGCCCATGGACTCTTCGAGCACAGCGCGGCGGGAGACGACCACGTTGTTGCGCTTGCGGTCGAGCTTGATGACCTTGAACTCGTATTCCTTGCCCTCGTACGGGGAGGTGTCCTTGACCGGACGCATGTCCACCAGCGAACCCGGCAGGAAGGCGCGGATGCTGTTGGTCATGACGGTCAGACCACCTTTGACGCGACCGGTGATCACGCCCTTCACCAGGGTGCCCTCGTTCAGCGCCTTCTCGAGATCATTCCAGGCAGCAATGCGCTTGGCCTTGTCGCGGGACAGGCGGGTCTCGCCATAGCCGTCTTCCAGCGCCTCGATGGCGACGTGGATGAAATCGCCCGGATTGACTTCGAGTTCGCCGCGGTCGTTGCGGAACTCGTCGATGGGCACATAGCTTTCGGACTTCAGGCCGGCATTGACGACCACGAAATTCTGGTCAATGCGCACGACTTCGGCGGTGATGACTTCACCGGCACGCATTTCCTGCAGTGCAAGGCTTTCTTCGAAGAGGGCGGCAAAACTTTCCTGGGAGGAAACAGGAGTGGCAGTGGACATAAGGAAAAGAACCCAAAACTACCCTTGCGGGCAGCGATGTATGTGAATTGAACACCGATGCGGCCGGCTCGCAGCCGGCTGGGCACCACGTTTTCAGCCGGCAGCTTCGGCCGCAGGATTCCTGACGAAATCAACGACGAAAGCCACAGCCTCCTCAACGCCTTTGGAGGTCGTATCGAGGAGAACCGCGTCCGGCAACTTCAACAGGGGCGCTACCGAGCGGGCCGCATCGCGCGCATCCCTGTCCCGGAGGTCCTGTAAAAGACTTTCCATAGTAGCAGGCAAGCCCTTTTCCATCAACTGCTTATAGCGCCGTTCAGCGCGGGACTCCACCGATGCCGTCAGGAAGACCTTGTGAGCCGCGTCAGGGAATACCACCGAGCCCATGTCTCGCCCTTCGGCCACCAGGCCGGGGGCTCGCCGGTAGTGGCGCTGACGGTCCAGCAAGGCGGCACGCACCGCGCCCAGCACAGCCACCTTGGACGCGCCTGCGGAACACGCTTCGGTGCGGATATCGTCCGTAACGTCGTCGGCGTCGAACCACACCCTCCCCCCCTCGAAACGCGCCGGTAGCGTCGCGGCCAACGCAGCCAGGCGAGGCTCATCGTCCAGCGCCACTCCGGCGCGCATCGCGGCGAGCGCGACGAGGCGGTACAGCGAGCCGCTGTCCAGGTAGTTGTAGGCGAGCGCTTCTGCAACGCGCGCAGCGACCGTGCCCTTGCCGGAGGCGGACGGGCCGTCGATCGCCACCACCGGCACCGGCGTGGTGACCTCAGCATAGGCATCGAAGTAGCCCGGGAAGGTCTTGTTCACACAGCGCGGATCGTTGATGCGGATGTCGCAGTCGCCCAATGCTGCCAGCGAGAAGCACATCGCCATGCGGTGATCGTCGTAGGTGTCTATCGCCGCAGGCTGCAGCACCGCCGGCGCGACGATGCGCAGGCTGTCCGGCCGCTCGTCTACTTCCGCTCCCAGCTTGCGTAGCTCAGTGGCCATCGCCGCGATGCGGTCGGTTTCCTTGACCCGCCAGCTGGCGATGTTGCGCAGGGTGCAGGGACCGTCGGCGAAAAGTGCGGCGACCGCCAGCGTCATCGCTGCGTCCGGGATGTGATTCAGGTCGAGATCGAAGGCGCGCAGGCGGCCATTCGCCGGTGCGCTGGCTTCTATCCAGTTCTCGCCCATGTTTACGGTCGCGCCCAGTTCAGCCAGCGCTTCGGCGAAACGAACATCGCCCTGGATGCTGTTACGCCCCACGCCCTCAACCCGTACCGGCCCGCCACCGATGGCGCCTGCCGCAAGGAAATAGGAGGCAGACGAAGCGTCGCCTTCCACGTAGATGCTGCCAGGACTGGTATAGACGGCTTTGCCCGGCACGATGAAGCGCTGCCATTCCTCCCGTTCGACGGTGACACCGAAACGCTGCATCAGCGCCAGGGTAATCGCGATGTAGGGCTTGGAAATCAATTCGCCCACCACTTCGACCACCGTCTCCTCGCCGGTCAGTGGCAGCGCCATCAGCAGGGCGGTCAGGAACTGGCTGGATACGTCGCCACGGACCTGCACCACACGGCCCGCGCGTATCTCCGCCGGCTTCACGCGCAAGGGAGGAAAACCCTCCTGTCCTTCGTAGTGGATCTCGGCGCCGAGTTGCCGCAACCCATCGACCAGGTCGCCGATGGGCCGTTCGTGCATCCGGGGCACGCCGGAGAGCCGATAGTCGCCCCCTGCGAGCGCGAGCACCGCGGTCAGCGGACGGAAAGCGGTGCCGGCATTGCCGAGGAACAGGTCCGCCTGCTTGACCGGCAGCGTGCCGCCGGTGCCACTCACCCGGTAGCGGCCATCCTCCTCGCATCGCCAGGTCACCCCTAGTTGCTGCAGGGCGTCCAGCATCCGGTCCACGTCGTCCGAAGCGAGCAAGTCGCGGATTTCGGTCTCGCCCCGCGCCAGCGCCGCCAGCAGCAGAACGCGGTTGGAAATGCTCTTGGACCCCGGCAGGCGCACGCAGCCGCGCGCCCCCAGCAGCGGGGGAAGATCGAGAAACTCCATGTCATTTACTCCGCGGTAATCGGCGGCGGCGCGTTGCGCTCGGCCCAGGCGTTGCGTGCACGCCGGGCCTCTTCGAACAGTTTTTCCAGGCGGTCGGCCTCGCCACCCAGCAACAGCGCGCGCAGGTAGGCCAGTTCAGCCAGGTATTGATCCAGTTCGGCCAGCAGCGCCTGCCGGTTCGCCATGCAGATGTCGCGCCACATTTCGGGATGGCTGCCGGCGATACGGGTGAAATCGCGGAACCCGCTGGCAGCGTGGGAAAACAGCAACTCGGCGTTGGCGCGGCCGGCGAGGTCATGGACCAGGCCAAAGGCGAGCAGGTGTGGCAGGTGGCTGACGGCGGCGAATACCCGGTCATGCTCTTGCGGCGCCATGTCCACCACGGTCGCGCCGCAAGCCTGCCACATGGCCCGGACCCGCTCGACCGCGGTCGGGTCGTTCTCCGACAGCGGCGTCAGCACCACCCGACGCCCGACGTAGAGTTCGGCGAAGGCCGCGTCCACTCCGCTCTTTTCGGCCCCGGCAATGGGATGCGCCGGCACAACGTGGGCGAGATGCGCGTCCAGGCGGCGATACACCGCCTCGATCACGTCCCGCTTGGTGCTGCCCGCATCGGTAATCAGCGTATCCGAGCCAAGATGCGGCGCCATCGCCTCCATGATGGCGTCGGTCTGCCCCACCGGCGCCGCCAGCAGGACCATATCGGCGTTCTGCAGCGCGCCAGCCCAGTCCTGCGCGATCTCGTCGATCACGCCCAGCGCGAGCGCATGCTCAAGCGCGGCCGGACTGCGGCCGACGCCCACCACTCGCTCCACCGCGCCAGCACGCTTGAGCGCCAACGCAACCGAGCCGCCGATCAGGCCGACCCCACAGACAACCAGTTTGCCGAGCAAAGCCATGTACGTCAGCCTGCCCTGGTTTCGGCGAGCGCCGCCCGCAGCGCATCGATGAAGCGCAGGTTTTCCTCCGGCAGACCTATGGTCACCCGCAGCCACTCGGGCATGCCGTAGCCAGCGATGGGGCGCACGATCACCCCCTGGCGCAGCAAGGCCGCATCCACCGCAGCAGCCTTGCCGGCGCGGAAGGTGAGGAAGTTACCAGCGGAGGGAATCCACTCCAGGCCCAATTCGTCCAGTGCCGCGCTGATCTGCGCCATGCCGCGGCGATTGAGATCGGCACTGCGGGCAATGAACTCCTGGTCGCCCAAGGCCGCCTCGGCCGCCACCAGCGCCAAGCTGGAGACATTGAAGGGTTGGCGCACCCGGTTCATCAGGTCGGCGACGTCCGGGTGGGCGAAGGCATAGCCAACGCGCAGTCCGGCCAAGCCGTAGGCCTTGGAAAAAGTTCGGGAAATCAGCAGGTTGGGGAAACGGGCCAGCCAGGCGATCGCGTCGTAGCACTGCGCTGGCGCCAGATATTCGGTGTAGGCTTCGTCCAGCACGACCAGCACGTCCGCCGGCACTCTCTGCAGAAAGGCTTCCAGCGTCTCGCCCGGCAGGAAGGTACCGGTGGGGTTGTTGGGATTGGCGACGAAGACGACGCGGGTGTCGCAATCGATGGCTTCCGCCATCGCGTCCAGGTCATGCCCGTAGGCCACGGCCGGCACTTCCACACAACGCGCACCGGCGGCGTTAGTCGCCAACGGATAAACGGCGAAGGCGTGCTGGGAAAACACTGCCGCATCGCCCGGCCGCAGGAAGCTGGAGGCAACCAGTTCGAGGATGTCGTTCGAGCCGTTGCCGAGCACGATCTGCTCCGGCCTCACACCATGCCGGGCGGACAAGGCCGCCTTCAGCGCGAAACCATTGCCATCGGGGTAGCGCGCCACCTCGGCCAGCGCATCGACGATGGCCTGCCGGGCGGCCGGGCTCATGCCCAGCGGATTCTCATTGGAAGCAAGCTTGACGATGCCGGACTCCGGCATGCCCATTTCCCGCGCAAGCTCGGAGGTCGGTTTGCCCGGCTGATAGGGCCGGATGGCGCGGATGTATTCCGGGGCGCGGCTGGCGACGCTCATGCGCAACTCCTGTCCTCGGGGTTCAGATCGCGGCGACGGGGTAGGAGCCCAACACCTTCACGAAGGCCGCGCGCTCGTCCAGTTCATTCAGGGCGGCGGCCACCGCCGGCTCCTCACGGTGTCCCTTCACATCAGCGTAGAACACGTATTCCCACAAGCCACCGCCGGCGGGCCGGGACTCCAGCTTGGTCATGTCCACCCCGTGCCGGGCCAGCGGCTCCAGCAACGTGTGCATGGCACCGGGACGATTACGCGCGGAGAAGACAAAGGAGGTCTTGTCGTCGCCGGAGGGGCCGGCATCATGAGTTGCAATCACCAGGAAACGGGTGGTGTTGTCTGGCGCGTCCTCGATGTTAGCCGCCAGCTTGTTCAAGCCATACAACTCGCCCGCCGCCTCGCCGGCAACGGCGCAGGATTCGGGGTCCTCCGAAGCCAGGCGGGCCGCCTCTGCATTGCTCGCCACCGGCACCCTCAGCACGCCACCGAGGTTACGGTTTAGCCATTCGTGGCACTGAGCCAGCGACTGGGAATGGGAATACAGGCGCTTGACCGCCCCCAGCTCAACCGCGCGCGACAGCAGATGCTGGTGGATACGCAGCTTGAGTTCGCCGCAGATCTTCAACGGATTCGCCAGCAGCAGATCCAGGGTGACGTTCACCGCGCCCTCGGTGGAGTTCTCCACTGGCACCACCGCATAGTCGGCGTGGCCGGCCTCGACCGCACGGAACACGTCCTCGATCGACGCCAGCGGCAGGAAGTCCGGCGCGCTGCCGAAATGCTTGCGGCTGGCGCTCTCGGAGAAGGTTCCGGCAGGGCCGAGGTAAGCCACCCGCAGCGGCTTCTCGAGCCCCAGGCAGGCGGACATGATCTCACGGAAGATCTTCTGCACCGCCTTGTCCGGCAACGGGCCGGGGTTGGCGTCGCCCAGGCGGCGCAGCACCTGCGCCTCCCGCTCTGGGCGATAGAGATTGCCTTGCTTGACTTCGCCGATGCGCTGCGCGCACTGCGCCCGCTCCGCCAGGCGCGCCAGTATCTCGCCGTCCAGTTGATCGATGCGCTTGCGCAGATTCAGCAGTTCGTCGCTCATGCCGCCCTCCCCTCGCCTTCAGCCCTTGCGCGCGGCGAAGTCGCGCATGAAATCCACCAGCGCCTGCACGCCTTCCAGCGGCATGGCGTTGTAGATGGAGGCGCGCATGCCACCGACCGATTTGTGGCCCTTCAGCTGGGCCAGCCCGGCTTCCTTGCTTGCGGCGAGGAAAGCGTCGTTGAGCGATTCGTCGCGCAGGAAGAAGGTCACGTTCATGCGCGAGCGGCAGCTGGCATCCACCCGGGTTTGGTAGAACTCGCAGCTGTCCAGGAAGCCGTACAGCAGCTTCGCCTTGGCGATGTTGCGCTGCTCGATGCCGGCGACGCCGCCCTGGCGCTTCAGCCACTGGAACACCAGGCCGGCGATGTAGATGGCGTAGGTCGGCGGCGTGTTGTACATCGAGCCGGCTTCGGCCACCGTCTTGTAGTCGAAGGCGCTGGGACAATGCGCTGCGGCGTGACCCAGCAGGTCATCACGCACGACGACGATGGTGAGACCGGCCGGGCCGATGTTCTTTTGCGCGCCGCCGAACAGCAGCCCGTATTTAGAGACGTCCACCGGCCGCGACAGGATGTGGGAGGAAACATCCGCCACCACGGGCACCTCCGCACGGCCGATGCGGGCGAGATCCACCTCGAAGGGGTATTCCAGCCCGCCTATGGTCTCGTTGGTGCAGGTGAAGAGATAGGCCGGATCGGCCGACAGCTGCCAGCTTTCCAACGGCGGCACGGTGGTGTAGCCGCTGGCCTCGGAGGTGGCGGCCACGTGCACGTCACCGTAACGCAAGGCCTCCTTGCGCGACTTCACCGACCAGGAGCCGGTCAGCACATAGTCCGCCCTGCCCTTGCTGCCCATCAGGTTGAGCGGAATGATGGCGTTCTCGCCGATCGCCCCGCCCTGCATGAACAGCACCTTGTAGTTGTCCGGCACCGCCATCAGTTCGCGCAGGTCGGCCTCGGCAGCCTCGGCGATGGAGACGAACTCCTTGCCGCGGTGGCTCATCTCCATGACGCCCATGCCGGCGCCATGCCAGTCCAACATTTCCTCCGCGGCCTGGCGCAGCACTTCTTCCGGCAGCGCGGCCGGTCCGGCGCTGAAATTCCACACGCGGCTCATGCTTCGCTCCCTTCGTCGCCAGCCTCGGGCGCCGCGCCCTCCTGGCCTTCGCCTTCTTCGCCGCCGAGTTCGCCGTCTTCCAGTTCATCGGCCTCGGACTCCGCGACCTTCTCGATGCCGGCAAGGTAAGTGCCTTCGTCCAGATTGATCAGCGTCACGCCTTGGGTAGCGCGGCCGAGTTCGCGGATGTCCTGCACCTTGGTGCGGATCAACACCGCACCAGTGGAGATCAGCATGACTTCGTCGGTCGGGTCCACCAGCACCGCGCCGACCAGACGGCCATTACGGTCGGAGGTCTGGATGGCGATCATGCCCTTGGTGCCACGGCCGTGGCGGGTGTACTCGGCCACCGGCGTGCGCTTGCCGTAACCGTTTTCGGTGGCGGTGAGTACTGACTGGGTTTCGCCCTTGGCGACCAGCATGGCGATGACCTTCTGGCCATCCTCCAGCGTCATGCCGCGCACGCCACGCGCACCACGGCCCATCGGCCGCACGTCGCTCTCGGCAAAGCGCACCGCCTTGCCGGCGTCGGAGAACAGCATCACATCGCACTGGCCATCGGTGATGGCGACGCCGATCAGGTGGTCGCCATCGTCCAGGTCCACCGCGATGATGCCCGCCTTGCGCGGGTTGGCGAAGGCGGTCAGCGCGGTCTTCTTCACCGTGCCTTCGGAGGTGGCCATGAAGACGAAGTGCTCCTCGTCGAAGGCTTGCACCGGCAGCACTGCGGTGATTTTCTCCCCTTCCACCAGCGGGAACAGATTGACGATGGGCTTGCCGCGGGAGTTGCGGGCGCCTTCCGGCACCTCGTACACCTTCAGCCAGTAGGCCCGGCCACGGCTGGAGAAACACAGCACGGTGTCGTGGGTGTTGGCGACGAAGAGGTGGTCGATGAAGTCTTCATCCTTCATCGAGGTGGCCTGCTTGCCGCGACCACCGCGACGCTGGGCGCGGTAGTCGGCCAAGGGCTGGCGCTTGAAGTAGCCGGTGTGGGACAGCGTCACCACCATGTCTTCCGGCGTGATGAGGTCTTCGATATTGATCTCGGAGGTGCTCATCACCAACTCTGAACGGCGCGGATCGCCGAACTGGGTGCGGATCGCCTCCAGTTCCTCGACGATGATCGCGGTGATGCGCTCCGGCCGCGCCAGGATGTCCAGCAGGTCGGTGATGATGTCCATCACCTCGCGGTACTCGGCGACGATCTTGTCCTGCTCCAGGCCGGTCAGGCGCTGCAGGCGCAGTTCCAGGATGGCCTGGGCCTGCACGTCGGACAGGCGGTAGCCCTGGTCGGAAAGGCCGAACAGCGGATCCAGCCCTTCCGGCCGGTAGCTGTCGGCCAGGCCGCGAGCCAGCATCTCTTCCACCAACGGCGAGCGCCAGGTGCGCTCCATCAGGCCGCGCTTGGCGTCGGCCGGCGTAGGCGCCGCCTTGATCAGGGCGATGATCTCGTCCACGTTGGACAGCGCCACTGCCAGGCCTTCCAGGATGTGGCCGCGGTCGCGCGCCTTGCGCAGTTCGAAGATGGTGCGGCGGGTGACGACCTCGCGACGGTGCTCCAAGAAGCACACCAGCATCTGCTTGAGGTTCAGCAGGCGCGGCTTGCCATCCACCAGCGCCACCATGTTCATGCCGAAGGTGTCCTGCAGCTGGGTGTGCTTGAACAGGTTGTTCAGCACCACTTCCGGCATCTCGTTGCGCTTGAGCTCGATCACCACCCGCATGCCGGACTTGTCCGACTCGTCGCGGATCTCGCTGATGCCCTCCACCTTCTTCTCGTTCACCAACTCGGCGATGCGCTCCAGCAGGGTGCGCTTGTTCACCTGGTAGGGCAGCTCGTCGACGATGATCGCCTGGCGGTCGCTGTTCTTGCCGATGTCCTCGAAATGGGTGCGGGCGCGCATCACCACCCGGCCGCGGCCGGTGCGATACCCTTCGTGCACCCCGTGCAGGCCGTAGATCAAGCCGGCGGTGGGGAAGTCCGGCGCCTTGACGATCTGGATCAGCGCCTCGATGTCGGTTTCCGGCTCGGCCAGCAACTTCAGGCAGGCATCCACCACCTCGCCCAGGTTGTGCGGCGGAATGTTGGTCGCCATACCCACCGCGATGCCGGACGAACCGTTGATCAGCAGATTGGGGATGCGGGCCGGCAGGATCAGCGGCTCTTTCTCGGAACCGTCGTAGTTGGGGCCGAAATCGACGGTTTCCTTATCGATGTCCGCCAGCAGCTCATGGCCGATGCGGGCCATGCGGATTTCGGTGTAACGCATCGCCGCGGCGTTGTCGCCGTCGACCGAACCGAAGTTGCCCTGGCCATCGACCAGCATGTAGCGCAGGGAGAAATCCTGCGCCATGCGGACTATGGTGTCGTAGACAGCGGAGTCGCCGTGCGGGTGGTATTTACCGATGACGTCGCCGACGATACGGGCCGATTTCTTGTAAGCCCGGTTCCAGTCGTTCGACAGTTCGTGCATCGCGTAAAGAACGCGTCGATGTACCGGCTTGAGGCCATCCCGGGCATCCGGAAGCGCCCGCCCCACGATCACGCTCATCGCGTAATCCAGGTAGGAGTGGCGCATCTCCTCCTCGAGGCTGATCGGCAGCGTTTCCTTGGCGAACTGTGTCATGCTCGAAGGCGGTAGAACCCGCGTGAACCAAAAGCGTGCGATCTTAACACGCGGCGCCACCTGCCGGCCGGCCGCCCTGCCAGAGCCGCCCCGCTCGACCGCTCAAAGGGCTCCCCTGTGCATCAGTAGCGCCACCGCATCCTCACGCCAGAACTGCAGCGCGCGGTAGTAGCCCTCCCACACGCACCCATTGCATCCACGGCCGCAACAGGTCGTCGGCACCGGCGGGGGCGACCGCAGGAACTGGACCTGCCCCGCGAGTGCGGCCTGCACGGCCGCCACCAGCGCCTCGGCTTCGGCCAGATTGCGCATGGGCCGGGCCAGCAGATCGGCTGGCAGCCCCAAGACACCGGAAGCCGGCGCGCCGGCGGATGAAAATGACATCGCAGTTAGACGGGCAGTGCTGCCGCAAGAATGGGGAACGCAAATCTAGCACGGCGAAAAAAGTTCCCATCTGGCTCTTGAAAACACTTTTCGCGCCCCCACGTACCCGCCCGTGGAAGACGTAAATTAGGGAGCAGACATGCAGGATCCGAATCAGACCCCCAAGGCGACAGCGGAACTCGAGCAACAGGCGGCGCCCGTCGAGGCTCCTGCCAGCGAGGAAACGAATCAGGCGGAAATCATGCCCAGCCTGGAAGAAAGTCTGCGCCAGGCGGAGCTGAAGGCAGCAGAGCATTACGACGCCTGGCTGCGCGCCAAGGCCGAGGGCGAGAACATCCGCCGCCGGGCCCAGGAAGACATCGCCAAGGCCTCCAAATTCGCCGCCGAGAAGTTCGCTGGCGCCATGGTGCCGGTGAAGGACAGCCTGGAAGCCGCGCTGGCGGTGGAGAACCAGACCGTCGAGAAGATGCGCGAAGGGGTCGAACTCACCCTCAAGCAGCTGGTTTCCGCCTTCGAAGGCGCCGGCCTGAGCGAAGAAAACCCGCTCGGCCAGAAGTTCGACCCGAACAAGCACCAGGCCATCAGCGCGATCGAGGCCGAGGGCGAGCCCAACACCGTCATCAACGTGCTGCAGAAAGGTTATCTGCTGCATGAGCGCGTGATCCGCCCGGCCCTGGTCGTCGTTTCCAAGGCAAAGGGCTGAACGACGGCGGCTTGAAAGCGCCCGTCGGCACCCCATATTCGAATCAAGTCGGACGGCGCAGGCCGGTCCTCAACGAATCCGGAAATCTGAAAGGAAAACAATCATGGGCAAGATCATCGGCATCGACCTCGGCACCACCAACAGCTGCGTTTCCGTGATGGAAGGCGGCAAGCCCAAGGTCATCGAGAACTCTGAAGGCGCGCGCACCACGCCGTCCGTCGTCGCCTACGCGGAAGACGGCGAGATCCTGACCGGCGCGCCGGCCAAGCGGCAGGCGGTCACCAACGCCAAGAACACCCTGTTCGCGGTCAAGCGCCTGATCGGTCGCCGCTTCGAAGAGAAGGAAGTGCAGAAGGACATCGACCTGATGCCCTACACCATCACCAAGGCCGACAACGGTGACGCCTGGGTGGAAGTGCGTGGCAAGAAGATCGCCCCGCCGCAGGTTTCCGCCGAAGTGCTGCGCAAGATGAAGAAAACCGCCGAGGACTACCTCGGCGAGGAAGTGACCGAGGCGGTCATCACCGTGCCGGCCTACTTCAACGACAGCCAGCGCCAGGCCACCAAGGACGCCGGCCGCATCGCCGGCCTGGAAGTCAAGCGCATCATCAACGAGCCGACCGCGGCCGCGCTCGCCTTCGGCATGGACAAGAAGCCGGGCGATTCCAAGATCGCGGTGTATGACCTCGGCGGCGGCACCTTCGACATCTCCATCATCGAGATCGCCGACCTCGACGGCGAGCACCAGTTCGAAGTGCTGGCCACCAACGGCGACACCTTCCTCGGCGGCGAGGATTTCGACCAGCGCATCATCGACTACATCGTCACCGAGTTCCAGAAGGAACAGGGCGTGGACCTAAAGAAGGACGTGCTCGCGCTGCAGCGCCTGAAGGAAGCCGCCGAAAAGGCCAAGATCGAGCTGTCCTCCAGCGCCCAGACCGAAATCAACCTGCCCTACATCACCGCTGACGCCACCGGCCCGAAGCACCTGGCGCTGAAGATCACCCGCGCCAAGTTCGAATCCCTGGTGGAAGACCTGATCGAGCGCTCCATCGAACCCTGCCGCGTCGCGCTGAAGGACGCCGGCGTGAAGGTCTCGGACATCGACGACGTCATCCTGGTCGGCGGCCAGACCCGCATGCCCAAGGTGATGGAGAAGGTGAAGGAGTTCTTCGGCAAGGATCCGCGCCGTGACGTGAACCCGGACGAAGCCGTGGCCGTGGGCGCCTCCATCCAGGGTGGCGTGCTGCAGGGCGAGGTGAAGGACGTGCTGCTGCTGGACGTCACCCCGCTGTCGCTGGGCATCGAAACCCTGGGCGGCGTCATGACCAAGCTGATCCAGAAGAACACCACCGTACCGACCAAGGCCAGCCAGGTGTTCTCCACCGCCGACGACAACCAGAGCGCGGTCACCATCCATGTGCTGCAGGGCGAGCGCGAGATGGCCTCCGGCAACAAGAGCCTGGGCCAGTTCAACCTGGAGGGCATCCCGCCGGCACCGCGCGGCACGCCCCAGATCGAAGTCATCTTCGACATCGACGCCAACGGCATCCTGCACGTGTCGGCCAAGGACAAAGCCACCGGCAAGGAGAACAAGATCACGATCAAGGCCAACTCCGGCTTGTCCGAGGACGAGATCCAACGCATGGTGCAGGACGCCGCCGCGCACGCCGAGGAAGACAAGAAGGCCCACGAGTTGGTGGACACCCGCAACCAGTGCGACGCCCTGGTGCACTCGGTGAAGAAGGCGCTGGCCGAACACGGCGACAAGGTCGCGGCCGACGAGAAGGCCAAGATCGAGACCGCCCTGGCCGAGGCCGAAGAAGCGCTGAAGAGCAACGACAAAGACACCATCGAAGCCAAGAGCCAGGCACTCGCCATGGCCAGCCAGAAGCTGGGCGAGCAGATGTATGCCCAGGCTCAGGCGGAAGGCGGCGCCCAGCCGGGCGCGGCGGCCGGCGGCTCCAGCAGCAGCAAGGCTGACGACGCCGACGTGGTGGACGCGGAGTTCACCGAGGTGAAGGACAAGAAGTAAGGCCCCGCCGGGCAGTACCCCTGGCCGAGCTTGCGCCGGAGCCTCTCCGGTGCTCGCTCGGCCTTTGCATGACGTAGCCTGAGCGAGAAACCATGTCGAAAAGGGATTACTACGAAGTCCTCGGCGTCAATCGCGATGCCGGCGACGACGAGATCAAGAAGGCCTACCGCAAGCTGGCCATGAAGTTCCACCCGGACCGCAATCCGGACAACAAGGAAGCCGAGGAAAAATTCAAGGAGGCCAAGGAAGCCTACGAGATGCTTTCCGACCCCCAGAAGAAGGCTGCCTACGACCGCTACGGCCATGCCGGCGTCGATCCCTCCATGGGCGGCGGCCAGCAGGGCTTCGACGGTTTCGCCGACGCCTTTTCCGACATCTTCGGCGACATCTTCGGCGGTGGAGGCGGCGGCGGACGGGGCCGTTCCAATGTCTATCGCGGCGCCGACCTGCGCTACAACCTCGAGATCACCCTAGAGGAAGCCGCTCGCGGCGCGGAGAAGACCATCCGCATCCCCACCGTCGAGGAATGCGAGACCTGCCACGGCAGCGGCGCCAAGCCCGGCACCCAGGCCAAGAGCTGCCCCACCTGCGGCGGCGCCGGCCAGGTCCGCATCCAGCAGGGCTTTTTCTCCATCCAGCAGACCTGCCCGAAATGCCACGGCAGCGGCCGCATCATTCCCGACCCCTGCCGCGACTGTAACGGCGCCGGCCGGGTGAAGAAGCAGAAGACGCTGGAAGTGAAGATCCCCGCGGGCATCGACGAAGGCATGCGCCTGCGTCACGCCGGTCACGGCGAACCCGGCGTGAATGGCGGCCCTCCGGGCGACCTCTACGTCGAGATCCACATTCGCCAGCATGCGGTGTTCCAGCGCGACCGCGACGATCTGCACTGCGAGATGCCGATCAGCTTCACCACCGCGGCCCTGGGCGGCGAGATCGAGATTCCGACACTGGACGGCATGGCCCGCCTGAAGATTCCCGCCGAAACCCAGAGCGGCAAGGTCTTCCGCCTTCGCGGCAAGGGCATCCGCAATGTGCGCAGTCAGGCACCTGGCGACCTGATGTGCCACGTGGTGGTGGAAACCCCGGTGAACCTCACCGACCGCCAGAAGGAACTGCTGCGGGAGTTCGAGGATGTTTCCAGTGGCGACGCCGAACGCCACAACCCCAAGGCCAAGTCCTGGATGGACAAGGTGCGGGATTTTTTCGCCACCTAAGTGGCTTGCGGCCGCGAGGTCAACAAAAAGGGGAGGCAAGCTGCCTCCCCTTTTTTTGCATCCGCGCTCCGCCCTGCGCAGATACCTGCCGCTATCCGCCTCAGCAGCGCCGGCTCAGTACAACCGCCTCACTCAGGCGCGCCGCCAGGTCGTCCCGGCTGCCGAATCCTCGAGTATCACGCCCGTGGCCAGCAGCTCGGCGCGGATACGGTCGGCGGCGGCATAATCCTTCGCCTTCTTCGCTGCTGCCCGCTCGGCGATCGCCTTCTCGATGGCCGCAGCATCCACGCCATCCGCCTCCCCGACCTCCGCCTGCAGGAAAGCGAGCGGCTCGCGCTGCAGCAGCCCCAGCACGCCACCCAGCGCACGCAGTTGCCCCGCCAACGCTGCGGAAGTGCCGCGATTCACCTCGTTGGCGAGATCGAACAGCACCGCGACCGCCTCCGCGGTGTTGAAGTCGTCGTCCATCGCGGCACGGAAGCGCTGGGCATGGGCCTCCTCCCAATCCACCTCCCCGTCGGCCGCCGCCACGTTCTTCAGGGCGGTATAGAGCCGCGTCAGCGCACTGCGGGCGTCTTCCAGATGGGCGTCGGAGTAGTTCAGCGGGCTGCGGTAATGGGCTCGCAGGATGAAGAAGCGGACCACCTCGGCGTCGTACTTCTTCAGCACGTCGCGGATGGTGAAGAAGTTACCGAGCGACTTCGACATCTTCTCGTCGTCCACCCGCACGAAACCGTTGTGCATCCAGTAGTTGACGAAGGCGTGATCATGCGCACCTTCGGACTGGGCGATCTCGTTCTCATGGTGGGGAAACTGCAGATCCTGTCCGCCACCGTGGATGTCGAAATGCTCGCCGAGCAGATCGGAGCTCATCGCCGAGCACTCGATGTGCCAGCCTGGCCGTCCCTCGCCCCAGGGCGAGGCCCATTTGGCATCCGCCGGCTCCTCTGCCTTGGCATGCTTCCACAGTACGAAGTCCAGCGGATCGTGCTTGTCGCCCGCCACATCCACCCGCTCGCCGGCGCGCAGTTCGTCCAGCGATTTGCCGGAGAGCCTGCCGTAGCCGGGGAACTTGCGCACCGCGTAGCAGACGTCCTGGTTCGCCGCCACATAGGCCAGGCCCTTCTGCTGCAGACGCTCGATCAGCGTGGTCATGCTGGCGATGTAGTCGGTGGCCCGGGGCTCGTGATCCGGCCGCAGCACGCCGAGGGCGTCGGCATCTTCATGCATCGCCGCGATGAAACGGTCTGTCAGCGCCCGCAGGCTCTCGCCCTTTTCGCCGGCACGGCGGATGATCTTGTCGTCGATGTCGGTGATGTTGCGCACATAGGTCACCGCATAATTGCTCGCCCGCAGCCAGCGCGCCACCATGTCGAAAGCGACCATCACCCGGGCATGGCCGAGATGGCAGTAGTCATACACCGTCATCCCGCAAACGTACATCCGCACCTTGCCAGGCTCGATGGGTTGGAAAACTTCCTTGCTGCGCGAGAGGGTGTTGTAGATGGAAAGCATGCCGTCGGACCAAACAGATAAGGACAACAAGTCGGATGAAACCCGCGAAAAAAAGCGGGCCCGACCGGACCCGCCCTGCTCCAGCCTCACGCGGGGGAGGCTCTTGATTGTGGGAGTGTGGGGGTATTGATAAAATGCCCCGTTCCGTTCTCCGCATATTCTCTGAATATCAAAGCAGTATAGCACAATGAGAATCCGCCCCTCCCTCGCCTCGGGCGCGTTGAGCGTGGCCTTGCTCGTCGGTATGGCGCCTGTCCAGGCGGCCGACGGCGTCAAGGAGATGCAGTCCCTCATTCGTGCAGGCAAGCCCGCCGAAGCCCTCTCCCGGGCGGACAAACTGATCTCTGCCAGCCCCCGCGATCCGCAACCGCGCTTCCTGAAAGGCGTTGCGCTGGCCGAACTGGGCAAGCGCGGCGAAGCCATCGCCGTCTTCCAGCAGCTGACACAGGACTTTCCCGCCCTGCCCGAGCCCTACAACAACCTCGCCGTGCTCTACGCCCAGCAGAAGGAGTACGACAAGGCCCGGACAACGCTGGAACGAGCGCTGCGCACGCACCCCAGCTACGCCACCGCGCATCAGAATCTGGGAGACCTCTACGCCCAACTCGCCACGCAGGCCTATGGCAAGGCGCTGCAGATAGACAGCGCCAAGAGCGGGGAGCAATCCGCCCGGCTTGCGCTGCTGGCAGAAATGACGCCAGCGGCTTCCGCACCGCCACCGCAACAGCTGGCAGCAGCCCTGCCCGCGCCCGTCCTGCCGGAGAAACCGCCCGAGAAGGCGGTGGAGAAACCGGCGCCGGAGGCAAAGGCCGAACCGAAACCGGCGGCAGCCCCTGTTGCGCCTGTAACTC
>NZ_WUEI01000039.1 GCF_012911025.1 Azoarcus sp. TTM-91 | reverse complement strand
CCGAACAGGACCGTGAAACAAGACCGCGCCGATGATAGTGAGATGCGCTCTCGTGAAAGTAGGTCATCGTCAGACTAACTATTTAAAAAGCCCCTGCAGAACTCTCTGCAGGGGCTTTTTGCTTTGCCGCCGGCTTTGCGCTGGCATTACAAAATGCCCGCCCCCGCAAGCCAGGAGCCCCTGAGAGCCCCCGACCGCATTCCCCTTAGTCACGCTTGGGAATCAGCAACTCCGCTTCCCCCGTCAGCACCACCGTTTCCCCGACCCGGCATTCCGTCAAAAACACCGCACGCCGCTTCTCCACGTTCAGCCGCTCAACCGTCACGCGCGTTACAACTGTAGCCCCGATTTTCACTGGAGCTTTGAACTTCAGATTCTGCGAGAGATAGATGCAACCCGGACCGGGCAGTTTGGTTCCGAAGACTGCAGAAATATACGCAGCTGACAGCATGCCGTGAGCAATTCGTTCTTTGAACATGCTGGCAGCTGCAAATTCTGCGTCGAGGTGCACGGGATTGGTGTCGCCAGATACGCCGGAGAAGAGAAGTAGGTCGGCGTCTGTCACGGTATGTGAGGATACGGCGGTCTGCCCGATGAAGAGCTCTTCAAACTGGAAACCATAGAGCTCGGTGAAGTCGCGGGTACTCTGCGGCATGGAAGCGTCCTCATGAATTGTGGATGTGGGGCATGCGGGGAGGCATGCGGCACCGCGTCTCATCATACTGATTTTATCCTCACTCTCTTTGCGACGAATCAAGCTTCGCAAGGCCGGAGGAAAAGCACAGGCCGTCGCGTAAAGGGTCAATGCAGCTGTGCTATCATTGCCGCCTTTCATGCCCCCCCAAGACGCTAAATTTATAAAAATCAATCTGTTATGGGTTGAATCATCTGTCGTGTAATGGCGTTGTGATCACCGTGACCGGTTTAACGTAACTGTTGCTTTTATTCCAGTAAGGTGTGGGTCTCTGGGCTAAGAATGGCTTGTGCACGCTACATCGTTGTCTGAGATGTGAGTTGTGCGTCGCCGCAAAACGAGGAAAACCATGCTGAAAGTGTTCAGCCACTACTTCCCCTCCCACACGCTTCAGCAGATCCTTTTCGACGCTTTCTTGCTGTTTGTTGCTGTCCTGGTGGCGGTGGTCATGCAACTGAATACCGAGAGGGTGCAGTGGTACACGATCGTGCCTTCAGCGTTGTCATTTGCGCTGTTGATGGTGGTCCTCAATTCTGCAATGGGCCTTTACCGACCCTTGGCGAGTGAGTCACACAAGAACGCGCTGACCAGGGTTTTGCTTTCTATCGTAGTGAGTATCCCGGTCGCTTACGGGATTTTCGGACTGCTGCCTTGGGAGGGGGTTGCCTCCGAGGCAATGCAGGTTTCGGTGTTGCTGCTACTGGGCTTTGTGCTCTCGATGCGTGGTTTGGTCAATCGGCGCCGGGCATCTTCGCTTTTTGCTCCCCGGGTGTTGATCATCGGAACGGGGACTGATGCGGTTGCGGTGCAGCGTGCGCTCACGCATCCGGTCCAGAGTGGCATGGAGATTGTGGGATTCTTCTCTCCCAGCGGAGAGGACACGATCGAAGTCGACACCCGTAAGGTTTTGGGGCGCGGGGAGCGCCTCCTTGATGTGGTTCGCAAAAACAGGGTCAATGAGATCATCGTGGCGTTGAGGGAACGTCGGGGGGGCGTTTTGCCTTTGCATGAGTTGCTGGACTGCAAGCTCTCCGGTGTGCAGGTGATTGATCTCTCTTCCTTCTTCGAGCGGGTGCAAGGGCAGGTTCGGGTGGACTCCTTGCGGGCGAGTTGGTTGATCTATGGCGACGGCTTCAGGCAGGGGATGGGACGGACCATCGTAAAGCGCTGTTTCGATCTGGCTGCTGCGACCTTGCTTCTGATACTTGCCTTTCCGATCATGCTGGTGACGGCATTGCTCATCCTGATCGAGGATGGCGCTCCTGTCTTTTATCGGCAGGAGCGTGTGGGATTCGGGGGACGTGTTTTCCGGGTGATCAAGTTCAGGAGCATGCGTACCGACGCTGAGAAGGATGGCAAGCCTCGCTGGGCGTCCTCCAACGATGATCGGGCAACCCGCGTAGGGCGAGTCATCCGCAAGTTGCGAATCGATGAACTACCCCAGCTGTTCAACGTGTTCGTAGGCGACATGAGTCTGGTGGGACCGAGGCCTGAGCGGCCTTACTTCGTCGATCAGTTGGCTAAAGAGATTCCCTTCTACGCAGTTCGTCATTGCGTCAAACCGGGAGTCACCGGCTGGGCGCAGGTGCGTTACCAATACGGCTCGTCTGTAGACGATGCAATTCAGAAGTTGCAGTACGACCTCTACTACGTGAAGAATCACACTCTGGTATTGGATACCTTGGTGCTGTTCGAGACGGTGCGGGTGGTGTTGACGGGCGAAGGGGCGCATTGAGCGTCCGTCGAGAATGAGGGCCGGCACGGTGAGCAAGCCGATGCGTCCGGCGTAACAAGATAGGGTTGGCGGAGGGAAACGTGGCGGAGGTAGCGATCTGGGGCTACGGGCTCTCCGCCTTCACTTATCTGTGTTTCGGCCTTTACTTGTTCTTCGCCTGGCGAGGAGGGAGGCCTGGTGGACTGCTGATACTGGCCGTGGTGGTCTCCTGTGTCTGGGCCGCCGGCAGTAGCCTCGTTGCCCACACATCTGCCGCATGGCTGTTCGAACTGGTGCGCCTGCTGGACATTGGGCGGGGGGCCAGCTGGTTCGCTTTCATCCTGGTCCTTCTGCGTCCTCTCGGTGCGGGCAGGACGAAGTGGCCGGTTCTGGCCGCCGCAGGAGTGATCGCCGCCCAACTGCTTGTGATTGCGGCCGGCATGCTGGATCTGCTGCCTGCCGACAGCGTGGTCGGCTTCTCCATCGCCACCTTTCTCATGCAGGCCATCCTTGGTCTGGTCCTTGTCGAGCAGTTGTTTAGGGCATTGCCGGTGGAGTCCCGGTGGGGGTTCAAGCCCTTGTGCCTTGCGCTTGGCGCGGGCTTCATGTTCGATCTCTACCTTTTCGCTGACGGCTTTCTCTTCAGCCGGCTTGACCCCGACGTCTGGGCGGTACGAGGGGTCGCCCATGCGCTGCTGATTCCTCTTGTCGCGCTGTCGGCTACGCGCAATCCTGCCTGGACCCTGCGGATGTCGATGTCGAGGGAGATGGTTTTCCACTCGACGGCGTTGGTGGGCACCGGTGTCTATCTCCTCGTCATCGCGGCTGCGGGCTACTACGTTCGTTACTTCGGAGGGGACTGGGGGCGGGCGCTGCAGTTGACCTTGCTGTTCGCCGGCCTGGTCCTTCTGGGCGTTTTTGTCTTCTCCGGCGCGCAGCGTGCCCGGTTGCGGGTGTTGCTGAACAAGCACCTCTTCCCTTATCGCTATGACTATCGGAACGAGTGGCTGAGATTTACTCAGGCCATATCTTCGGCGGGGGATGGTCTGGACCTGGGCCAGACGGTGATCAAGGCTCTTTCCGATCTGGTGGAGAGCCCGGGCGGCGGGCTGTGGTTGAGGGACGGCAACGGTCGCTACCTGATGCATTCCCGATTGAATCTGGCGGTGTCTGCAGCGATAGAGTCGGCGGACTCGCCCCTCTGCCGCTTCTTGGACGAGCGGGCCTGGGTAATCGATCTGGAGGAGTACCGAAGCAGGCGCATGCAGTACCAGGGCCTGGTTTTGCCGGACTGGCTTTCTTCCATCGCCGAGGCCTGGTTGGTGATTCCGCTCAAGAGCACCAGTGGCCTGGTGGGATTCGTGGTGCTGAATGCGCCGCGGGCACGGTTCGAAATCGACTGGGAGGTTCTCGATCTGCTGAAGACCGCGCAGCGCCAGGCAGCGAGTTACCTGGAGCGAATGCAGGCTGCGGAAGCCTTGCTGGAGGCCAGGAAGTTCGAGTCCTTCAACCGGATGTCGGCCTTTGTCGTCCATGACCTCAAGAATCTGGTTGCGCAGCTTTCGCTGATGCTGAAGAACGCGGAGCGACACAAGCACAACCCCGCTTTCCAGGAGGACATGCTGGAGACGGTCGCGCATGTGGAGTCCCGCATGCGGATACTGATGACCCAGTTGCAGGAAAAGCGCTCCATCGATCCGGCGCGCGTGGTGGACCTCGCCGCCATGGCCGAGCATGTCAAGCAGGTGAAGCGCGCCTTGTTGCCACCAGTCGAAGTGCATAGGGAGGGCGCCGGTTCGGCCGAGGTGATTGCCCATCCTGAGCGGCTGGAGCGGGTGGTAGGACACTTGGTACAAAATGCCCTGGACGCTACGCCGGAGGATGGTAAGGTGTCGATCCGGCTGAATACCGGTCATGCGGACCGGGTGCGTGTCGTCGTCGAGGACAGCGGTTGCGGCATGTCGGCGGCCTTCCTGCGGGAACGGCTGGCGAGGCCGTTCCAGACGACCAAGGCGAGCGGGATGGGGATCGGGGTCTACGAAACCCAGCAATACATCACCGAACTGGGCGGGGCCATCCACTTCGATAGCGAAGAAGGGCGCGGCACGCGGGTGACCATCGATTTGCCGGCCGCGCGTCATGCCGGGGCCGCGAAGGACGGAGTGGAGAAACATGTCGGATAAGCCTCGCACGCTGTTGATCATCGAGGATGATCCGGCGCTGCAGAAGCAGATGAGGTGGGCCTTCGATGCGTTCGAGACGGTCGTCGCCGACGACCGTGAAAGCGCGCTGGCCCAACTGCGCAGGCACGAGCCCGCTGTCGTCACCATGGACCTCGGATTGCCGCCGGCGCCCGACGACGTTACCGAGGGCTTCCGGCTGCTTGGCGAGATTCTGGCGCTTGCACCGGACACCCGGGTCATCGTGCTCACCGGCCAGCACGACCGGGAGAACGCGGTGCGGGCGGTGGGAATGGGGGCCTACGATTTCTTTGCCAAGCCCTTCGAACCTGAACTGCTGACGTTGACGATAGAGCGCGCTTTCCGGCTCTACGATCTGCAACTGGAGAACGTGCGGCTGAAGGCCCAGCAGGGGAGCGCGCTGGCTGGCCTGCTGACGCGCGATCCGATGATGCTCAAGGTGTGCCGCACGGTGGAGAAGGTGGCGTCGGCTTCTGTTACGGTGGCCTTGCTCGGCGAGAGCGGAACCGGCAAAGAGGTGCTGGCGCGTGGGCTGCATGCGCTCTCCCCGCGGGCCAAGGAGCGTTTCGTCGCCATCAACTGCGCCGCCATTCCGGAGACGCTCCTTGAAAGCGAGTTGTTCGGCTACGAGAAGGGCGCCTTCACTGGCGCGGTGAAGCAGACTCCCGGAAAGATCGAAACCGCCAACAAGGGCACGCTGTTCCTCGATGAAATCGGCGATCTGCCGATGCCGCTGCAGGCCAAGCTGCTGCGCTTCCTCCAGGAGCGGGTGGTGGAGCGCATCGGCGGGCGGGAGGAAATTCCGGTAAATGTCCGCGTGGTGTGCGCGACCCACCGCGATCTCAAGGCCCAGATCCAGGCCGGTGCCTTCCGTGAAGACCTCTATTACCGGTTGGCGGAAATCGTCATCGACATTCCGCCTCTGCGGGAACGCGAGGGCGACGCGATGTTGCTGGCGCATGCCTTCGTCCAGCGTTTCGCCAAGGAGAACGGTCGGGGCTCGCTGCACCTGGCCGAAGACGCGCTGGCAGCGATAGAGGCGCACCCTTGGCCGGGCAATGTGCGCGAGCTCGAGAACTGCCTCAAGCGGGCGGTCATCATGGCCGACGAGAACCGCATCACCGCGGACGACCTGGGCCTGGCTTCCGCGGAAGAAGAACTGGAGCACCTGAATCTGCGCCACGTCCGCGACGAGGCGGAGCGGCGCGCGGTAGTGCGCGCTCTGGCTCGGACCAATGGCAACATCGTCAAGGCGGCCGAGGTGCTGGGCATCAGTCGGCCGTCGCTGTACGACCTCATGAATCGCTTCGGATTGAAGAAGGAGAGTTGAGCATGCGTTCGCAACGTTCCGGGCGTGCCCTGCAAAAGCATCCCTCGCTCGGCGGTGCCGTCGCCGCGGCTTGCCTCTCGGTGGCCTTGCTGGCGGGCTGTGGCGACGACCCGCAGGCCATGGTTGCTTCCGCCAAGACTTACCTGGAGAAGAAGGACTACAACGCGGCGGGCATCCAGCTGAAGAATGCCCTGCTGGAAGAGGCCGACCTGGCCGAAGCCCGCTACCTGCTCGGCAAGGTCTACCTGGAGCAGGGCGACGCTTTCGCCGCGGTAAAGGAATTGAAGCGCGCTGAGGAACTGGGTTATTCATCCGATGCGGTGGCGCCGGAACTGGCAAGGGCCCTGTTGCGCAGCGGTGATTTCGACGGGGTGCTGAAGAGCTACGCTGAGCGCAAGCTGCCGGAAGCTGGCGCCCAGGCCCGCCTGCTTGCCGCCGTTGGCGACGCCCGCATGGCCAAGGGCGATATCGCCGCAGCCAGGAGTGCTTATGAAGCTGCCCTGGCGGCGGATGCCTCGGTCTATCCGGCGCGCATCGGCCTCGGGCGGACGAGGCTGGCTGGCGGTGACATCGTTGGTGCCAGGGCTGAGGCAGAAGCCGTGGCCAGGCAGGAGCCGGGCGCGCCGGAAGCCCATGCACTGCTGGCGGAAACCTGGCTGGCGGAAAGGCGCCCGGATGAGGCGGTGGCGGCGCTGGATGCGGCAGTCGCAGCCCGGCCCAGTGCGCTTTCCTATCACTTCAGGTTGGTGTCGCTGCTGCTCAGCATGAACAAGCTGGACGAGGCCAAGGAAAGGCTTGCGGCGATGAAGAAGGCAGCGCCGGCGCACCCGTCCACCCGCTACCTGCAGGCCTTCGTGGATTTCCGCGAAGGACGTTTCCAGGAGGCAAGGAACGGCGTCCAGCTGGTTCTCAAGGGTACCCCGGATTACCTGCCTGCTCACCTGCTGGCTGGCAGTGTCCTGGTGCGTCTCAATGACTACGTCGCTGCGCGCCCGCATCTGAACAAGGTGCTGGAGCGGGCGCCTCAGCAGCCCCTCGCGCGCCGGCTGCTGGTGGCTTCTTACCTCGGCTCCGGGGAGTCCGTGCGGGCACTGGAGGCCCTGCAGCCCTTGCTGCAGCAGGCGCAGCAGAGCGAGGACGCCAGCCTGATGGCGCTGGCCGGGCAGGTTTATCTCGCCAATGGTGATTTCGACGCCGCCGAGTCCTACCTCAGCCGGGCGGTTTCCAAATCGCCGAACGACGCGACGAACCGAGCCCGCCTGGGTGTCGCGAAGATGGCGGGCGGCGATACCGACGGCGCCTTCGCGGACCTGGAGGCGGCTTCCAGCCTCGACCAGAGCACCGCCCAGGCGGACCTGGCGCTGGTATTCGCTCACATGCGGCGTGGCGAGTACGACAAGGCGCTGGCGGCGCAGAAGGAACTGGAGCGCAAGGAGCCGAACAATCCGCAGACATACAACCTGAAGGGCGGGGTCTTCCTGGCCAAGAAGGATTTTGCCGAGGCCCGGCAAGCCTTCGAGAAGGCAGTGTCCATACAGCCTAGCTACCTGCCGGCGATCACCAACCTGGTCAGGTTGGACCTACAGGACAAGAAGCCGGCGGAGGCGAAGGCGCGTTACGAGAAGCTGATCGCCCAGGAGCCGCGCAATGGCGATGCGCTGGTCGCACTTGCCGAGGTGCAGCGGGCTACCGGTTCGTCGGCTGCAGAAGTGCTTTCCACGTTGGAAAAGGCTGCCGCAGCGGCGCCTGCCGCAACCGGACCGAAGATTGCCCTGATCCAGCAACATCTGCGCATGCAGCAGCCCAACAAGGCCTTGGGTATCGCCCAGACGGCGGTCACGGCCAACCCGACCGACGTGCCCGCGCTGGAGGTTCTGGCGCACACCCAGCTGGCCGCGGGCGACCGGCAGCAGGCCATCTCCTCGTTCACCAAGCTGGTTTCGCTGCAGCAGCAGGCCCCGGGGCCCTTGGTGGACCTTGCTGAAGCGCAGCGCCTGGCTGGAGACCTGACGGGCGCCGAACAAAGCCTGCAGCGCGCCCTCGCGATCCAGCGCGATCACCTGCTCGCGTCCCAGCGCCTGGTCACCCTGCGCCTGCAGGCCGGCAACCAGGAGGGCGCGCTGGCGCAGAGCAAGCGCATGCAGCAGCAACATGCCGACAACCCGCTGGGCTACCTGCTGGAGGGCGATGCGCGCATGAGCGCAAACCAGTGGACCGAGGCCGCAGCCGCGTATCGCCGCGCATTCGACCAGGGCCAGAGTGCAGAGGTGGTGAACAAGCTGCATTCCGCGCTGAGCCGCGCCGGTCGGAAGGCCGAGGCGGACAAGGTCACGTCCAGCTGGCTTGCGGCTCGCCCGCGCGATCTCACCGTGCTGGGCTACCTGGGTGAAACCGCCCTGTCCGAGCGCCGTTATGCCGAGGCCGCGCGGTACTTCAAGAGCATGCTGGAAGTGGCGCCCGACAATGTACTCATCCTGAACAACCTCGCTTGGGTTGCCAATGAGATGAAGGATCCGGCCGCGCTGGCTTATGCGGAGCGGGCCCTGGCCGCCGAGCCGAACAATCCGGTGGTGCTGGACACGGTCGGCAACATCGAGATCAATGTCGGCAAACAGGATGCTGGTATCGCCAAGCTTGCCAAGGCGGTTTCCTTGGCGCCGGATCTCGCCCAACTGCGGCTGAATCTGGCGAAGGCCTATGTGAAGGCTGGCCGGAAGGGCGAAGCGAAGAAGGAAATCGACACCTTGCTGACCACGGCCAGGGACGGCTCGCCGCTGCAGGCCGAAGCGCGCGAGCTGGCCAAGACGCTCTAATTGCAGATCAACGAATAACGCCTATTGCTTTGAAAGGATTGTTGTCATGACCACCATTGCCGTCATCGGTCTGGGTTACGTCGGCCTGCCGCTTGCCGTGGAGTTTGGCAAGAAGTTCAAGACGCTGGGATTCGACCTCTCGGTGGAGAAGGTTGCCGCCTACCGGGATTTCGTCGATCCCACCGGCGAAGTCAGCAGCGACGACCTGAAGGCGGCCAGTCAGCTCTCCTGCCACACCGACCCGACCGTGCTCCGCGATGCGGATTTCCTCATCGTGGCGGTGCCGACGCCAGTGGACGAAGCGCACCAGCCCGATTTCACGCCGCTGGTGAGGTCCTCCGAAACGGTGGGGCGCAACCTCAAGAAAGGCGCCATCGTCGTCTTCGAGTCGACCGTTTATCCGGGCGCGACCGAAGAGGTCTGCATCCCTATCATCGAGCGGGAGTCGGGCCTGACCTGGAAGAAGGATTTCTTCGTCGGCTACTCGCCGGAGCGGATCAACCCGGGCGACAAGGAGCGTACTGTCACCCGTATCGTCAAGGTGGTTTCGGGCGACACCCCGGAGACGCTGGCAAAGGTGCAGGAAACCTACGGCGCAGTCATCACCGCCGGCGTATATCCGGCCAGCTCGATCAAGGTCGCCGAGGCCGCCAAGGTCATCGAGAACACCCAGCGCGACCTCAACATCGCGCTGATGAACGAGCTGTCGGTGATCTTTCACCGTATCGGCATCGATACCCTGGAGGTGCTCAAGGCCGCCGGCACCAAGTGGAACTTCCTGCCTTTCCGTCCCGGCCTTGTCGGCGGCCACTGCATCGGCGTCGATCCCTACTACCTGACCCACAAGGCGGAGATGCTGGGCTATCACCCCCAGGTCATCCTCGCCGGCCGCCGCATCAACGACGGCATGGGCAAGTTCGTGGCCGAGCAGACGGTGAAGCAGATGATCGCCGCCGGCTCCAGCATCAAGGGCGCCAACGTCATCGTGCTGGGGCTGACCTTCAAGGAGAACTGCCCTGATCTGCGCAACAGCAAGGTCATTGACGTGATCCGCGAGCTGGAAAGCTACGGCTGCAAGGTTCACGTACACGATGCGGTTGCCGAGGCGGCCGAGGCGGTCCACGAGTACGGTGTGAACCTGGTCGATTGGGATGCGCTGCCGATGGCGGATGCGATCGTGGCGGCCGTGTCGCACCAGGCCTACCTGGAAATGCCGGTGAAGGGGCTGCTGGCGAAGCTCAAGCCTGGCGGCGTATTTACCGATGTGAAGTCTTCCTACGATCCCGCGGCGCTCGCGGCCGAAGGCGCCGTGGTCTGGCGGCTCTGACCCGACCTGTCGCGCGCGTCCAGGTCATGGGCGGAGGGGGCATGAATAGGCGCAAGTGGCGGCTCGTCTTTGGCGGTGCAGCCCTTACGCTCTGGCTGCAATCCGCTTGTGCGGCTGACGACGAAGCCGTCGCCCAGGCCTTTGCCCAGCATGCGCGTTATCTCGCCGAGCTCGCCGTCCGCTACGAGCACGGGGAAGGCATGCCCCGCGATGCTTCGCATGCCGCTGCACTGTATTGCGAGGCGGCCAGGCTGGGCGATGCGGAGGCGATGCATGCGCTGGGCTGGATGTACGCCAACGGCCGCGGGCTGGAGCGGAATGACGAGTACGCCGGCACGCTCTTCGCGATGGCGGCTTTCCTCGGCAACACCCAGTCGGAACGCCTGATGCGCTTCACCGGGCCTTACACCGGCGCGACGCCCGACTGCCTGCTGACGCCGCCGGAACTGCTGCTGGCCGAGTCGCGGGTCGACGACGTCATCGACGCGCTGCCGCCGGAGCGGCAGCGGGTTGCCCGCCTGCTGGTGCAGCATGCGGGCGAGTACGGAATACAGCCGCGCTTCGCGCTGGCGATTGCGCTCACTGAGTCCAATCTGAACCCCGCCGCGCTGTCGCCCAAGAGCGCGATGGGGGTCATGCAGCTCATCCCGGAGACGGCGGAGCGCTTCAATGTGAAGCGGCCCTATGACGCGGAAGAGAACATCAAGGGCGGGTTGGCCTATTTGCGCTGGCTGCTGGCCTACTTCCGCGGCGACATCGCTCTGGTTGCGGCTGGCTACAACGCAGGCGAAGGCGCGGTGGACAAGTACCGGGGCGTGCCTCCCTATCCGGAAACGAAAATGTACGTGCAACGCATCCTGAGCTTCGTCCGCCACCAGAGCCATCCCTACGATGCCCGGGTGGTTGCACCGAGCGCAGCCTTCCCCGCCGTCCTGGCCGCCGGGGATACGCTTTGAGCAGCGCCACCCGGCGGCAGGCCCTGCTTTTCGGGGCGGGGGTGCTGTTCTCAGGCTTTTGGGCGCCCGCGCTGCGTGCAGAGCTGGTGGATGCGATTCCACGGATCAAGGCCTCGGTCGTCGGCGTGGGCACCTATCAACGCACGCGCAGCCCGGCCTTCCGCTTTCTCGGCACCGGCTTTGCCGTGGGCAATGGCCGCCTGATCGCCACCAACGAGCATGTGCTGCCGGAGAAGCTGGCGACCGAGCAGATGGAAATGTTGGTCGTGGTGCTGCCGGGAGATGAGCAGGTCAGCCATATGAGGCCTGCGTCCCGGGTAGCGGTGGACCGCAATGCCGATCTGGCGCTGCTGCGAATGGATGGCGAGCCGCTGCCCGCCTTGCCGCTCGCGCCCGAGCATTCGGTGCGCGAGGGGCAGGAGATCGCCTTCACCGGCTTTCCCATCGGCAACGTGCTGGGCATGACGCCGGTCACTCACCGCGGCATCGTCTCCGCGATCACTCCCATCGGTATTCCGCAGGCCAACTCCCGGGCGCTGAATCCGGCGTTGATCCGCCGGCTCTCCGGCGACGTCTTCCGCGTCTATCAATTGGATGCCACCGCTTACCCCGGAAACAGTGGCAGCCCCTTGTTCGACCCGGAGTCGGGCGCAGTGGTCGGCGTGGTCAACATGGTGTTCGTCAAGTCCACCAAGGAAAGCGTGTTGAGCGATCCGTCCGGGATCACCTACGCGATTCCGGTGGAACACCTGAGAGCACTGCTGGACAACGCGAGGTAAGAGGCCACCGGGCCGTGCGCCGGCCCTGCAGCCCTGGCTCCGCAATGTCCTGACCACTGCGGGCGTATGGCCGACCTCTCTCGAGGGGCTTTCCCCCACCTCGTCGCGCGCTGGCGCGTTCCCATGCAGTTCTTGCCGCCTTCCGGTAAGCCTTGCATCTCCAGGCGTAGCCCGGCTGCTGCGGGAGATAGTTCACCGCGCCTTTGCGATGCGGCCGAAGGCCGGATACCTCGACGAGGAATACCGATTGCCGGACGTCAGGTCGGGCTCCCCAGCGTGTCGGCATTTACCTACTTCCGCCGGAGAAGAAGTAGGCGCGCGCATCAGGAGCCGAGGCAGCAGGATTCCGTGGATGGCGCCGCGAGGCTCACGTCAGAAGCATGGCTGAAAGGCCAAGGGGAGAGGGGGAGGCCAGGGGGAGTCTGGCGCTCGTCCCCTGTTTGCCGGAATGAGGAGTCGGCGATGACTGGTCCCCCCGCCGGGAATCGAACCCAGATCTAGCGCTTAGGAGGCGCTCGTTCTATCCATTGAACTACGGAGAGGCGGGCGGCATTCTAGCCTTTTGGCGGCTGCGGACCAAGCGGATCGGCGGCGGTGGCTTCGGCGGAGTCGGCTGGTCTGCCCTGGCTGCGCGGAGGCAGCAGGAAGTCCTGTGGCCGGGTGAGCAGGCGCTTCAGCAGCAGGCGGCCCAGGGTGCGGCGCTGGGCGAAGGTAATGTGGCGGGCGCGCATCGCCACGTTCAGAGTCAGGGCGAAGCTCACCGTCAGGTTGACCACCCCGATCAGCAGTACGCCCAGGAGGGCGATGCCGACCATCTGCAGTGGCAGGGCGAACTCGCTGCCGGCAACCGCGTAGCCGACGTAGGCGGAGGAGAAGGCGATGTGGCGGATGTCCAGCGGCAGGCCGAACAGCACGCCCAGCGCGGTGGCACCGCCGAGCAGGAAGCCGAAGAAGAAGTTGCCCGCGAGCGCACCCAGGTTGTTCTCTACGTAGCGTGCAATGCGGTCCATGCGGGCTTCGCCCAGCAGGCGGCGCGGTCTGCGCAGTTGCCGCAGGCGCTCGGGGATGCGGTTGTAGGCGGAGAGATTGTCGTAGTAGCCGGCAATCAGGCCGGAGAGGAAGAGGCAGACTCCGGCCACGGCGGCGAAGAACAGCGCGCCGCTGCGCGGGTCGGCGTCATGCAGCAGGTGCCGGGCTTTCTCGGTGTCGACGAAGGGTGTGCCGGTGGCCGACTGGATCAGCAGCCCGAGGCAGATCGCCAGCGGAATGGCCACGCCGACGTTGCCGAGGATGGCGGCGATCTGGCTGCGTACGGTACGGGTGATGAGGTCGGCCAGGTCCTCCAGGTTGCGGCTCTTGCCGCGGGCCTCGCCGATGGAGGCTGCGATGGCGTTGGCCGTCATCGCCGGCTGCTTGGTGGCGACGGTGCCGCCTACCATGTGGATGAGCACGAAGCCGAGGCCGTAGTTGAGGCAGAAGGCCAGTGCTTCGTTCAGCGGCGCCATGCCCTGGCGGCTGAGCACGAGCTTGAGCGCGGCCATGCAGGCGATGATGACGCCGCCCAGCGCAGCCGAACCCATCATGCCGAAGTACTCGCCGCGGGTGGAGGTGATGTAGCGCTCGCCCGTCTTGCTGGCGCTCTCGGTCATCCGCAGCGACAGCAACTCCACGTTCTGGCCCCAGTAGTCCGACAGCCGGTTGCGCCGGCATTCAGCGTGTACCAGCGCCTTGAACAGCGGGATGACGCGCGGCAGGGCGCCGCGGATGTCTTCCTGTTCGCGCAGGGTGTCCAGGAGGCGCAGCAATTCGGCGATGCGCTCCAGGTGCTGGCGCAGGCGTTCCAGCTTGAAGGTGAGGGTCAGGCTGGTGCCCAGCTTGGTCGCCCGGCGGCGCACCCGCTGCAGTACTTCGTCGCACTGGTCCAGCATGACCCGCAGGTGTTTGTCGTCTGCCGGATCTGGGGCGATGCGGCGCCAGTGGTCCCGGTATTGGTCGAGGTAGGCCAGCAGTTCCGCATTCTGGGCGAGGAAGGGGGATTCGTACTCTTCGAGGTCGGGATCCACCCGCACCAGCTCGGGGTCCAGCCCGATGGCGGAGACATGAAAGGAGAGCACCCGCAGCGCTTCGATGAGCTCGTCCATCACCGGGGGCAGTTCCCGCTCCCCGGACGATGCGGGCGGCGAGTCGGGCGTGGCCAGCAGGGCCTGCAGGAAGTCCAGCCACAGCTCGTCGCTGAGGGCATTGACCCACAGCTCGTCGTCGCTGCGGTGAAAGACCACCGCCAGCACGTCTTTCATGTAGGCGGTGTCGATCACATTGGGCAGCAGCCGGTCGGCAATCCGCCTGGCGGTCTCGGAGAAAAAGCCGGTGGAGGGCAGCAGGCCGGACGAGACATAGAGCGAAACCTGCTTGCGTTCGCGGAACAGGCGCAGCAGGGCCGCGTGCATGGGTTCCACCAGGTCCGGCCGGCGGGACAGCAGATGAGTCAGCGCGCGCAGCTTCTCCGCCGCTTCGTCCGGCCGGCTGGCACGGCGCGGCCGCAGGTGGGCCACCAGACGGACCCAGGGCGCGATCTCATCCCCGTCGGCCACCTTGAATCCCGACAACAATTCTTCCATTCATATCCTCTACTTAGCCGCGTCTGCATCGCGGCGGTGGGCCAGCGGGGCGCGCACGGCGACCCTTGCGCGCGGCGGCGGAGGCGTGCCCCCATGGTAGCAGCCCGTTAGAATCCGGCCTTTCCCCTCTTCCTACCTCTTTCGAGCCCGCCGATGCCCCTGCTGTCCGTTGAAAATGCCTGCCTCGCCTTCGGCCACGTTGATCTGCTGGACCGGGCGGACTTCCAGCTTGATGCCGGCGAGCGGGTGGCGCTCATCGGCCGCAACGGCTCGGGCAAGTCCAGCCTGCTGCGGGCACTTGCCGGCCAGGCCGCGCTGGACGACGGTCAGGTCTGGCGCGAGCCGGGACTGGTGACCACGTATGTGCCGCAGGAGGCGGATTTCCCGCTGGACCGCGATGTATTTGCCACCGTGGCCGACGGCCTGGGCGACGCCGCCCGCCTGCTGGTCGAGTACCACGACGCGATGCATGCGGTGGCGGAGCAGGGCGACGCCGAGGCGCTGGAGCGGCTGGAGCGCTTGCAGGCAGCGGTGGAGGCTGCCGACGGCTGGCAGCTCAACCGGCGGGTGGAGCATATGCTCGCCCGTCTCGGACTGTCGGCCGACGCAAAGGTTGCCAGCCTCTCCGGTGGTGGGGTGAAGCGAGTTGCGCTGGCGCGGGCGCTGGTTGCCGAGCCGGAACTGCTGCTGCTGGACGAGCCGACCAACCATCTGGATATCGACGGCATCCTGTGGCTGGAAGGGCTGATCCGCGACTTCCGCGGCGCGGTGGTGGTGATCACCCACGACCGCGTCTTCCTCGACAATGTCGCCACCCGCATCATCGAGCTGGACCGCGGCCGGCTCGCCAGCTACCCCGGCCGCTACAGCGACTACCAGCGGCGCAAGGCGGAGGAACTGGAGTCGGAGGACAAGGCCAACGCCCGTTTCGACAAAATGCTGGCGCAGGAGGAGGTGTGGATACGCAAGGGCGTGGAAGCCCGCCGCACCCGCAACGAAGGCCGGGTGCGCCGCCTGGAGGCGCTGCGGCGCGAGCGCTCGGCGCGGCGCGACCGCCTCGGCAACGTCAGCCTGGCGGTGGATCGCGGCGAGCAGAGCGGCCAGATGGTGGCCGAGCTGCATGGTGTCACCAAGCGCTATGGCGGCCGCGCAGTGGTGAAGGATTTTTCCACCCGCATCCTGCGCGGCGACCGCATCGGGCTGCTTGGCCCCAATGGCGCCGGCAAGACCACGCTGCTGAAACTCATCCTCGGCGAGATCGAGCCGGACGAGGGCTCGGTGCGCCGTGGCACCCGGCAGACGGTGGCCTATTTCGACCAGCTGCGCGCCCAGCTGGACCCGGAGCTGCCGCTGACCGAGGTGATCAGCCCGGGCTCGGAGTACGTCGAGATCGCCGGCGAGCGCAAGCATGTGATCGGTTATCTGGGCGATTTCCTGTTCGCGCCGCAGCGCGCGCGCTCGCCGGTGAAATCGCTCTCCGGCGGCGAGCGCAACCGCCTGCTGCTGGCGAGGTTGTTCGCCCGCCCGGCCAACATCATGGTACTGGACGAGCCGACCAACGACCTCGACATTGAAACCCTGGATCTGCTGGAGGAACTGCTTGCTGCCTACGACGGCACCTTGTTCCTGGTCAGCCACGACCGCGCCTTCCTCGACAACGTGGTCACCCAGGTGATTGCGGCCGAGGGTGACGGTGAATGGGGCGAGTATGCCGGTGGCTACGGCGATTGGCTGCGAGTGCAGACGGCGCGCGAGGCGCAGAAGCAGGAAACTCAACGCCAGCAGCCTGCGCCCAAGGCGGCCCCCGCCGCGCCCCCCAAGCCGGCGGCGCAGAAGCCGGCCAAGCTCTCCTATAACGAGCGGCGTGAGCTGGAGAGCCTGCCGGACAAGATCGCTGCGCTGGAGGCGGAGCAGGCCAGCCTGCATGCACGGCTGGCGGACCCGGCGCTGTACCAGGAGGCGCCCCAGGAGGTCGCCCGCTGCAAGGACAGGCTGGACGCGCTGGACGGCGAGATCGAAGCCGCCATGCTGCGCTGGGAAGCGCTGGAGACGCGGGCTGCGGAAGCCGGCGGCTGAGGAGGCCTGCAGGCTCGCCGGGCGAGGTGGCGAGCGTGTTCCGTCTGCCGCGCATCAAGCCTGGGAGAGCCAGGCGACCGCCGCCGCGCTGCCAAGGAAGACGCTGAGGTGCAGCGCTGACCACCAGCGGTAGCGTCGTGCGATGCGCGCCGGATCCAGATCGGAGATGAGGTACAGCCGGCCATCATCCGGCTTGCGCATCACATGGGCCTCCGGTGAAGCGAGCACCTCCTGGCGCTGCTTCGCCACCTCGCGCTTGGCCTGGGCACGGGCTAGCTCCCACTCCTTCAGGCTGATCTGGCCATCGCCATCGAGGTCGAAGCGGGCAAGCAGGCGCCGGTGGTCCTGTTTCCATTCGGCGAGGAGATCGCGCACCTGAGCGGCGGTGTCCAGCTCCGGCGTGATGCTGCCCAGCGTGTGGAAATCGCCCAGCACATAGATGGGGTCGTGACGCAGCAGGCACCACTGGACCTGCCGGATGTCGCCACGCTCCACCGTGTCCTGCCGCCGCACCAACATTTCCGCCCCCTCGGGATCGACCGCGCAGACGCCGCTCGCATCCCGCAGCAGGAAGGAGGCATCGCTCTCGTCCGTGTGGGCATGCACCCATTTGCGATCGTTGTTGCGGTGGTAGGTGGCGAGGCGGTACCAGATTACCGGCAGCCCGGTGAGCGGAGACAGCACCGGCGTGCCCGCCAGCGGCTCGCCGTGGCCGCGTAGTTCCACGTAGCCCTGGGCGGCGGAGCCCACCCGGGAGGTGGGGGTGTCCAGGATGAGCCGGGCGTGCTGCAGCGTGCGCAACCAGCCAAAGAGGCCGCAGGCCAGCAGCAGGGCGATTGCGAACAGGCTGGCCTGGCTGCGGGGGCCGACATGCAGGATGAAGGCGACCAGGCCGAACTGGATGGAGGGCAGCGCGACGTTCAGGCCGTCGCGCCGCAGGCGCACGAGCATGGGAGGCGGCTCAGGTGCCGAACAGCGCCTTCACGTCTACGTCCGCCTTCTCCACACTGGCGAACTCCAGCAGCGGCTGCGGCGGGAACTGGAACAGGCGGGCGAGCAGCAGATCGGGAAACTGCTCGATGCGCACGTTGTGCAGATTGACAGACTCGTTGTACCACTCGCGCCGGTCGGCGATACCGTTCTCCAGTGCGGTGATGCGGCTCTGCAACTGCATGAAATGCTCGTTGGCCTTCAGCTCCGGATAGGCCTCGGCGACGGCGAAGATCTGGCCCAGGCCGCCGCGCAGCAGGCCTTCGGCCGCCCCCAGCGCCGGCAAGTCATGCTGCTCGCGGGCGGCGGCGACGCGGGCGCGTGCCTCGGTGACGCGGGCCAGGGTTTCGCTCTCGAACTGGCGGTACTGCTTGCATACCTCGATCAGTTTCGGCACCTCGTCGTGGCGCTGCTTGAGCAGCACGTCGATGTTGGCCCAGGCCTTGGCTACGTTGTGCTTCAGCCGGACCAGGCCGTTGTAGATGACGACGCCGTAGGCCAGGGCGACCACGACGATGCCGAGCAGCAGGGCGGAAGAGACGCTCATGAAGACTCCGTGTTCAACCCGGGGATCATATACGCAAGCGCCCTGCGAGAGCGCCCTTACTGCTCACTCCGGCTGCGACGCCTCGGGCAGGAAGCGGGCCATGGCCTCTTCCGGTACGTTCAACCGGTGCAGCAACTGCTCCCGGCCCAGCGGCAGCAAGCGTTCGATGGCGTCGATGTCATCCGGCAAGGCGGGGTCATCCCAGCCGTGGGCGACATGGCGAGCGAAGTCGGCGGCGAGCTTGATGGTGCGCACCCGCGGATGTTCGCCCTGGGTTTCGTCCAGCAGTTGCACCAGCAGCTGCGGCAGCGTCCAGGCGTGGATCAGGGCCAGCTGGATTTCCCGCGCGGTGGCGCCGAACACGGCGCGCTGGGCGGTGGCGCTACGCAACTGGCGGTCCGCGAGCTGCAGGCTGTAGACACGGCGGGTCAGCTCCGGCGCGAACACCCAGCAGACGATCTCGGTGGCCTCGCGCAGCAGCGCCGCCACCGTGATCTCGTCCACATCCAGGTCGTGGCGCACGATGGCCCAATCGCGGGCGTAATGGGCGGCGCGGCGGGCGCGGCCGATGACCTTGAGCACGCCGATGAGTGCCTGTGGATGCGCCGCCAGCGTGTCTTCCACCGTAGGCATCCGGGTGAAGGTGTTGAAGAAGGGGCCCAGGCCCATCATCATCACCGCCCGGTCTATGGTGGTGATGTCGTGGTTCTGCGAGCTGCGGCGGTGGCTTTCGAGATGAGTCAGCAGCTTCATCGTCATCAGCGGATCCGCCAGCACGACAGCGGCGATGCGCTTGCCGCTCACGGTGTCCATCTCGGCGCGCAGCGCTTCGAGATCCTTGACCGTCCGCCGCAGCACCGGAAGCGGCTGGCGGGAGAAGTGCTCGACGTAGGCATCGACTGTTTCCAGGGGCTGCGTGAGCAGGGGCATGGCGGCGAACCCAAGATGATCTTGTTGAATTATCGGTCGCATAGGGGCGGATTTGAAGTGCGGGCGGGCTGCCGGGCCGACTATGGCTTTTCGCTATAATCTGGCGCATCCTCGTCATCCGTCCGCGGCTCCGTCCGGATCGGCCATTGCCCCACAGGAAAGTCTGTTCCCGCCATGAGTGCCGAAGAAACTCCGCAGTTGCCGAAAGTCCTGATTGTTGACGACTCACGCATGGTGCGGGCCTCCATCATCAAGCATGTGCGGGGGCGTTTCGCGGTGCGCGAGGAGGCTGATGGCGAGGCAGGCTGGCAGGCGCTGCTGGTGGATCCCGAGATCCAGGTCGTCCTTACCGACATTGGCATGCCGCAGCTGGACGGGTACGGCCTGCTGGAGCGCATCCGCAGCTCCAAACTACAGCGGGTGCACGAGATGCCGGTGGTGATCATTTCCGGCGACGAAGACGACGACGCCCGCATCAAGGCGATGCAGCTGGGCGCGAACGATTTCATCACCAAGGGCATAGGCAGCGTCGAGCTGGTCGCCCGCCTGGATTCCCTGACCCACCTCGCCCAGACCCGCCGCGAGCTGGCGGAGAGCCGGGCGGCACTGGCCTCCCAGAGCCCGGTAGACCCCAGCTCCGGGCTGCTCAGCGAGTCCTACCTCAACTGGCATGGCGAGCAGGAAATGGCGCTCGCCAAGCGCCAGCGTTCCGAGATCTCGGCGATGGTCATCGAGATCGACCATTACGAGCAACTGGTGGAATGGCATGGCGCCCATGTAGCCCAGCTCATTACCCGCAAGCTCTCCAAGATTCTCTCCACCCGTGTCCGCAAGGAAGATACGGTGGCGCAACTGGCGCCCTCCCAGTTCGCGGTGCTCACGCCCAGCACCGATGTCGCCGGCTGCTGCGCCTTCGCCCTGCGCCTGCAGAAGGCGATGGAAAAGCTGGTGATGACCTACCGCGAAGAGCGCATCCGCATCAGCATCACCATCGGCATCTCCGGCTCGGCGGTGGATGGGCTGCACAGTGTCAGCGAGCTCATCGATGTCGCCGTGAAACGAGTGCGCGAAGGCGCTGCCGCCGGCGGCAACCGGGTGGTGGCCGAGCGCGGCGAAGTGGACCACTCGATGGTGGAACGCCAGCTCAGACAAGCAGTAAGCATCGATCACGCCCTCCTGCAGATTCGCGCCGGCGGTGAAGCCGAAGTGGCCGAACGCTTGCCGGATGTCATCACAACCCTGCTGCCGCTGCTGGAATTGGTAGAATCCCGACTTCACATCGGGCTACCGATCATGCAGCTCAAGAAGTACGACAAAGAGCGGGGCACCGGTGATGACGTGGAGGGTAGCCAGACCTCCATTTGAGAGCAGCAGGACCACGGCGGCTGAGGGGCCGCCGTACGCCATTCGCAAATGAGGAAGGGAGAGGTGCTCATGACGACCTACCAGGCGTTCCATCGCCGGTCGATAGACCAGCGTGACGAATTCTGGGCCGAGCAGGCACGTTTGATTCATTGGAACAAGCCGGCTGAACAGATCTGCGATTTCTCGCGACCGCCTTTCGTAAAGTGGTTCAAGGGCGGGGAAACCAATCTTTGCTACAACGCGGTGGACAGGCACGCGGCCAAACGGCCGGACGCACGTGCCCTGATCTACATTTCCACCGAAACCGGTGAGGAGACGATCTACTCCTACGCCGAGCTGCAGCGCGAAGTCGAGCGCATGGCGGCGATCTATCAGGATCTGGGCGTAGGCAAGGGCGACCGCGTCCTGATCTACATGCCGATGATCCCGCAGGCCTGCTTCGCCATCCTGGCCTGCGCCCGCATCGGCGCCATTCACTCGGTGGTCTTCGGCGGCTTTGCCGCAGGCTCGCTGGCGACCCGCATCGACGACGCCAGGCCCAAGCTCATGGTCAGTGCGGACGCCGGCATGCGCAACGGCAAGCCAGTGCCCTACAAGCATCTGCTGGACGAAGCCTGCAAGCTGGCCGAATTCCCGCCGCAGAGGGTGCTCATCGTCGATCGTGGGCTGGACAAGGGCTTCCCGCGGGTGGCCGGCCGCGACGTCGATTACGCCGAGCTGCGCGAGAAGCACCTGGACGCCACGGTGCCGGTGACCTGGGTGGAAAGCTCGGAGCCAAGCTACATCCTCTACACCTCCGGCACCACCGGCAAACCCAAGGGCGTGCAGCGCGACACTGGCGGTTATTGTGTGGCGCTGGCGGCGTCCATGCAGCACATCTACACCGGTGGCGAAGGCGAGACAATGTTCACCACCTCGGACATCGGCTGGGTGGTGGGCCACAGCTACATCATCTACGCGCCGCTGATCGCCGGCATGGCGACCATCATGTACGAGGGTACGCCGCTGCGGCCGGATGCCGGCATCTGGTGGAGCATCGTCGAGAAGTACAAGGTCAGCGTGATGTTCTCGGCACCGACGGCGGTGCGGGTGCTGAAGAAGCAGGATCCTGCCTTCCTCAAGAAGTACGATCTCTCATCGCTCAAGCATCTCTTCCTCGCTGGCGAGCCGCTGGACCAGCCGACTCATGAATGGATCATGGGCGAACTCGGCATCCCGGTGATCGACAACTACTGGCAGACCGAGACCGGCTGGCCGATGCTGGCCGCGGTACGCGGCGTGGAGAAGACGCCGATCAAGTTCGGCAGCCCCAGCTTCCCGGTCTACGGCTACGACTTGCGCATCTTCCGCGAGGACGGCAGCGAGTGCGGGCCGGGCGAGAAGGGCATCGTCGGCGTGGTGCCGCCGCTGCCGCCGGGCTGCCTGTCCACCGTCTGGGGGCAGGACGAGCGCTTCGTATCCACCTACTTCAGCCTGTTCACCAACCCGGTTGTGTATTCCTCCTCGGATTGGGGCATCAAGGACGAACAGGGTTACCACACCATCCTCGGCCGCATGGACGACGTCATCAACGTTGCCGGACATCGCCTGGGAACGCGTGAGATCGAAGAGGCGGTGCAGGGCCATAACGCCATCGCCGAAGTGGCGGTTGTCGGCGTGCATGACGAATTGAAGGGGCAGACGCCGATGGCCTTCGCGGTGGTGAAGGATGCCAGCCGTATCGACAGTGCGGAGAAGCGGGCAGCGCTGGAGAAGGAGGTGATGAAGGCGGTGGATGACAGCCTGGGCGCCATCGCGCGACCGGCGCGGGTCCATTTCATCAGCGGCCTGCCGAAGACACGTTCCGGCAAGATGCTGCGCCGCTCCATCCAGGCGCTGGCCGAAGGGCGGGATCCGGGCGATCTGACGACGATAGACGATCCCAGCACGCTGGATCAGATTCGCGCTGCATTGGCTGGTTGAGCGCCAGGCGAACTGAAAGTGAAAAAGCCCGCGGATGCGGGCTTTATCTTTCAGGGAGAGGAAAGGCGGGTCAGCTGCTCTTCAGCTTGCCGCTATGCGCTTCCTGCTCATAGCCGCGCTCGATTTCCTCGTGGATCACCCTCCAGATGGGTTTCACGATGAAGCGCATGCTCTTGATGATGCTCTGTACGTCCATGACGGAGGGAACGCGGGTGCCGCGGTGCTCCACCGGCCCCCCGATCTGCCGGATATCCACACCCAGCTTGCCGAAGTGCGCAGCCAGCCGCGGCTCGGTGAGTACGAACAGCGTCTCGATGCCGCTGCGGGCCGCCAGTGCGACCGCGCCCAGGTAAAGGCCGATGGGGATGTAGGGGAAGCGTGGCCGTTCGCTGTTGCCGTAGTCTTCTTCGCTGATTGCGATGGCGCTGTGGTCCTCGCCCTTGCGTCGGCGATACAGGCCGCGGACCGCCAGCCGGGAGACCTCGGCGATGCTACCGCGAGGCAACCGGGCGGGGTCGATGATCGAACGGTCCAGCGTTGCCGCACAGGTCCGCTCGAAAGGCAGCGGTTCGTAGGGATCGGCCGGATTGGCGAGGACGAGACGGGTACAGCCGACCAGCTGCGTGGGCTGGTTGGAGGTGCGGATCAGGCAGTGCAGGCTGTGGGCGTCGTACTGGTCGCTCTCGCGACGGTCCGGACGTTCGGGCTCGAAATGCAGCTCCTCGCAATAGACCTCGTGACGTATGCGGAATACATCGTTCCGCAGAGCCTCGTTGGTGGCTGGAGCAATCTCGAAGTATTTCCTGAAGCCGTGGCCCAGGTTGAAGCGTTCGAAGAGCAACAACGTCATCTCCCTGAATAGCGTTGGCAGCCCTTCATTCTCGGGCTCGAAGAGCATCGATGATGCTCAGTCTCGTGGTTCGCCAGGCGGGATAGATCGCAGCAATCAAAGTTGCGCATGTACCGATGAGCGCACTTTCAAGTACGTCACTTGTTTCAATTCTGATATAGGCATCATAGCCGAGGTTGGCATTGGGTGGCGGTGGCATTGGAATACCGATGCCCGAAATGACTGCCGCCAGCAACAGGCCGAGCAGTGTGCCGATGAGCGCGCCGGCGAGGCCGAGGACGAAGGACTCCGTCAGGATGAGTCCGATGACGGTCCGGTTGCGGTTGCCCAGCGCACGCATGGTGCCGAACTCCCAACTGCGCTCGGCCAGGCTCATGTTCACTGTGTTGATGACGCTGAGGCAGACCATCAGCAAGATGGTGGCCTTCAGAAAGCCGAACTGTTGCTGGTAGAGCTCGACTGCCTTGCCATAGAAGTCGTTCAACTCTTCCCAGTCACGAACGACGACGTCGCCGGCCGGCAAGTTCGCGCGGACGCGCTGGACCAGCGCGGTGGTCTGATCGGTGCGATGCAGCTCCAGGACGTATTTGCCGATGCCGTCAGTCACCAGCAGGGATTGCGCATCCGGCAGGGCGATGCGCATCGCCCGGGCGTCGAAATCCTTGGAGAAGCTCTGGAACACGCCAACGATCTCGACATCCAGGGTGTTCATCGCACCATCTATGGTGTTCACCAGCAGAGTGGCTTGATCGCCAGCCTTCAGGCGCAGTGCATTGGCCACTCCTTCGCCTATGACCGCGCCGTACTGGTCCTTGTCGGTGAGCATGCGGCCGGAGACCAGGTGGAGGAAGGTACCGAGTTCATTCTCGCGGTCTGCCTCGACGCCGTCGACGATCACCGGATAGTCCGTCTTGCCGTTGTTGAGCAAGCCCGAAAAGGTGATTCGCGCCATGACGTTCTTCACCTCAGGCTGTTCTGCGAGATAGCTGCGCAGCGCCTCGGGCTTTTCCAGCAGGTAACGCTCCGGCGAGCGGGAGCCGAAGCTGAACAGCGCCTCGCGGCCGACCTGGGCGTGACCACTCTGAGAGTGGATGAGCGCTTCGCCCAGCTGAACGAAGATGTCGCGGATGAAGCCGCCGGAGAGGATCAGGCCGCAGACGCCGAAAGTGACCACCGCGAGGGTGATCGCGGTCCGTATCCGGTTGCGGAGGAGGTTGCGGAAGCCGAGCCGGGTCAGGTCTTGCATGCGCCTTCCCTCTCAAATGCGCGCGCGCAGTGCATTGACGATCTCCTGGCGGGAGGCCTTCCAGGCCGGATAGGCGCTGGCCAGGATCGTGGTGAGCAAGGCCACCCCTGCTGCCGTCAGGATGTTGTCTGCCGTAAGCAGGATGCCCGCCTCGTAAGGCCAGCTCATGATGGGCCCGGGTGGCATGGGTATGCCGATGGCGCTGATGAGCAGTGCCAGCAATACGCCGGCAACGATGCCGATCAGTGCCCCCAGTCCGCCAAGGATGGTGCCTTCGAGCAGGAACATGATGCGGATGTCTCGTTGCCGTGTGCCCAACGCCATCATGGTGCCGATCTCGCTGATCCGCTCCATCACCATCATGGTCATGGTGTTTGTGATGGCGAGCACGATGATTACCGAGATGACGAGATAGATGAATCCGACCTGCTTGGAAAAGAGCGCTTCCGTCTTGTTGTAGAAGTCGGCCAGCTTCCACCAGGGGACGACCTCGTAGCGCTCAGCCGGGAGGGCGGCTCGCAACTGGCGGTCGGCCGCAGACACGTTCTCGGTCTTGTCCAGCAGCACCAGGCGGAGGTGCTCGCCTTCTGTGCGCATCAGTTCCCGGGCGAGGTCGATCGGGATGCGCAGCGCGGCGTCGTCGTAAGCCTTGGCGATCGATTCGAACAAGCCGACGACCTCGGCTTCGACGGCGCTGATGCCGCCGTTGCCGGTGTTGGAGATCAAGACCAGCGTGTCGCCCACCTTGACGCCCAGATTCAGCGCCAGGCCCTGGCCGACGATGGCGGCCTTGCGATCACCCGTCTGCAGGTTACGTCCCTGCGGAAATCGCAAGGCGGAGGAAAGAGACGATTCCGCGGTGGGATCCACGCCTTCGCCGATGAAGGAAAGGGTGATGTCTCCTGAGCTTGCGAGGCCGGAGATCAAGAGGCGGGGGGCGGAAACGCGATAGCCCGGCAATCCCTCCAGGGCCGCCTTCTCCGCGGGCGTCATCATGGGCAGGAGATAGCCATAGGGGTCGGCGCGGCCGTAGTCGGTGAAGCCGGGGCGCATGACCTGGAGATGTCCGAGCTGTGAAAGGATGGTGTTGTCGCGCCCGAACCGGAGATTCCAGTCGATGAAGCCGGCAGCCAGGATCATGGCCATCACGCCGAAGGCGATCGCAACCAGCGCCGCACGGCTACGGCTGACCTGCCGCACAACGTTGCGCCAGGCAGTGCGGAAGTGATTGAGGGCAAAGGCGGGCTTGAGCATGTTCTGTATAGGAATAGTTGTTGAAGGCTCTGGCACTGCCTGGAGAGGCGGAGAATCTCATATTGGCGCGGCCTCTTCAGGCATTTTCGACGGCGTGCCCGCCACTGGCAATACGAAGGGTGTCGGTTTTTTTTACAGTGCGTACCAGAGTAAAGCAGGATAGCTGCAGCGATATTTGTAATGTGATGATTTATATGGATTTATAAAATCTGGCATTGGCTTTGCTTATTGCTTGGCGCGGCGATGTGGCGGAAAGTGTTTGACCCCAAGACAGAGCCAAACGCTGACGATTTCGCCAAACTTTGGGAGATGGCAAATGAGCAAAAAAGTACTATTCGCGATGGCTACCGCCGGCCTGTTGATGGGTGCCTCGGCTGCCAACGCTGCCCCGTTCTATCTGGATGTCGGCACCAACTACGACGGCGTCCCGGCACCCCAGCGCGACAAGGTCACCAACACAAGCACCTCGCTGAAGGATGAGTTCCTCTTCACGTACCAGTCCAGGACCTTCATTCAGGACACTAACGGTGACGGCGTGATCAGCGCGGGCGACAACCTGACGACCAGTGGTGGCCTTGCTGTTGGCAACCTGACCAACAATCAGATCACTGGTTTCACCCCGAACCAAGTGTTTGGCACCCACAGCAACAACGGTTACGGCACCAACTGGCTGCTGAGCTTCTCCGTTGATAACCTCAACGGCGTGGTGACTGGCGTGAATGGCGGCGTGCCGACTTTCTCGTACAGCCCGGGTCTGATCGAGATGTACATCTCGTTCGACGGCGTCAACATGATTAACTTCATGAACATCGCGGTGAGTGGTGGTGGCGCGACTGGCGTGAGCACGGTGCTGACCGGCACGGCCGACTTCACCGGCATTGCGGATCTGACCTACGCGAACCTGTTCCACTCGGGTAACTTCGAGTGCAACGGCTCCAGCGGCTTCTACGACATCTGGGCGAACTGCGGCGATTCCGGTGCTGACGCCCTGGCGATCGAGTTCCTGGCCAGCTTCGACACCAACATCTTCGTGAGCGACTTCACGGCGGTGCCTGGTGGCTTCGATCTGACCTCCAACCACGACGGTAGCGGCTCCTTCACCGTGGTCGCCAACCCGACCAACGTGCCGGAACCCGCTTCGCTGATGCTGCTGGGCTCTGGTCTGCTGGGTCTGGGTCTGACCCGTCGTCGCAAGAGCAAGGCTGCTGCCTGATTGAAAAGCCTGGCGTACGCCGGGCTTCTCAAAAAGAAAAACCCCCGCGTGCAAGCGCGGGGGTTTTTCTTTGTGTTCGTGTCGGGGCGAGCGGTTCTGTGCGCGGCGCGCCGCTATCTGGACAGCAGGCGCTTGATGTACCAGAACATGAAGCGCTGCATCGGGTTGCGATTTCCGAAGGGGCGCCAGGTGCGGATCATGGTGTTGCGATAGGCATCGAAATGCAGTCCGCGCGGTGCAACGATGACATCGCCGCGCTTGAGGATCAGTTTGATCGCGTTGGTGCAGGCGACGCCTGCCGCGAGTTCGATGCCGATCGCGGTGGACGGCACCTTCTTCTTGAACAAATTCACCGAGCCGCGCTCCAGCAGGTAGTGGCGTTGCTGCATGGAGGGGGAGACGCCGACGATGAACTTCAGGATCTGGTCCTCGAAGGCGAAGCCATCCAGGGCGAAGTAATCCTCGAAGCTCATGCCCTGGGGGTGGAAAGCGAGCATGGCCGTGCCCATGCCCATCGGTGCGGCGGTGACGGCAGGAATGCCGCGCTCCCGGCAGCGTGCGAACACCCTGCGCCGGATATCCAGGGCGAAAATGTCCAGGCTGTCCATGTAGAGGTCGACGCCGTCCAGGAAGTCGTCGATGTTGTCCAGGCTGAGGCCGTTGGGCATCAGCTTCAGATCGGCTTCGGGATTGATGTCGAGTACCTGTCGCGCCATGACGTCCAGCTTGGGCAGGCCCATGGTGGAGCAGCTGGCGCCAGCCTGGCGGTTCAGGTTCGGCCAGTCGAAGGTGTCCAGGTCGGTAATGGTGAACTTGCCGATGCCCAGGCGGGCGAGGGTGATCAAGTGGCTGCCGCCCACGCCGCCAAGGCCGCCTACGGCGACGCGGCACTGGCGCAGGTGGGCTTGTTCCTTCTCGGTGAACCAGCCGATGTTGCGCGAGAAGGCGACGTTGTAATCGAACTGGTTCTGCTCGGGCATCGTTGTCTCCGTTTGTGCTTTAGGTTCTTGAGACGCTGTGTGGTCGCGCGGCGCTGGGATGGCAAGAACTGCCTTCGCTGCGCTGGTCGTCATATTGCTACCCGGCGGAGCGGGTGTGAAGCGCTATGCGCGGTGGTTCAGCTGCTCACCATATTGTCGCGGTGGATCAACTCGGCCTCGCCGACATAGCCCAGCAGGGATTCGATGGCGCTGGTGGGTTTGCGCGCAATGCGGCGGCATTCCGAGGCACTATAGTTCACCAGCCCGCGGGCAATCTCCTGGCCGGACAGGCTGCGACAGCACACGGCTGCGCCGCGGGAGAAATCGCCGTTGACCTCCACCACGCCAATGGGCAACAGGCTGCGGCCGCTTCTCAGGGCTTCCACCGCGCCGTCATCGATCACCAGGTCGCCTGCAAGTTGCAAGTGGTCCGCAAGCCATTGCTTCTTGGCCTGCAGCGGGCTGCTGGTGGCATAGAGCAGGGTGCCGATGTCTTCGCCGGCGGCCAGGCGCAGCAGCGGATCGGTTTCGCGCCCGCTGGCGATGCAGGTGTGGGCACCGCTGCGGGCGGCGCGCTGGGCAGCGCGGATCTTGGTGATCATGCCGCCTTTGCTGATGCCGCTGCCGGCGCCGCCGGCCATCGCTTCGTACTGGCGATCTTCGGCCTGACCCGCGCCGATGAGAGTGGCGGTTGGATCCTTGCGCGGATCGGCGGTATAGAGGCCGGTCTGATCGGTCAGGATGATGAGCGCTTCGGCCTCGATCAGATTGGCGACCAAGGCGCCCAGGGTGTCGTTGTCGCCGAACTTGATCTCGTCGGTCACCACCGTGTCATTCTCGTTGATGATGGGGACGACGCCGAGATCGAGCAGGGTGGTCAGCGTGGAGCGCGCGTTGAGGTAGCGGGTGCGATCCGAAAGGTCTTCGTGGGTGAGCAGGATCTGTGCTGTCTGCAGGCCCTGGCGGGAGAAGGCGTCTTCGTACGCTTCCACCAGGCCCATCTGGCCGACGGCGGCGGCGGCCTGAAGCTTGTGCATTTCCTGCGGGCGGCGGGTCCAGCCCAGGCGCTGCATGCCGGCGGCGATGGCGCCGGAGGAAACCAGAGTGATCTGGCGGCCCTCGGCGCGCAGCGCCGCGATCTGTCTTGCCCAGTCATCCAGTGCTGGTTTGTCCAGTCCCGCGCCGTTGTTGGTCACCAGGGCGCTGCCGACTTTCACGACCAGCCGGCGGGCATGCTTGATCTTCTCTCTCATGATGCCTTCGGGATGAATTGGGCTTAGTGCCGCCCGTCCGTGCCCTCGGCCTCGTCATCCTCGGCCGACTCGTCTTCTGCCTCCGCTTCCGCCTGGAACGTGGCATCGCGCTCGGCGGCGCGGGCTTCGACGGCGGCGAGGCGGGCCCGCTCCTCGGCCGCCTGGGCTTCGAGCTCTGCGTTGATGCGGGCGCGTTCGTTGTCGAGGAAGTCCTGGATGGCGAAGACCAGTCCTTTGCAGCCTTCGCCCTTGAGGGCGGAGATCTCGAAGTGGCGCTCCACCGGGCCGTAGGCCTGGAGGAAGGTGGCGATGCGTGCGTCACGCTCTCCTTCGGGGAGCAGGTCCAGCTTGTTCAGCGCCAGCCAGCGCGGCTTCTGGTAGAGCGCCTCGTCGTACTTGCGCAGTTCCTCGACGATGGCCAGCGCTTCTTTCGCCGGATCGACTTCCGGGTCGTAGGGCGCAAGATCCACCAGATGCAGCAACACATGGGTGCGCTGCAGATGGCGCAGGAACTGGTGGCCGAGGCCGGCGCCTTCGGCGGCGCCTTCAATCAGGCCGGGAATGTCGGCGATGACGAAGCTGCGTTTCTCGTCGGTGCGGACCACACCGAGATTGGGGGCCAGCGTGGTGAAGGGATAGTCCGCCACCTTGGGCTTGGCTGCCGACACCGCACGGATGAAGGTGGACTTGCCGGCGTTCGGCATGCCCAGCAGGCCGACGTCCGCCAGTACCTTCAGTTCCAGGTGCAGGTTTAAGCGCTCCCCTTCCTGGCCCAGGGTGCGTTTGCGCGGGGCGCGGTTCACGCTGGACTTGAAGTGGAGGTTGCCGAGGCCGCCGCGGCCGCCGCGGGCGAGCAGCACCTGCTTGCCGTCCTCGTTGAGGTCGGCGATGGGTTCCCCGGTGTCCAGGTTGCTGATCACGGTGCCGACCGGGAAGCGCAGCACGATGTCCTCGCCGCCCTTGCCGTAGCAATCCTTGCTGCCGCCGTTCTCGCCGCGCTGGGCGCGGAAGCTGCGGGTGTAGCGATAGTCGATCAGGGTGTTGAGGTTGCGGTCGGCCTGGGCGTAGATGCTGCCGCCACGGCCGCCGTCGCCGCCATCCGGGCCGCCGCGGGGAATGTATTTCTCGCGGCGGAAGGTGGCGGCACCGTTGCCGCCGTCGCCGGCGATGACCTCGATACGGGCTTCGTCGAAGAACTTCATGCTGTTCTGCCTGCAGGCATAAATAAAAAAGCCCTATCGCAAGGATAGGGCTTTTCGGACCGGAGCCGCGACTTAAGCCGCTTCGGCCTCGATGATCACGGTGCGACGCTTGGCGGCGCCCTTGACCACGAACTTCACGGTGCCGTCCTTTAGTGCGAACAGGGTGTGATCCTTGCCGATGCCCACGTTCTCGCCCGGATGGTATTCAGTGCCGCGCTGGCGAACGATGATGTTGCCGGCAACGACGAACTGGCCGCCGTAGCGCTTCACGCCAAGTCGTTTTGATTCTGAGTCGCGGCCGTTGCGGGAACTACCGCCAGCTTTTTTGTGTGCCATTTGGTCTTACCTCCTGCAATCAGGCCGAGATCGCTTCGATGCGAAGCTCGGTGTAGTTCTGGCGATGGCCTTGATGCTTCTGGTAGTGCTTACGACGACGCATCTTGAAAATCTTGACCTTGTCGTGACGGCCGTGGGAAACCACGGTGGCCTTCACTGCGGCGCCGGAAACCACGGGCGTGCCGATCTTGACGGACTCGCCTTCGCCGACCATGAGAACCTGGTCGATGGTGATTTCGGAGCCCACGTCAGCCGGTATCTGTTCTACCTTGATCTTTTCGCCAGCGGCAACGCGATACTGCTTGCCACCGGTTTTTATCACCGCGTACATGGTGCTGCTCCAGTTGATGGTTTTGCAAAGAATCGCGCACTGTACTGAGGCGAAAAAGAAAAGTCAATATTAATCAGTGAGGTGCGCGTCCAGGCCGAGCAGGGCCTGCTGCTCGCTACGATAGCCGGCGTGCGAGGCCAGGCGGGGCCACAGGCCGGCGCGCTCCATCGCATCTATCACCTGTTTCTTCAGGCCGCAGAAGGCCAGTATCTGGCGCTGGGCGGCGAAGCGTTCCATCAGCCCGGCGAGGGTGTGCAGGCCAGTGGCGTCGATGTCGTTGATGCCGGCGCCGGACACGATCACCGCCCTCACCGCGGGTTGGGCGCGGGCAGCTTTCAGCAGTGCATCCTCGAACTGGCTGGCGGTGACGAAGGTGAGCGGGCTGTCGAAACGCAGGATCACCGTGTCCGGCCGCGGGTGGGGCAGGTTGAAGCGCTCCAGGTCGCGGTAGGTGCCGTCCGCATGCAGCCCCAGCATGGCGACGCGCGGACTCATCCCGCGGTACACCATCAGCGCCAGCGACAGCAGCAGGCCGGTGAGGATGCCGTTCTGGATGTTGGGCGCGAAGCCCAGCGTGGTGGCAAAGGCGACCAGGCCGGCGATGCCGTCGTCGCGGTTGCTGCGCCAGGCGCGGGCCAGGGCGCCGAAGTCCAGCAGGTTGGCGACGGCCAGCAGGATGATGGCCGCCAGCACCGGCTTGGGCAGATGCCACAGCAACTCGGTGAAATAAAGCAGGGTGAGTAGCACCAGCGTGGCGGTGACCAGCGTGGAGAAGCCGGTGCGGGCACCGGCCCCGAAGTTGAGCGCCGAGCGGGAGAAGGAGGAGCTGACTGGCAGCGTGCCGCTGAAGGCGGCGGCCAGCTTGGCCAGGCCCTGGCCGATCAGCTCCTGGTTCTGGTCCCAGGCCTGGCGGGTCTTGCCGGAGATCAGTTTCGCGCTGGAGGCGGCTTCCATGAAGCTCACCAGCGCGATGACGAAGGCGGTGGGCAGCAGGCTGGCGAGGGTGCCGGGTTCGAGCGAGGGTAGCGAGAAGCCGGGCAGGCCAGGCGGCAGACTGCCCACCACCGCGCCACCGCCTGCGGCAAAACCAGTGGCGGCCGAAAGCACGATGGCCGCGGCGACCACCACCAGCACGGCCGGCAGCCGCGGTGCGAGCCGGCGCAGCAGCAGCATTGCCGCCAGGGCGCCGATGCCGAAGGCGGCTGAAGCCAGGTGCAGCCTGTCGAGGTGGGCGAAAGCGGCGCCGAAGCCGGCGATGAAGCTGCCGCGCTGGGCCAGCGGCAGGCCGATCAGCGGCGGAATCTGCGACAGGCAGATGACCAGCGCCGCCGCGTTGATGAAGCCCATCAGCACTGGATAGGAGAGCAGGTTGAGCAGCCAGCCCAAACGCAGGGTGCCCAGCGCCAGCTGGATCAGCCCGGAGAGCAGCGCCAACGCCACTGCCAGGGCGACGAACTCCGGGCTGTCCGGCTGCGCCAGCGGCAACAGGCTGGCGCCGGTGAGCAGTGAGGTGAGTGCCACCGGTCCGGTGGAAAGCTGGCCGCAGGAGCCGAACAGTGCGCCTATCACTGCGGGCAGCAGCGCGGCATAAAGGCCGAGGTGGGGCGGCAGCTGGCCCAGCTGGGCATAGGCAAGCGCCTGCGGAATTGCGACCAGTGCAACGGTCACGCCAGCCACCACGTCGCCCCGCAAGCCGCCACGCGTCCATTGCCGGCGCCAGCCGAGGAAGGGGAAAAAACGTTCGACGGCTTGGAGGCGCATGGAAGAAAGGGCGGCTGGGATGCTGCGATGTTAGCAAACCCGTCTGGCGCTCCGTTCCATCGGGGTATGTCCTGATCTGGACAGGGGGCATGCACATCCCCTACGCTTGAAACTTGTCTGACAAGCTGACGACTATCGAATGATGAGCGGCAAGTTGGCCCGGCCGCCGCGCCTGAGCGATGCGGTGTCGCGCCAGATCGAGAGCTGGATACGGGAGATGGGCCTGGCGCCAGGCACTCAGCTGCCGACCGAGAAGACGCTGTGCGAGCGCTTCGGCGTCAGCCGTGCGGTGGTGCGCGAGGCGATTTCCCGGCTGCGGGCGGATGGCTGCGTGGAGACGCGGCAGGGCGCTGGCGTGTTCGTCGCCCAGCCCTCGGTGGCGGCGGCGTTCCGGCTGCTGGGCGACGAGGCGCGCTCCAAGGGCGAGATCGCCGACATCTTCGAGCTGCGCTGCCTGGTGGAGGCCGGGGCGGCCGAACTGGCGGCGCGGCGGCGTGACGACGAGGACCTCGGCCGCCTCTCCGCCGCGCTGGAGGCGATGGACGAGGCGCTGCTCGGCGCCGACGGCGGCAGCGAGAACGGCGCGCAGGCGGACGACGCCTTCCACGTGGCCGTCGCCGCGGCAACCGGCAACGCCCAGCTGGAACATTTCCTTGTTTTCATGGGGCGGCAGTTTTCCGCCTCCCGCGTGCCCACCTGGAATGCGGCCGGCCTGCAGGCTGGTCGCGCGGCGGCGGCGCAGGCGGAGCACAGACGCATTTTCGACGCCATCCTGGCGCGGGACGCCAAAGGCGCGCGCGAGGCGGCCATTGCCCACCTTTCCGCGGCGGCGGAGCGATTGGGCCTGGAACCGCGGCGGCCCTGAAGGCCGACCGTCAGCACGCAGGAGAGAGAACGATGATGGAGACAACCGAGGACCTGCCGGCCTTCGCCCTGGCCGAGGTGGATTATTCCGGCCTCGACCGCGCGAGGGTGGTGCAGGCGTTGGCAAAGGTGCTGCCGGTGGGGGCGTTGCTGTTCGACAACGAGGATCTGCGCCCCTACGAGTGCGATGGTCTCGCCTCCTACCGCGCGGTGCCGCTGGCGGTGGCGCTGCCGAGCACCGAGGAGGAGGTCGTCGCGATCCTGCGCACTTGTTCCCAACTGGGCGTGCCGGTGGTGGCGCGCGGCGCCGGCACCGGCCTGTCCGGCGGTGCCCAGCCGCATCCGCACGGGCTGCTGCTGTCGATGGCGCGCTTCAACCGCATCCTGCACCTGGACGCCCACGCCCGCACCGCGGTGGTCCAGCCCGGCGTGCGCAATCTGTCGATCTCCGAGGCGGCCGCGCCGCACAACCTGTATTACGCGCCGGACCCGTCCTCCCAACTCGCCTGCACCATAGGCGGCAACGTTGCCGAGAACGCCGGCGGCGTGCATTGCCTCAAGTACGGGCTCACGGTGCACAACCTGCTGCGGGTGCGGGCGGTGACCATGGAAGGCGAGATCATCGAGCTCGGCGGCCATGCGCTGGACGCGCCCGGCTATGACCTGCTGGCCTTGTTCACCGGCTCCGAGGGCATGCTGGGCGTTGTCACCGAAGTCACGGTGAAGCTCACGCCCAAGCCGCAGATCGCGCGTTGCGTGCTGGCCACCTTCGATGACGTCACCAAGGCCGGCGAGGCGGTGGCGGCGGTGATCGCCGCCGGCATCATCCCGGCCGGGCTGGAGATGATGGACCAGCCGGCCACCGCGGCGGTGGAGGAATTCGTGCGCGCCGGCTATCCGCTGGACGCCAAGGCCATCCTGCTGTCCGAGGCCGACGGCACGCCGGAAGAGGTGGCGGAGGAGATCGCCCGCGTCAGCGAGGTGCTGCAGGCCAGCGGGGCCGGAGAGATCCGCGTTTCCCGCGACGAAGCCGAGCGGCTGCGTTTCTGGGCCGGGCGCAAGGCCGCCTTCCCGGCCGCCGGCCGTATCTCGCCGGACTATTACTGCATGGACGGCACCATCCCGCGCAAGCGCCTGGGCGAAATGCTTGAAGCCATCCAGGGCATGGAAGGCCGCTATGGCCTGCGCTGCCTCAACGTCTTCCACGCCGGTGACGGCAACCTGCATCCGCTGATCCTGTTCGATGCCAACCAGCCGGGTGAGCTGGAGCGGGCGGAAGCCTTCGGCACCGAGATCCTGGAACTGTCGGTGGCCTTCGGCGGCACCATCACCGGCGAGCACGGCGTCGGCATCGAGAAGGTCGGCCAGATGTGCGTGCAGTTCGGCGAGCGGGAGCGCAAGCAGTTCTTCCGCGTCAAGTCGGCTTTCGATCCGGACGGGCTGCTCAACCCGGGCAAGGCCATTCCGACACTGAATCGCTGCGCCGAATACGGCCGCATGCATGTGCAGGGCGGCGCGCTGTCGCACCCGGAACTGCCGCGCTTTTGAGCCGTGGCGGACAAAGGATGGCTGCAGTTCCTGCTGGTGGCGGTGCCGGTGCTGTCGCTGATCGGCGCCTGGCTGGCGCTGCGCACGCTGGATGCCAGGCAGCAGCGCAAGGCGGGAACGAGAACCGCCCAGGCTAAGGGCGTGGATAGGGGAGTGGAGAAGGAATGAACGAGATCGTCGCATCCTGGGCCGAGCGCATCCGCGCGGCGGCGGCGGATGGCCGGGCGCTGAACCTGCAAGGTGGGGGCAGCAAGGATTTCCACGGCCGCCGCGCGGTGGGCGAGGACTTCGCGCTGGCGGAACACGCCGGCGTGATGGATTACGAGCCGACCGAGCTGGTCGTCACCGTGCGCGGCGGCACCCCGCTGGCCGAACTGGAAGCGTTGCTGGCGGCGCAGGGCCAGTTCCTGGCTTTCGAGCCGCCGCATTTCGGCGCGGGTGCCACCGTCGCCGGCTGTGTCGCCGCCGGCCTGTCCGGCCCGCGCCGGGCCAGCGTCGGCGCGGTGCGCGACTTCGTGCTCGGCGTGAAACTGCTGGACGGCCGCGGCGAGGTGCTGTCCTTCGGCGGGCAGGTGATGAAGAACGTTGCCGGCTATGACGTCTCCCGCCTGGTCGCCGGCAGCCTGGGCACACTGGGCGTCATCCTGGAGCTGTCGCTGAAGGTGCTGCCGCGTCCGCCGCGGGAAGCCACGCTGCGCTTCGAGATGGCCGAGGGCGAAGCCATAGACCGCCTGAACGACTGGGGCGGCCAGCCGCTGCCGATTTCCGCCTCCGCCTGGAACGCCGGCGTGCTGACCTTGCGGCTCTCTGGCGCAGAAGCCGCCGTGGCCGCCGCCATCACCCGGCTGGGCGGCGAGCCACTGGCCGACGACCAGGCCCTCACCTTCTGGAGCGATATCAAGGAACAGCGCACTCCGGCCCACGACCTGGCCGGGCACGAACAGCTCTGGCGCCTGTCCCTGCCAAGCTCCGCCGCGCCGCTGCGGCTGAGTGGTCGGCAGGTGATCGAATGGGGCGGCGCCCAGCGCTGGCTGGCCGGCGACCTGCCGGCGGCGCAGGTCCGCAGCCGGGCCGCCGAGCTTGGCGGCCACGCCACCCTGTTCCGCGGCGGCGATCGCGCCGGCGAGGTGTTCTCCCCTCTGCCTGCACCGCTGTTCGCCATCCATCGCCGTCTCAAGGCGACCTTCGACCCGGCGGGCATCTTCAACCCCGGCCGGCTCTACCAAGGACTCTGAGCATGCAGACCCAGCTTGCCGACTTCATCCGCGACACGCCGGAGGGCCGCGAGGCCGACGAGATCCTGCGCAAATGCGTGCACTGCGGCTTCTGCACCGCCACTTGCCCCACCTACCAGTTGCTGGGCGACGAGCTGGACGGGCCGCGCGGCCGCATCTACCTGATCAAGCAAGTGCTGGAAGGCCAGCCGGTCACCGCCAAGACTCAGCTGCACCTGGACCGCTGCCTCACCTGCCGCTCCTGCGAAACCACCTGCCCGTCCGGCGTGCATTACAGCCGGCTGGCTGACATTGGCCGCGAACTGGTCGAGCGCCAGGTGCCGCGCACTGCCGGCAACAAGGTGGCGCGCTGGCTGCTGCGCGAGCTGGTGCCGCGCACCGGCATATTCACCGTGGCGATGAAGGCCGGGCGCCTGGCCCGAGGTCTGCTGCCGGAGGCGCTGAAGGACAAGGTGCCGGCGGCGCGCCCGGCCGGCCCCTGGCCGCGGCCGCGCCACGCCCGCCGCATGCTGGCCCTGGCCGGTTGCGTGCAACCGGCGATGGCGCCCAGCATCAACGCCGCCGCCGCCCGGGTGCTGGACGTGCTCGGCATCTCCCTGGTCGAGGCCGACGGTGCCGGCTGCTGCGGCGCGGTGCGCTTCCATCTCAACGACGCCGTTGGCGCCCGCGACAACGCCCGCCGCAACATCGACGCCTGGTGGCCGCTGGTGGAGCGCGGCGAGGTCGAAGCCATCGCCATGACCGCCTCCGGCTGCGGTGTGCAGGTGAAGGACTACGACCACCTGCTGCAGCACGACACCCTCTACGCGGAGAAGGCACGCCGCATCGCCGAGCTGACCCGCGACATCAGCGAGATCGTCGCCGCCGAGGCCGAGCGCCTCGCGCCCCTGCTGCGTGCCAAGCCGGGCACGCCGCCGCCGGTGGCCTGGCACGCGCCCTGTACGCTTCAGCACGGCCTCAAGCTGCGCGGCGTGGTGGAGCACCTGCTGGGCGCGGCCGGCTTCCACCTCACCCCGGTGCGCGACGGCCACCTCTGCTGTGGCTCTGCCGGCACTTACTCCCTGCTGCACCCGCAGCTTGCGGGGGAGCTGCGGGAGAACAAGCTGGCGGCGCTTACCGCCGGCGAGCCGGAACTGATCGCCTCCGCCAACATTGGCTGCATCACTCACCTGCAGGCGGGTACCGCGCTGAAGGTGAGGCACTGGGTAGAACTGCTGGACGCGCGGTTGAACGGTTTCCCGCTCTGAGGGCGGGGGCGGCGACGGCGAAATTTGCGGGGGTGTGACGGATGTCACGCGCTCCCCAAAGTGGTGCATCGGGGCGCCCGGCCGCCGCCGTCAGGAGGCCGGCCGGGCGCTATGATGGATGGCCCCATCTACCCGAATGCCCCGTTGTCATGGCCCTGAGTGTCGAAACCTGCGTAGCCCGTCATACCGGAGACCGGAGGGAACAGCAGGACCGGGTTGCCCTCTTCGGCCATCCGACGCGGCCTGGCCTGATGATGGCCGTGCTGGCGGATGGCATGGGCGGGCATTCCGGTGGCGCGATGGCCGCCGAGCAGGTGCTGATCAAGGCCAGGCAGAACTTCGAAGCCTACGCACCGCAGTCGGAGACGCCGGAGCATCTGCTCGAGGGCATCATCAACGAGGCCCACCTCGTCATCAAACTCACCCGCTTCACCAGCGAGCAGGATCCGCACAGCACCGCGGTGGTCTTCATGCTGCAGCCCGGTGGCGCGGTGTGGGCGCACTGCGGCGATTCCCGCTTCTACCACTTCCGCGGCGCCCAGACCCTGAGCCGCAGCGGCGACCACTCCCTGGTCGGCGAACTGCTGCGCAAGGGCCGCATCGACGAGCAGGGCGCGCTCACCCATCCGCAGCGCAACGTGCTGCTGTCCTGCCTGGGCAGCGAGCGCGAACCCCGCATCGACCGTTCCGGCACCGCGCCGTTGACGGTGGGCGACAGCTTCCTGCTGTGTTCCGACGGCCTGTGGGGCTACTTCAGCGACGCGGAGTTGGGTGAAGTCATCCATCACCTGCCGGCGCGCGAGGCCGCCCAGCGCCTCATCGCCGAGGCCCGCAAGCGCTCGGGCGGATACGGCGACAACATCTCGCTCGCCATCGTCAAACTGGTCGAGGCGCCCGCCACGGCTGCGCCGGCTCGATCCTGAGCGGCAGCGTAGGCAAGCCTTCCCGGCAGGCAAGCTGCCGGAGACCCTTATTGCAGGAATGCACCCCGTCGCTAACTATCCTCCAGCGTCGGCCGCGCACCATTCTGGTGTGAGGCAGGGAGAAGCGACCTAATAACAATAGCGGCGTCGACGCGTCTTTTTCACCAACCCCGTTGGAGGACCCTCGATGCCATTGTTGCTAGGAGTCGCGTCGGAGACGCTCGCAGGCGAACGCCGCCTGCCGGTGGTTCCGGACGTACTGAAGAAATACCAGAGCCTGGGCGTAGTGCTGCAGATGCAGCAAGGCGC
>NZ_WUEI01000038.1 GCF_012911025.1 Azoarcus sp. TTM-91 | reverse complement strand
CCAGCAGCGCGCCGGGCGGGCGCGGCGAGGAACCCCAGGTGCGCACCACCGTGGCCAGCAATACCCGCCGGCCTTCGCTCAGCCAGCGCCGGGCCCGCTGCAGCACTTCGAGGTCCAGGCTATCCATCGTGTCGTTCCAGGCCGGCGAGCGCGTTGTGCAACAGGCCCGCCAGGGCACGGCGGAACAGCGTCGCCGGGGCCTGGGCAATGCCGCGGCCGAGCAGGCCGGCGCGGCCGGCGGCGTCCACCATGGCGATGGTGGCCAGCGCGGGTTGCGGGCCGGCGGCGATCAGCGCGGCATCCAGCACCGTCCAGCGCAGTTCGCCAGCGCCCTCGCCGCGTTCACCACAATGCGCGGCCAGCGCCTGCACCGGCGGCTGTTCGCACCAGTGTTCGGGCAGCCAGGGCGCGAGGGCGCTGCGCACTTCGTCTGCACCGGCCAGGGCCTGAGCGCCGAAGCCGGCGGCGTCTATGCAGCCGCTGTCGCCCAGCAGCGGCGCGGCCTTGGCCTCCAGTGCCGGGTTGAGGCGCGGGCCGGCGGGCGGCAGCGCGGCCACGGTCCACCAGCGCGACGGGTCGCCGGCGAGGCGGATGCCGCAGTCGCTGCCGTTGCCGGCCAGTGCCACTACCAGGGTGGAGGCCGGGTCGGCGCCTTCGGCGGCGATGCCCAGGGCGAGGTGGCAGGCGGCCATCCACAGGGTGAGGAAGAACAGCGGGCTGCTTTCCAGCATGGCGTCCACCGCGGTCGCCACCGTCGAATCCTGGCCCGGCCAGGGTTGCAGCAGCGCGCGCAGTTCGGCGGTGGCGGCGGTGGTACGGCCGTGCAGGTCGTCGCCGCCGGCGAGGCCGGCCAGCGCCAGCGGCAGCAGGTCCACCGGCGCAGCGGCGAGCTGGCCGGCCAGCTGCGGCGCCAGCACCTCGTCGCGCCAGCGCAAGCGCTCCAGGATGGCGGGGTCGCGGCTGCCGAAGCGGATCTGCGGCCCGGCGCCGCTGCCCAGCAGCGACCAGGCGCGGCGGCCGCTGGCGGCGTCCTCCACCTCGACCAGCGCGGTGCGCGGCGAGATCACCGCCGCCAGCGGCGTCACCGCGCCCAGGGACTGCGCCGGCAGCAGGCGCACCCGGCCGTCGGCGATCATGGCCTCGGCTTCGGCCTCGCTGCCGGCCCAGCCTTCGTAGAGGCAGCACAGCACCGCCGAGGACAGCACCGGCGGCGCCGGCTGGCGCGGGTCGGCATAGGGCGGGCCAGCGTGCAGCAGGGCGCGCTCGGTCAGGCCCAGGGCTTCGGCGGCGCTGCGCACCGCGACCCAGCGCGGCTGCACCGCGGCGAGGCGGGCGAGCGGCGCGCAGTTGGCGGTGGCGGGGCGCCGGCCGGCGGCGGGTGCCGCAGCAGCGTCCTGCCCGCCCGATGAGGCTTGGGCGACGCGGGCGGCGGGCGGCGGAGAAACACGGGCTTCGAGATTCACCGTGCGCTCCTCACATGCCCATGTAGGCGCGCCGCACCCGCGGGTCGGCGGCCAGTTCGGCGGTGCTGCCGGACAGCGACACCTTGCCGGTCTCGATGACGTAGGCGCGGCTGGCGAGGTCGAAGGCGGTCAGCACGTCCTGCTCCACCAGCACGATGGTGAGGCCGCTGCGGTTGATCTCCAGCAGCGCCTCGCCCAGCAGCTCCACCGCCCGCGGCGCGAGGCCGAGGGAGAGCTCGTCCACCAGCAGCAGCTGCGGCCGCGACATGATGCCGCGGCCGATGGCGCACATCTGCTGTTCGCCGCCGGACAGGGTGGTGGCGTCCTGCTTCTCGCGCTGCTTGAGGATGGGGAACATGCCGTAGACGAATTCCAGGTCGCGCTCGATGTCGGCGCGGCTGTCGTGGCGCATGTAGGCGCCCAGCAGCAGGTTGTCGCGGATGGACATGCCGCGGAACAGCCGCCGGCCCTCGGGCACGTGGGCAATGCCGGCGCCCAGCATGCGGTCCGGCCCGGCGCCGGTCATGTCCTGGCCAGCGAAATGGATGCTGCCGGCGCTGGCGCGGACCATGCCGGAGATGGTGCGCAGCAGGGTGGATTTGCCGGCGCCGTTGGAGCCAACGATGCAGGTGATCTCGCCGTTGGGGATTTCCAGATCCACGCCCCACAGCACCTGCACGTCGCCGTAGCCGGCCTCCAGGCCCTGGATCTGCAGCAGCGGGCGCTTGGGCTGGGCGGCGGCGGCCGGCGGCGAGACGATTGCGGACAGGTCAGACATGTTCCACTCCGGTTTCCTGCGCCTGCGCGGCCAGCCGCGCGGCGAACTTGCTGCCGAGGTAGGCCTCGACCACCTTGGGGTCTTCCAGCACCGCCTGCGGCGCACCCTGGCTGATCAACTCGCCGTGGTGCAGCACCAGCACCCGGGTGGACAGCGAGGTGACCACCTTCATCAGGTGCTCGATCAGCAGGATGGTGATGCCGCGGGCGGCGATGGTGCGCATCAGCGCCAGCGCCTTGTCGATCTCGGCGGTGTTGAGGCCGGCGTTCACTTCGTCCAGCAGCAGCAATTTGGGTTTCATCGCCAGGCTCTTGGCCAGCTCCAGGCGCTTGCGCGAGGGCAGTGTCAGCGCGGTGGCCGGGCGCAGCGCCTGGTCGGCGAGGCCGACGAACTCCAGGTGCTCCATCGCCTCGCGCTCGGCCTGGGCGCGGCTGCTGGCGGCGCCGGCGAACAGCGCGCCGGCGGCCACGTTCTCCAGCACCGTCATCTGCGGAAAGGGCTGCACGATCTGGAAGGTGCGCGCCAGGCCGCTGCGCGCCGCCTGCCAGGGGCGCTGGCGGCTGACGTCGCGGCCGCGGAAGACGATGCTGCCGGCGCTGGGGCTGAGCACGCCGGTGATGAGGTTCACCAGCGTGGTCTTGCCGGCGCCGTTGGGGCCGATGAGGCCGACGATCTCGCCCTCTTCCAGGGTGAAGCTCACGTCCTTGGTGGCCTGCAGGCCGCCGAAGGATTTGCTGAGGTTGCGGACTTCGAGCAGGTGGCTCATGAGCGGCCCTCCCGGGCGAAGGTGGCTAACGGTGCTGCGGCCTTTTCAGCTTTGTCGCCCTTCTCGCCGCCAGCGGTGACGGAGGCGGCGGGCCGCACCGGCAGTGGCCGGCGCCACAGCCGGCGGTAGTCGATCTTCAGGAAGCCGCCCGGCAGGAACAGGATGAGCAGCACGATGACCACGCCCAGGATGGCCTGGTTGTAGTCGAGGAAGTGGGCCCAGATGGTCTCTTCCATCAGCACGAAGGCGGCGGCGCCGACGATGGGGCCGTACACCGTGCCCAGGCCGCCCAGCATCGCCATCGCCGGCACCTTGAGCGTGAGCAGTACCGAGAAGGCGTCCGACGGCGAGATGTAGGACACCCAGGAGGCGTAGATGGCGCCCACGGTGCCGCAGAACAGCGCCGACAGGGTGAAGGCCGCCGTCTTGTAGCGGTTCACCTGGATGCCGACCATGTCGGCCGCGTCCTCGTTCTGGCTGATGCAGCGCAGGCCGAAGCCGAGCTTGGAGCGGTCCACCCACAGCGTCACCGCCCACACCAGCAGCATGGTGACCAGCATGGCGTAGAGGAAGACGCGGCCGGCGAAGTCCGGCCCGCCAGCGAGGATGGGCACGTTCAGGCCCTCGCCGCCGCCGGTCACGCTGCTCCACAGCGAGGCCACCTGGTGCAGCACCTCGATGAGGGTGATGGAGCCGACGGCGAAGTAGTGCCCCTTCATGCGCAGGATGGCGGCGCCGATCAGCGCCGCGACCAGGCCGGTGAACAGCGTGGCGCACACCCAGGCCACCACCATGGGCGCGCCGGCGTTCTGCAGCACCGCGCCGGTGTAGCTGCCGAGGCCGACGAAGGCGGCGGTGGCGAAGGAGGGATAGCCGGTGTAGCCGCCGATGAAGTTCCACGACAGCGCCAGCGCCGAGTACATGGCGACGAAGGTGGCCAGGCGGACGAAGTAGTTGTCGGCGAGGAAGGGCATGGCCGCCAGCAGCAGCGCCCAGGCCAGGAACACGAAGTGGGCCGGCCGCAGGCCGCGGCGGGCGGGAAGTTTCGCGGAGGTGCTCATTCGTAGCCTCGCTTGCCGATCAGGCCGGTGGGGCGGACCATCAGCAGGGTCAGCATCAGCAGCGAGCCGATCAGGATCGCGTACTGCGCGCCCAGCCAGGTGCCGGCGAAGCTCTCGATCAGCCCCAGCGCCAGCCCGCCGACCAGGGCGCCGGGCACGCTGCCCAGGCCGCCGATGACGCAGATGGTGAAGGCCTTGCCGAGCAGCAGGCCGGTGGTGTTGGTGGTGATGGGATAGACCACCGCCATCAGCGCGCCGCAGGCGCCGGCCATCATGGCCGAGATGCCGAAGGTGATGGCGTACACCTTGTTCACCCGGATGCCCATCAGCGCGGCGGCGTCGCGGTCCATGCGCACGGCGACGATGGCGCGGCCGATGCGGGAGCTGCGCAGCACCCAGTAGAGGATGCCGGTCATCGCCAGCGCCAGCAGCATCGCCAGCAGGCGGTCGTAGGGCAGCATGACTTCGCCGATGCCCAGGCTGCCGAGGTCCAGCGTGATGCGCCGCGGCGTGGCTTCGAACACCACGTTCATGAAGTTGTAGAGGATGAGGTCGAGGCCGAAGGTGAGCGTCAGCGTGAGCAGCACCGGCTTGCTGACGACGCGGTTGATGGCGCCGTACTGGATCAGGAAGCCGAGCAGGAACAGCGCCGCGGCGACGACGAAGAGCATGACGAAGGGGCTGACGCCGAGCTGCGCCCAGGCGAAGAACGCCAGGTAGCCGCCGAGCACGATGAAGGAGCCGTGCAGCATGTTGATGACGTTGAGCACGCCCCACACCAGCGAGAAGCCGACCGCGATGCAGGCGTAGAGCGCGCCGAGCATCAGGCCGTTGGCGATGATCTGGATATAGGTTTCCATGGCGGACCGGTGGGTTGGAGTCTGTCGGAGCCCGCGCCGGGGCGCGCGGCGGCCCGCCCTGGCGGAACCGCGCGCCCGCGCCGCGGGCCGGGGTCGGATCTCAGTTGAAGGACTTCAGCTCGGCCTGCTTGATCGCTTCCGGGTAGAGCAGCACCACCTTGCCGCTCTGCACCTGGATCACCGGCAGCTCGCGGCCGGCGTTCATGCCGTTGGCGCCGAACTTGATCGGGCCGTAGAAGGTGGTGATGTCCAGCGCCGCCAGGGCGTCGCGCACCTTGGCCTTGTCCAGCGTGCCGGCCTTCTCGATGGCCTTCTGCAGCGCCACCAGCGCGGCTGCGGAAGAGGCGCCGACGTAATCCGGCTCGGCCTTGGCGCGGCTCAGGTACTCGTCGTGGAAGGCCTTGGTGGAGCCGAACACGTCGTCCGCGGTGTAGGGCGTGGCCTGGTGCCACCAGGTGACGCTGGTGACGTTGTCGGCCAGCTTGCCGAGGTTGTTGATGAACTCCGGATAGGCCGGGCCGGTGACCATGGTGACGATGGGCGCGGTGACACCGAGGTCGGCCATCTGCTTGCGGGCGAGGATGAGGTCCTTGTCGTAGCCGGTGACGTAGATCCAGTCCGGCTTGGCGGCCTTGATCTTGGACATGGAGGCGGAGAAGTCGAGGTTGCCCACCGGGTAGAGCTCGTCATGGACGATGGTGAGGCCGGCGGCCTTGGCAGCTTCCTGCATGCTCACCGCCATGGACTTCGGGAACACGTCCTCGCGGCCGAGGATGGCCACCGTCTTCACGTTGGGCATCTGCTGGGTGAACAGCTTGGTCATGGTCTGCACCAGGCCGCCGTTGGGCGCCAGGGTGCCGAAGAGGTACTTGTAGCCCTGGTCGAACACCGACTCGGACGAGGCCGAGGGCGCCACCACCGGCACGCCGTAGCGCTCGGCCACGCCGGCCACCACCTTGGTGTGGCCGGAGCCGAAGGGCGAGGTCATGAAGTCCACCTTGTCCTGGCTGATCATCTTTTCCGCCATCTGCTGGGCGCGCTGGGCGTTGGACTGGTAGTCGCTCTCCACCAGCTCCACTTTCATCTTGGTGCCGCCGACGTTGATGCCGCCGGCCGCGTTCACCCGGTCGCGCCACATGGCGTAGGCCACCTGCTGCTTCTTGGCCTCGTCGGCCAGGCTGCCGGTGAGCGCCAGCGGCGCGCCGATCTTGATCGTGTTCTGCGCATGGGCGGCGATGGCGAGCGTGCCCAGGGCCAGCGCGGACAGAAGGTGCTTGAGTCTCATGATCACAAGGTCCTGATAGGTGATGCTTGGGGTTGGGGGGTTATCGTCGTTGTGCTGCTCGGGTACTGCGGGTTCCTGGGTCCGGCCGGCGGCGGCGCTAGGGCGCCATGTCTGCCACCTGACGCGTCTCGCCGTCCTTGTACTGGCCCCAGGCGCCGCGCAGCTGGGCCATGGCGGCGGGGTCGAGGTCATAGGCCGGCAGCACGTCGGCATCCCAGTGGCCGTATTCGTCCACCCCGCGCACCAGGGTGGCGCGGTGGCGGCCCTTGAGCGGCTTCACATGGGTGGGAATGAAGAAGTAGGCGAAGCCGATGCGGCGGCCGTGGCTGCGGTTGGGCAGGGAGCAGTGGGCGGTGCGCTCGTGGTGCAGCGAGAACTCGCCGGCGGCCAGCGGCATCTCCACCGCCAGGCTGTCGTCTATGCCGGTCAGCGTCTGGCCCTTGGCCAGCATGTTGTCGGCGGCGAAGGTTTCCACATGGCGGCGGTCCGGCCCGGTGTGGGAGCCGGGCAGCACCCGCAAGCAGCCGTTCTCGGCGTCAGCATGGGTGAAGCCCACCCAGGCGGTGACTTCCTCGTGCGGGGTGAGGCCGAAGTAGGCGGAGTCCTGGTGCCAGGAAACATAGCTGGGGTTGCGCGCGTTCTTGGCGAACAGCGAGGCGCCGAACAGCAGGATGTTGGGGCCGATGAGGTCTTCCACCGCGTCCAGGATGCGCGGGTTGCGGCCCAGCTCGACCAGCGCCGGGTAGGCGAGGTGGCCCTTGATCTTGAGGCTGCGGTTGGCGTCCTCGCCTATCGTGGCTTCGTAGTTCTCGATCAGCTGGCGGTAGCGATCGGCCTCGGCGGCATCCATCGCGCGCAGCGGGAAGACGTAGCCGTGCTCGCGGAAGTGGGCGACCTGGGCGTCGGTGAGGTGCTTGGGCATGGCGTCTCTCTCCTGCCTTACTGGCCGATGGCCTGCAGCCGGCCCTGCGCCATGGCCGCCGGGTAGAGCACCACCGGCTTGCCCGACTGGACCTGGATGATGGGCAGCTCGCGGTTGTCGTTCATGCCATCGGCACGGAACTTGATGCGGCCGTAGAAGGTTTGCACGTCCATCTTCGCCAGCTGGGCGCGAACCGCGTCGCGGTCGGTGGAGCCGGCGGCTTCTATCGCCTTCTGCAGCACGATGAGCGCCGCCGCCGAGGAGGCGTGGACGTAGTCGGGATCGCCGCCGGTCCTGGCGCGTATGGCCTCGGTGAAGGCGGCGGTGGAGCCGAACACGTCGTCGCCAGTGTTGTTCTGCGACCAGTGCCACCAGGTGGCGCTGGTGACGCCCTCGGCCAGCGGCCCCAGGCCATCGACGAACTCGCGGTAGGCCGGGCCGGTGATCATGGTGACCACCGGCGCGCTGATGCCGAGGTCGGCCATCTGCTTGCGCACCAGGATGAGATCCTGGGTGTAGCCGGTAACGTAGATCCAGTCCGGCCTGGCCGCCTTCAGCGAGGTGAGCGCGGCGCTGTGGTCCATGCTGCCCACCGGGTAGAGGGCGCTGTAGACCACCTCCAGCCCGGCGGCCGGCGCCTGCTTCTCCAGCGTGGTGGCCATGATGCGGGGGAAGACGTCGTCGCGGCCGAGCACCGCCACCCGCTTAAGCGCCGGCAGGTTCTGCTTGAAGTGGCCGATCATGGCGTCCACCAGCCCCACCGAGGGCGCCAGCGTGCCGAACAGGTTGCGGTAGCCCTGGTTGTGCACCGGCTCGCTGGAAGAGACGGCGACGATGGGCATGCCGTAGCGCTCGGCCACGCCGGCCACCACCTTGGCGTGGCCGGAGCCGAAGGGCGCGGTCATCAGGTCCACCTTGTCCTGGGTGATGAGCTTTTCCGCCAGTTGCTGGGCGCGGCGTTCGTCCGACTGGTAGTCGTAGCTCACCAGCTTCACCGGCAGCTTGCGCGCGCCGACCTGGATGCCGCCCTGCGCGTTCACCCGCTCCTGCCACAGGGCGAAGGCGGCCTGCTGCTTCTTGCCGGCGTCGGCCAGGCTGCCGGTGAGGGCCAGCGGCGCGCCGATGCGGACTTCATCCGCCGCGCCGGCGCCGCCGGCACAGGCCAGCCATACCAGCGGCAGCAGCCGTGCCAGGTGCTTGTTCAGATTCATCGTCGTCCTCTCCGTTGGGGTTGGGAGTGCGTCCGCCTCCCGGCGGGCCGCATGTCGCGATGCTGCCGGCGGCCCGCGGGCCGCCTCTTTTCTTGCACTGCTCTCTGTTCTGCCCTGCTTCTTTTTTATGCTGCTGTTTTGTGCTGCTTTGCTGCCGCGGCGACGCCCTGCCGCTCGCCCGCCGCGAGAGCGGGCGCCTTCAGGCCTTGCTGCCCTTGCCGAGGCCGAACCAGCCCTTGATGCGGTCCAGCAGCATCCGCCAGAAGAGGTTGCCGACATCCAGCGGCGCGGAAGCCGGGCGCGGGGCGGCGGGCGGCGCAGCCGGGGGCGTGGCGCTCGTGACAGCGGCCGGAACCGCGCCGGGTAAGGGGCTGGTGGTGGCCGCCTCGTTGGCAACTACGGCGGCCGGCAGGCTGGCGTCCAGGCTGGCCGCCGCGCTTTCCAGCGCCGGCGCCGCCTCGGCGGCGATGGCTTGGGAAGCGTCCTGCGGCGCCGCCACCGCCGCGGCGGGCGGCAGCGCTTCCAGCCGGCCCTTGAGGTTGGCGGCGAAGGCCTCGGTGAGGCGGGTGGCAAGCTCCTTGACGATGCCGCCGCGGGAGAACTGGGCCAGGCTGCCGGCGATGCTGTAATCCACCTTCACTTCCACCCGGGTGGCGGCCGCGCCTTCCTCATGCAGGGCGAAGGCGGCCTCGCCTTTCACCCGCGAGCCGCTCTTGCGGTCGGCGCCGCTGCCGCTGACGGCGCCGGTGCAGGCGTCGTCGTCCAGCTTCATCTCGCCGTCGCCGGCGAAGGCGGCGACGATGGGGCCGAGCTTCACCGTCATCGTCAGCTTGAGCTTGCCGTCCTGCGGCGCCTCGGCCAGGCCAGCACCGGGCAGGCAGGCGACCACGCCCTCGATGTCGTGGAAGCAGGCCCACACCTGGGCGCGGGGAAAGGGCACGCTGAAGCTCTGTTCGATTTCCATGCTCAGGCCTCCGCCAGATTGCGTTGCCGGCGCGCTTCCAGTACCCGGCCGATGGCGCGCACCAGTCCGACGTAACCAGTGCAGCGGCACAGGTTGCCGGACAGCTCCAGGCGGATGCGCGCTTCGTCCGCCTGCGGCAGGCGGGTGACGATGTCGCGCGCGGTGGCGAGCATGCCGGGGGTGCAGTAGCCGCACTGCAGCGCGTGCTCGGCGGTGAAGGCGGCGCGCAGTTCGGCCATGGTTTCGTCCTCGTCGAAGCTTTCGATGGTGCGTACCTCGGCGCCCTGGCAGCTCACCGCCCAGGTGATGCAGGAGCGGGTGGGCACGCCGTCCACCAGCACGGTGCAGGCGCCGCACACGCCCTGCTCGCAGCCGATGTTGGTGCCGGTGAGCAGCTGCTGCTCGCGCAGGAAATCGGCGAGATGGGTGCGCGGCTCCACCACGGCGCTGACCTTGCGGCCATTCACCGTCAGCGCCAGCGGACTGGTCGGCTTGTCGTTCATGCGTTCCCCTTGAGCTGGGCGGCCGCGCGCTGCAGCGCGGCGCGGTGGATGTGGTGCTCGTAGCTGCCGGGCGGCAGGCCGGCGGCGACCAGCTCGGCGTCGGCGGCGGCCGGGTCGCCGGCCTGCAGCGCGGCGAGCAGGCCGCGGGCGTCGGCGATGACATGCGGCGGGCCATCCAGCGCGCCGATGAGGCCGCGGCACAGGTCCCGCGCCGGATCGACGACGAAGGCAGCGATGGCTTCGGCGAACTCGCCGGTCTTGCGGTTGAACTTGTAGTAGCTCCAGCGCGCGGCGGCGCTCCATTGGGCGAGGCGCACGCCGAGCACGATCTCGTCTTCCGCCAGCGCCGGGGTGAAGGCGCCCTGCAGCCAGCCGGCGGCGGCCACCGTGCGGCGGCCGGCCGGGCCCTGCACCAGGATGTCGGCGCCGGCCACCGCCATCGCATTCACCCAGTCGGCGGCCGGGTCGGCATGGGCCAGGCTGCCGCCGACGGTGCCGCGGTTGCGCACCGCACGGTAGGCGATGCCGGCGGCCACCCGGGGCAGGAAGCCGCGGCTGGGGTCGTCGAAGCGGCCATCCTCGATGTCGGCATGGGTGGTACAGGCGCCGATCAGCACCGTCTCCATTCCACCGGTGCCGTCGCGGCGGCAGCCGCGCAGTTCGGCGATGGCGCGCAGGTCCACCAGCGAATCCGGCTGCGCCAGGCGCAGGTTCATCATCGGCCCCAGCGACTGGCCGCCGCCCAGGGCCTTGGCCATGCCGGTGCCGGCGGCGAGCAGTGCCACCGCTTCGTCGCCGCTGGCGGGTCGGGCGTAATCGAACGCGGCGGCCTTCATGCGTTTCTCCCTTGGTTGCCGGATACGGCGGACACGGCGGCCAGGGCTTCGACGATGGCGCGCGGGGTGATGGGCAGCTGGTTGATCTCCACGCCCAGCGGGCGCAAGGCGTCGTTCACCGCGTTGGCGATGGCGGCCGGCGAGCCGATGGCGCCGCTCTCGCCTATGCCCTTCTGGCCGAACTCGGTGTAAGGGGCGGGGGTTTCCATGTGCGCTATGCGGATGGCCGGCACCTCGGTAGCGCCGGGCAGGATGTAGTCGGCCAGCGTGGAGGCCAGCGGCTGGCCGTCCTCGCTGTAGCGCATTTCCTCGTACAGCGCGGTGCCTATGCCCTGGGCGGCGCCGCCATAGACCTGGCCATCCACCACCATCGGGTTGATGAGCACGCCGCCGTCCTCGACGACGACGTAGTCCAGCAGCTCGACCTTGCCCAGCGCGGTATCCACCGCCACCACCACCGCGTGGCAGGCGTAGCTGAAGGTGCCGCTGTCGCGCCGCGCCTGGTAGGTGGTGCTCACCTCCAGGCCACGCGGGTCCACGTCGCCGGGCAGCAGTTGCGGCTGCAGGTACCAGGTGCGGGCGATGTCGGCGATGCGCTTCCAGCCCTTGGGGCTGACCACCGCGCCGGCCTGCCAGGTAACCATGGCCGGTTCGTCCTTGAGCAGGTGGGCGCCGATCTTGATCAAGCGCTCCTTCAGCTCCTTGCAGGCGACGCCGACCGCGCTGCCGGCCATGACGATGGAGCGCGAGCCCCAGGTGCCGGTGGAGTACGGGGTGATGCCGGTATCGCCCAGCAGCACCCGCACCTTGTCGATGGCGATGCCCAGCACTTCGTGGGCGATCTGCGCCAGCGTGGTTTCCATGCCCTGGCCGTGGGAGTGCACGCCGGCGCGGATTTCCAGCACGCCGTCCGGCGTCAGCCGCAGGGTGACCGGCTCACGGCCCGGCACCATGGGGATGCCCCAGCCGTGATAGACCGAGGTGCCGTGGGCGCCCTGCTCGCAGAAGATGGCGAGGCCGACGCCGATGCGGCGGCCATCCGCCTCGCCGCGGCGCTGGCGTTCGCGCAGCGCCGGCAGGCCGATGGCTTGCACCGCGCGGCGCAGGCATTCCGGGTAGTCGCCGCTATCGAAGTGCTTCCTGGTGATGTTGTCGTAGGGCATTTCCTGCGGCAGCACCAGGTTGCGCATGCGCACTTCCCAGGGCTCCAGCCCGGCCTGCACCGCGATGGCGTCCATCACCGTTTCGATGGCGTAGCAGACGCCGGTACGGGCAACGCCGCGATACGGCAGGATGGGCGGCTTGTTGGTGGCCACCGACCAGGTGCGGCAGCGGTACTTCTCCATCTTGTACGGGCCGGGCAGGATGCTGCCGACCTGCGCCGCCTCCAGGCAGGCGGAGAAGGGGTAGGAGGAATAGGCGCCGGAATCCACCGTGGCTTCGCAATCCACCGCCAGCAGGCGGCCGTCGCTGTCGGCGTAGGCGGTGATGTCGTAATCGTGCTCGCGGCAGTTGGCGTTGGCGGTGAGCTGCTCGCGGCGGTCTTCCAGCCAGCGCACCGGGCGGCCGAGCTTGATCGCCAGCCAGGCGACGCAGACTTCTTCCGGCAGCAGGATGCCCTTGTAGCCGAAGCCGCCGCCCACGTCCGGCGCCACCACCCGCACCTGGCCTTCGTCCAGGCCCAGGCAGCCGGCGATGCCGGTGCGGTTGATGTGCGGCATCTGCGCCGAGGTGTAGACGATGAGCTGGCCGAGGCGGTGATCCCAGTGCGCGACCACGCCGCGGCCTTCCATCGGCGCCATGCTCTGGCGCGCGGTGCGCAGCTTGCGCCTGACCTTGATGGCGGCCTTGCTGCGGATGTCGTCCAGATCGGCGTCGATGAAGGTTTCGAGGAAGACGTTGTCGCCCCACTCCTCGTGCACCAGCGCGGAACCGGCGCGGCGCGCCGCCAGCATGTCCACCACCGCCGGCAGCTCGTCGAAATCGACGAACACCTGGGCGGCGATGTCTTCCGCCGCGGCGCGGTTCTCGGCCACGCACATGGCGATCATCTCGCCCACCTGGCGCACCTTGTCGCCGGCCAGCACCGGCTGGGCGGAGTTCTTGAAGCCGGCCAGGCCGGAGTTGGCGACGATGGGCTGCACGCCCTCCAGGTCGGCCAGGGTATACACCGCGCCTTCGCTGCCTTCCGGCTTTTCAATGGCGCGGATGCGACCGTGGGCCACCGGGCTGCGCACGAAGGCCACGTCCAGCATGCCGACCATGCGGATGTTGCCGACGTAGCCGCCGCGCCCGCGCATGAAGCGGTCGTCCTCCTTGCGCGGCAGCGCGACGCCGATGCCCTGGGCGCGGGTCTCGGGCAGCGGGGCGTTCACCACCGGCCTCCGGCGGCCTGCCCGGCATAGCAGGCGCGCGCGCTCATGCCGCCACTCCTTCGACGGCCTCCGCCACCGGCAGGATGGGCGCATCCGCCTCGAAGCGCTTGCCGGCGCGCAGGCAGAAGGCGGGCTGCAGCCAGCGATCGGTCTCGACGCGGTTGCCTTCGTTGTCGCGCAGCACCCACTGGCCGGCGAGATCGTCCAGCACCGACACGTCCGCCACCCGGCCGACGGCCAGCGTGCCCAGTTCGTGCTCCATGCCGCACATCTTCGCGGCGTTGCAGGTGGCCATCGCCACCACATGGTTCAGCGGCAGGCCGAGAGCGAGCATGCTGGTCATGGCCGACACCAGGCTGAAGCGGGTGCGGCCGGTGAAGAGGTGATCCTCCTCGTCCGGATGGCTGTCCGGCGTACCGGCCGGCGCCGGCACCGAGGTGTTGTAGCCGTGCATGTCGGCGCCCAGGGTGTCGGGAATGACGCCGGCGTCCAGCACCAGGCGGGCGACGCGGAAGCTGAAGTGGGAGCCGTGGCCGACGTCCACCTTCAGCCCGCGCGCCAGCGCCTCCTTCACCAGCGGATGCAGCTTGCCGTTCACCTCGACGAAGCCGCCGGGGTTGCGGCTGAAGGGGTGGGCGAGGATGTCGCCCGGCTTCAGCATCTCCACCACCTGGTTGAAGATGGTGTCCGGGTCCACCGGCATGCCGCCGTCGCCCGGCTTGGGCCACAGCTGGCCGAAGTGGATGTAGAGCGGCAGGCCGGCCTCGGCGGCGATGCGGGCGGAGTCGCGCATCACCTCGGTGCCCCAGCGGGCGAAGCCGCCGATCTCGGCGTGAGCCTTGAAGCCCTTCACCAGGTCCGGGTTGGCCTTGGCCGCCTTCACCGTCGCCGCCACGTCCAGGCAGCCCGGTTGGTACAGCTCCGGGTAGTAGTGACCCTCCAGGCCGCCGACCAGGTAGGCGGAGAGGAAGGCCAGCATGCGGGTGTCGGAGCGCTCGACCAGGAAGTGGCGGTAGCCGGCCAGCGTGATGCAGCTGGGTCCGCCCTGGTCGACCAGGGTGGTGACGCCGGAGCGCACGCCACAGAGATCCGGATTGAGGCCGAAGCGGCCGGTGACGTACTGGTAGTTGTGGCCGTGGGTGTCGATCAGGCCGGGCAGCACCAGCTTGCCGCGGCAGTCGGTGACCTGGGCGCCGGCGGTCTGTTCGCCCGGCAGGTTGGCGCCGACGGCGGCGATCAGGCCGTTGTCGATCAGCACGTCGAACTGGCCGTCGCGGCCGGCGGCGGGGTCGATTACACGGCCCCCTTTGAGCAGGATCTTCATCGTTTCAGCGTCTTCGCGGTTGGCCTCGGATAGGTGGCATACCGCAAATATCGTGCGCGCTCGTGCCCGCTGGCCGATGTATTTTCAGGCGACCTTAAGATTCATTGACTTGGATCAATATTGAACGGCAAAAACTTAGGTGGCACACCCCATTACTCGCGCACCGGGATGGCACATCTTGGCCATTTCCGCGCACCGGTCCGGTGCCGGCCCGGAATGCCCGCCGGGTTAGGTGGCATACCGCACTCAACGGAAACCGGGCGGAATCGTCGCTGTGGGATAATCCGCGCCATCGGCGCCGCCACGCCCTGCCGCCCCTGCGGCGGTACGGCGGCGCCCCCACCTCCGCCCACATCATGCAAAACGACGACGATCCGGTTTCGCGCGCCCGCGCCACCCTGGCCACGGCCCAGCACAAATCCCTGCTCTTCACCCGCCCCGGCTTCCTGATCCGGCGCCTGCACCAGATCCACTCCGCGCTGTTCCTGGAAGAAACGCGGGAGTTCGGCGTCACCCCGGTGCAGTACAGCCTGCTCACCGCGCTGTCGCAGCACGGCGAGATGGAGCAAGGCACGCTGGCGCTGGAGATCGGCCTGGAGCGCACCAGCGTGGCCGAGGTCATCCCCCGGCTGCAGGAGCGCGGCCTGATCGAGCGCCGCCAGGCGCCGCAGGACAAACGGGTGAAGCGGGTGCGGCTGACGCGCAAGGGCCGCAACCTGGTGAACAAGATGGCGCCGGCGGTGCAGCGCGCCCACGACCGCAGCCTGGACCCGCTGCCGCCGGAAGAGCGCGACCTCTTCATGCTCAAGCTCATCCAGCTGGTGGAAGCCAGCCACGCGCCCAGCGCGGTGCCGCTGCGGCTGCGTGCCCGCAAGGGCGGCGAGGAGAAGTGAGGCGGCGACTACCCCCATGCTGGTGCTGACAGCCCTGCGCCGCCCCTGAGCGCGCAGCACCGCGAGCCGCCATGACAAAGGCAGACAAACCCGTCGCCACCCGCTGATTCAGGCCGGCCTGGCCCGCCGGCCCCCGCCCAGACGCCAGATCCCCGGCCATTCACTGCCCAGGCCTCATCTCCGCCGCCAACGCCAGCCAGGCCCGCGCGGCGCGTGAAAGATAGGCGCCGCGACGCCAGATGAAGGCCACGTCCCAGGTCATCTGCGGTTCGCGCAAGGTCAGGCGTACCAGCCCCGGACGCTCCAGGCCGCGGGCGACGACGCGCGGCAGCAGCACCACGCCCTGGCCGGCGACGACCAGGGTGGCGAGGAAGTCCGCCTGGCCGCTGCGGCCGCCCTCCCGCGGGGTGAAGCCGGCCTGGCGGCAGGCGTGCTGCAGGCGGTCGTTGAGGGTGAAGCTCTGCTCGTAGAGCAGGAAGGGCGTATCGGCCAGTTCCAGCAGGGCGACACTGCCCGCGCCAGCGCGCGGGTGGCCGGCGGGCATCAGCACGTCCAGCGGTTCGTTGCAGAAAGGCAGGTAGTCCAGCTCGGGGTTGGAGGGCGTCAGCGCCGCGCCCAACTCCAGCGCACCGGTATGCAGCGCCTGTTCGATGGACTTGCTGCCGCCTTCCTCCAGATGCACCCGCACGCCGGGGTAGCGCGACAGGAACTCGATGATGAGGGCGGTGAACACCGCGTCCGCGCCGAACAGCGGCAAACCCAGGCGCAGCTCGCCGGTGACCAGGCGATCCAGGTCATCCAGCTCTGCCAGCAGCTCCCGCCCCAGCTGCTGCATGGCTTCCGCCCGCCGCAGCACCACCTCGCCGGCATCGGTCAGGCGCAGCCGGCCGGCGCCGCGCTCCAGCAGCGAACGGCCCAGCCTTTCCTCCAGCTGGGCGATCTGCTTGCTCAGGGCCGACTGGGTGAGGTGCAGCGCCTCGGCGGCGCGGGTGAAGCTGCCCTGCCGCACCAGCTCGACGAAGCCGGCCAGCTGACGCAATTCGGGGAGTCGGGCATCCATGTAGCCATTCCTTTCTGGAATCACGGGTATGAAAACAATTCGCTTGGGGAATCATACCCGCCGGCCTATGCTTGGATTCAACTACATTGCATCGCAACAATCCGCCCATGCCCCGCGCCCTGCCCTCTTTGTTCCGCACCCTGCTCCAGGTCGGCGTGCTCATCCTGTTCTGGTGGGTGGGCGGCCGCGTGGCCGCGCTGCTGGAGCTGCCGGTGCCGGGCGGGGTGATAGGGCTGGCGCTGCTGCTGGCGCTGTTCGCCGCCGGCGTGCTGCGCCCTGCCTGGCTCAGGGCCGGCGCCGGCCTGCTGCTGGCGGAGATGCTGCTGTTCTTCATTCCGGCGGCGATGTCGCTGCTGGACTACGGCCCGCTGCTGCGCAGCGAAGGCTGGCGCATCCTGCTGGTGATCATGTTCAGCACGCTGATGGTGATGGCCGCCACCGCGCTAGCGGTGGAATGGATGGGCCGCCGCCAGGCCGCCGCGGCGGACGCCGAGCCGCCGCGCGCCGCCTCCTGAGCACCGGCCGCCATGAACGCCCACCTCAGCCCCAGCCTCGCCGCCCTGTTCTGGCTGGCGGTGACGCTGCTCGGCTACGTCGCCACCCGCGCGCTGCACCGGCGCTACCGCCGCTTCTGGCTGTCGCCCATCCTGCTGGTGCCTGTGCTGCTGTTCCTCCTCGCCATTCCCAGCAACACCAGCTATGCCGAGTACGCCCGCGACACCGGCTGGCTGATCGGTTTGCTCGGCCCGGCGACGGTTGCTTTCGCGGTGCCCATCTGGGAGCAGCGCGCGCTGCTGGCCCGCCACTGGCCGGCGCTGGGTGCCGGCATGGTGGCCGGTACCGCGATGGCGCTGGCCAGCTCCTGGTTGCTGGCGCGCTCGCTGGCGCTGGATGGCGAGGTGGCGCGCTCGCTGCTGCCGCGCTCCATCACCACGCCGTTCGCGATGGAAATGTCGCGCGACCTCGGCGGCGTGCCGGAACTGACCGCCGCCTTCGTCATGATCACCGGCATCTTCGGCATGTTCGGCGGCACGCTGGTGCTGCGCCTGCTGCCGCTGAAGACGGAGCTGGCGCGCGGCGCGCTGTTCGGCGTCGGCGCCCACGGCGCCGGCACCGCCAAGGCCTACGAGCTGGGCAGCCGCGAGGGTTCGGTGGCCGGCCTGCTGATGGTGCTGACCGGCCTGTTCAACCTGCTGGTGTCGCCGCTGGTCGCCCACCTGCTGTGAGCACCAGCGGCCGGCGACAGGACGGCCGCCTCTCCATGACGCTCCAGCGCCAACTCACAGCCCGCGCGCCCAGGCCGGCCGCAGCGGCGCCTGCTCCGGCGCGGCGATGGCCGCCCGCACCTGGGCGAGCAGCCTGTCCTTGTCCGCGCCCAGCGTGCCCTTGAGCACCAGCCAGTTGGAGGCGTGGTCCGAGCGGAACACGGTGCGGCGCAGCTCCAGCTGCGACAGCAAGCGCTCCATCTCCACGAACAGGCCCTGCTGCGACAACGGTTGCCAGTCCGGGAAGCCCGCCTTCAAACGCGCATCGCCGCGCGGAAAGCTCACCACCAGCGTCGCCAGGTACTCCGGCTGGGTGGCGTTGATCAGCCGTGCCGAGTTGTCCGCATGCTGCGTACTCAGCGCCTCGCCGCCCAGGCCGTTGAGCAGCATCACCGAGCGGGTGATGCCGGCCTCGCCCAGCTTGTCCAGCGCCTCGCGGGTGGAATCGTGGGTCTCGCCCTTGTTCACCCGCGCCAGCACCTCGTCGTCGCCGGACTCAGCGCCCAGGTAGGCGAACTGCAGCCCGGCCTCGCGCAGCGCCACCAGTTCGGCCACCGTCTTGCGCTTGAGGTTGCGCGCCAGACAGTAGCTGGAGATGCGGCGCACCGAGGGCAGGTGGCTGCGTATCGCCTCCAGGATGGCGAGCAGCCGGCGGGTGGGCAGCACCAGCGCATCGCCATCGGCGAGGAAGACGCGCCGCACCTGATCGCCGAAGACCTCGCCGCTGCGGCGGATGCTGTCCATCACCTCGTCTTCGTCGCGGGCGCGAAAGCGCTTCTGCGGCGCGGTGTACATCTCGCAGAAGGTGCACTTGTTCCAGGAACAGCCGTCGGTCACCGGCAGGATCAGCGACTCCGCCTCGCTGGGCGGGCGATACACCGGTTCGACGTAGCGGATGGGGAAGGCAGCGTTCATGGCGGGCGGCAAAACAGGCGGGAAAGAGCGCGATTCTATTCAACCACCGGCCGGACGGCAGACCCCTGCGCCGCGCAGGAGAAGGACGGGAGGAGCACGCCGCGGGCTCTGATCGCCCGCCGGCCCGCGGCCACGCCCGCGACCGCCCGTCCGCCACCGCCGCCGCGAGCGTGTGCTTTGCCACGCCGCACCCCGGCGCCGGCTCGCCAGCCTGACGCATGGGCTACCATAGGCAGCCGCTCCTCCCCCGCCCGCTCCCATGGTGTCCCCGCTACTCACGCTGCTGCCCCATCCGACCACTGCCGCCGGCCCGGTGCGGCAGCTCACCGCCGCCGTCGACGTCGCTGCGGACGGCGGTTTGCGCCTGGTCTACCGCCTGCAGGCGGATTTCGACGCCCTGCGCCTGCCGCCCGCCACCTTGCCGGCCGCCGCGGACGGGCTGTGGCAGCACACCTGCTTCGAAGCCTTCATCGCCCGCGCGGACGAGGCCGCCTACCTGGAGTTCAACTTCGCGCCCTCCGGCCAGTGGGCCGCCTACCGCTTCTGCGCCAGCCGCGAACGCGACCCGGACGCCCCGCCGCCGCAGCCGCCGCGGCTGCAGCAGGTGCGCCGCGAGAGCGGCACGCTGATCGCCGAGATCCTGCTCGACCCCGCCGCGCTGCCGCCACGCGCACCGGAAGCCCGGTTGCAGCTCGGGCTCAGCGCCGTCATCGAAAGCGCCGGCGGCAAGCTCGCCTACTGGGCGCTGCACCACCCCCGCCCCAAGCCCGATTTCCACGACCGGCGCGCCTTCACCGCCACGCTGGACTGGCTGCCGCTGCCCACCCATCCCTGAACACGCTCCCATGACCGCAACGCCCCGCTTCGGCCTCGACCGCCTGCTGCAGGATGCCGGCCTGCGCCGCCCGCTGGCCGGCCGCCGCCTCGCCCTGCTCGCCCACCCCGCCTCGCTCACCCGCGGCCTGGAGCACGCCCTGGACGCGCTGGCCGCCCTGCCCGACCTCAAGCTCAGCGCCGCCTTCGGCCCGCAGCACGGCCTGCGCGGCGACAAGCAGGACAACATGGTCGAATCCGCCGACTACCTCGACCCGCTGCACCGCATCCCGGTGTTCAGCCTGTACGGCGAGGTGCGCCGCCCCACCGCGGCGATGATGGACAGCTTCGACGTGCTGCTGGTGGACCTGCAGGACCTCGGCTGCCGCATCTACACCTTCATCACCACCCTGCGCTATGTGCTGGAAGCCGCCGCCGCCCACCGCAAGGCGGTGTGGGTGCTGGACCGCCCCAACCCCGCCGGCCGGCCGGTGGAAGGCACGCTGCTGCGGCCGGGCTGGGAGAGCTTCGTCGGCGCCGGTCCGCTGCCGATGCGCCACGGCCTCACCATGGGCGAGCTGGCGCGCTGGTTCGTCGCCACGCTGAAGCTGGACGTGGAGCTGGAGGTCGTCGCCATGCAGGGCTGGCAGCCGGACGCCGCCCCCGGCTACGGCTGGCCGCTGGGCGAACGCAGCTGGATCAACCCCAGCCCGAACGCGCCCAACCTGTCGATGGCGCGCGCCTACGCCGGCACGGTGATGCTGGAAGGCACCACCCTGTCCGAAGGCCGCGGCACCACCCGGCCGCTGGAACTGTTCGGCGCGCCGGACATCGACGCCCACCGCCTGATCGCCGACATGCGCAGCCTGGCGCCGCGGTGGCTGGCCGGCTGCGTGCTGCGCGAATGCTGGTTCGAGCCCACCTTCCACAAGCACGCCGGCAAGCTGTGCAACGGCGTGCAGATCCATGTGGAAGACCCGACCCACTACGACCACGCCGCCTTCCGCCCCTGGCGCCTGCAGGCCCTGGCCTTCAAGGCGCTGCGCCTGCAGCAGCCGGACTACCCGCTGTGGCGCGACTTCGCCTACGAGTACGAGCACGAGCGCCTAGCCATCGACCTCATCAACGGCGGCGAAGCGCTGCGGCAATGGGTGGACGACCCGGCCGCACCGCCGGCCGCGCTGGACGAGATCGCACTGGCGGACGAAGCCGCCTGGGAAGCAGAGCGGGCGGCCTATCTGTTGTACTGAGCGGGCGCGGCCGGCCCGCCGCGCCCAGGCGCAGATCGACGCCTCCGCCCGCCCTGTCGCCCCGCTGTCGTCCTTCTGTCGTGGTGCCCTGCCCGCCCCTGGCCCATGCTGGAAGCGTCCATCGACAGCGGAGCCTCTAGCATGAACGACATGAAACTCGACACCCGGAAACTGCGGCAGCTGCGGGAAGCACGCGCCTGGTCGCAGGAACGCCTCGCCGAAGCCGCCGGCCTCAGCAGCCGCAGCGTGCAACGCGTCGAGGCGGACGGGCGCACGCCCCGCTGCTGACGCCCCTCTCCCGCACCGGTAGGGCTGACGTTACCCAGCGTGAGTTATTGCCGCGACCGCCGCTAGCACCCGGCGCAGAATTTGTCGCAAAGCAGACACATATGGCGCCCGCGCATGGACGACTGCCGTTACGAATACCTGGTGCGCCGCTTCGAGCTGGACGCCCACCACAACCCGGCCACCTTCCGCAGCAAGGTGCTGCTCGTCAGCAGCCTTGCCTACGTAGCGCTGGCCCTGGTGCTGCTGCTCGTCATCGCCCTCGGCTTCACCGCCTTCCACTGGCTGCGCGACAGCCGCAACGTCTGGGTGATGGTCCATCTCGGCCTGTTCGCCCTCTTCCTCACCGGCCTGCTCTACACCGTGCTGCGTGCCTTCCTCACGCGCCTCAGCCCGCCGGAGGGCCGTGAGATCACCCGCGCCGACGCGCCCAAGCTGTTCGAGCTGATAGACCGCATACAGCACAAGCAGAAAGGCCCGCCGCTGCACCGGGTGGTGGTGGACCGCTCGTTCAACGCCGCCATTGCCCAAGTGCCGCGCTTCGGCCTGTTCGGCGGCCACCGCAACCACCTCATCCTCGGCCTGCCCTATCTCTACGCCATGGCGCCGCGCGAAATGGCGGCCACGCTGGCGCATGAGTACGGCCACCTGTCCGGCGCCCACGGCAAGCTGGGCGCCTGGGTGTACCGCCAGCGCCTGACCTTCGGCGCGCTGATGGACAAGGTTTCCGGTAGCGAAGGCAACTGGCTGGACAGCCTGCTGCACAGCGGCCTGCGCCGCTTCGCGCCCTACTTCAACGCTTATACCTTCGTGCTCTCCCGCCAGGACGAGTACCAGGCCGACGCCGCTGCCGGCCGCACCGTGGGCCACGCTGCCGCGGGCACTGGCCTGTGCCGCGGCGAACTGCTGGCGGACTGGATAGACGACGCCTTCTGGCCGCGCCTCTACGCCCAGGCGGCGCATCATCCCAAGCCGCTGTTTCCGCCCTATTCCTCGATGCGCACCGCCTTCTCCGCCAGCCATCTGGACTGGTGCAACCAGGAGCGGCTGCAGGCGGCGCTGCAGCGCAAATCCAGCCTGAACGACACCCATCCCTGCCTGCGCGACCGCCTGGAGGCACTGGAAGTGCCGGCCGTACTGCCGGCGCCGGTGGAAAAGTCCGCCGCCGAGGCCCTGCTCGGCAGCTTCGCCCACACCCTGGCGAAGGAGTTCGACCAGGCCTGGTGGGAAGAAGAGAAGAGCGCCTGGCTGACCCATCACCGCGAGCAGCGCGACAGCCGCCAGCGCATCGCCGAGTTGTCGCCGCGGCCCCTGGAAAGCCTCAGCCCCTTCGAGTTGCAGGAATACGGCGGCGCCCTGGCCAACTGCGACCGCACCGCCGAAGCGCTGCCGGTGTTCAAGCACCTGCTGCAACGGCCGGACGGCCCCTTTCCGCGGGCGCGCATGCACTACGGCCGCCTGCTGATGGAAGCGGGCGATGTCCGCGGCCTGGACGAGCTGGCGCAGGCCGCCATCGAAGACCGCAGCCTGGCCGAGCGCTGCCTGCAGCACGGCTACGTGTACCTGTGCCGCAAAGAGGGGGAGGAAGAAGCCGGGCGCTGGGCGGAGGCGCTCACCGCCCGCCTCGGCTGAACCGGCCCGACCTCAGCCGGGCTGCTGGCCGCCGGCCTCCTGGGAGGCGATATCGGCGCGGATTTCGTCCATGTCCAGGCCGCGCACGCCGCTCACCACCTGCTCCAGCGCACTCGCCGGCAGCGCGCCGGATTCGCGGAACACCATGATGTTGTCGCGTATGGCCGCCAGCGTGGGCACCGAGCGGATCTGGAAGGTGGCCGCCAGCGCCTGCTGGGCATCGGTGTCTATCTTGCCGAAGACGATGTCCGGGTGGGCTTCGGACGCCGCCTCGAAAATGGGCCCGAAGCTGCGGCAAGGGCCGCACCAGGTGGCCCAGAAGTCCAGGAAGACGATGGGATTGTTTTCTACGACCTGATTGAAATTTTCTTCGGTGATTTCGATACTGGGCATGACGGAACTCCGGTGGGGTCGGGTATTTTCATCCTAATCCAGCCCATCTCGGGCGTCATCGTTTTCCCGGCGCCGCCATTGCAGGTATGAAATACCGCGTCGTCCCGCCGACGGCCCCAACCAGGCGACAGCCCGGCCTCCCACCTCTTCTCCCGCCGCCTCCCAAGGAATGACGCGCATCCGCAAGCACTTCGACTGGCTGTCCCGGATCAGCCGCAACAGCAGCAGCAACGCGGCAGCAGCGCTGGCCGCGCTGGGCCTCGCCTGCGCGGTCTACTGGGTACTGCTGCTGGAAACCCACCGCAACTGGGTGGCGGACAGCGAGCACCAGGTGGAGCTCCGCTCGCAGCAGATGGCCAGCGCGCTGGCGCTGCAGGTTTCCACCCTGACGGCCGGACTGGACGTCGTCAGCCGCAACCTCGCCGCCGAGTATCTGCGCGGTGACACCCAGGCCTTCCTGCACTCCACCCAGGTGGCGATAGAGACCTTTCCCGAGGGCAGCATCGTGCAGATCACGGTGGCGGACGCCCGCGGGAACCTCGTCTATTCCAGCCGCGAGCTGCCCGCCGGCCTGCCCCGGCCCAACGCCTCGGACCGCGAACTGTTCCAGCGCCTGCGTGACAGCGAAGATGACGGCCGGCTGCACGTCAGCCGGCCCATCGTGGGCCGCGCCACCGGCAAATGGGTGGTGCAGTTCGGCCGCGCGCTGCATGACGAGCGGGGCTTCGCCGGCGTGCTGGTGCTCTCCATTTCCCCCGACTACCTCGCCGATGCCTTCCGCCGCGCCGTCACCGGCGCCGACGACATCGCCACCCTGCTGCGCGACGATGGCGCCTACCTCGCCCGCACCCGCCTGCAGGACGAAGTGCTGGGCGGCGCCTTGCCGCCAGCGCTGAGCAGCCGGCTGGCGCGCGCTGGCGACAGCGGCAACATCCGCCTGCAGCCCAGCAGGGACGGGCAGGACCGCTACTACGCCTGGCACCGCACCAGCGACTACCCGCTGGTGGTGGCGGTCGGCATCGCCCGCGGCCCGGCCCTGGCGAAGGTGCATGACACCGTAGCCGACAGCCTGCTGCGCAACATCGTCGGCACCGGCGTGCTGCTGCTGGCCGCCTTCGCCATCGCCCTGCTCTACCTGCGCGGCAGCAGCCAGAACGCCCTGTTGGCCGAGAGCGAGGAGCGCCTGCAGTTCGCCCTGGACGGCGGCGACCTCGGCCTGTGGGACTGGCGGCTGGACATCGACCGCCTCTCCTACAACACCCGCTGGGAGGCGATGCTCGGCTATCCGCCGGGCGAACTGGGCACCACCCACGAAGACGTCATGGCGCTGATCCACCCGGAAGACCAGCCGCCGGTGAAGCACAAGCTGAACGCCCACCTGTATGGCGAAAGCGCCTACTTCGAGTCCGAGCACCGCATGCGCACCCGCGACGGCCACTACCGCTGGATACTCGCCCGCGGCCGCATCACCGGCCGCGACGCGGAAAAGCGGCCACTGCGCATGGTCGGCACCCACATGGACATCACCGCGCGCAAGCAGGCCGAAGCCGAGCGCAAGGCGCTGGAAGCGCAGCTGCACAAGCTGGTGGCGCAGGTGCCGGGCATGGTCTATCAGTATCGACTGCGGCCGGACGGCGGCAGCGCCTTCCCCTATCTCAGCCCGGCCCTGCAGGACATCTATCAGATGCTGCCCGCCGAGGTGGCGGACGATGCCAACCGGCTGTTGGAACGGGTGCATCCGGATGACCAGCCCAGGGTGCGGGCTTCCATCCAGCGCTCGGCCGACCAGCTCAGCACCTGGGTGGAGGAGTACCGCATCCTGCGCGACGGCGGCGAGGTGCGCTGGCTGCGCGGCCATGCCAAGCCCGAGCGGGAGGAGGACGGCAGCGTGCTGTGGCACGGCTACATCCACGACGTCACCGAGGAGCGCGCCCGCGCCCAGGCTCTGCGCGACAGCGAAGAACGCCTGCGCCTCACCGTGGCCGCGGTGCGCGACGGCCTGTGGGACTGGAACCTCGCCGCCGGCAGCATCCGCTGGGACAGCCGCTGCTTCGAGATGCTGGGCTACCGCGACCAGGCCTTCGCGGTGAACGAGGCAGTGTGGCAGCGCCTCGCCCATCCGGACGACTACCCGCGGGTAGACAGCCTGATAGCCGGGCAGGTAGCCAAGGGCGAGGGCTTCGACGTCGAGCTGCGGCTGCGCACCGCGACTGGCGGCTGGCTGTGGGTGATATGCCGCGGCCGGGTGGTGGCCTGGGAGAACGGCCGGCCGCAGCGGGTGATGGGCACCCACACCGACATCAGCGCCCGGGTGGCGGACGCCAACCTGCGCCGCGCCCTGCTGGACAACAGCGCCGCCGCCATCTTCCTGGTCTCGCCCCAACGCATCATCCTGCAGGCCAATGCCCGCGCCATCGAAATCTTCTCCCCCAGCCGGGAAGACATGGCCGGCAGCCGCTTCTCCGCCGCCCACGGCGGCGAAGGCCCGTTCGAACGCTTCAGCACCGAGTACGAGAAGCTGCGCAGCCGCGGCAGCATACGGCTGGAGTACCCGCTGCACGACAAGGACGGCCAGGCCCGCTGGTTCGACATTTCCGGCACCCTGCTGGACCCGGCGCAGCCGGAAGGCGACGTCATCTGGACACTGATAGACATCACCGACCGCCGCCGCATCGAGGCCGAGCTGGCCGGCGCCCGGGCCCGCCAGCGGGCGGTGATCGAACACTTCCCCGGCGGCCTGCTCGCCGAGGACGAAGCGCGCAAGGTGCAACTGGCCAACCGCAGCCTGTGCGAGCTGCTGGCCCTGCCGGCTCCGGACAGCCTCGGCGGCAAGCCGCTCGCGGACCTCACCGGCCAGCTGCCGCCGGCGGTGGCCGCCGTGCTCGGGCCGGACAACGGCCCGGCGCACCGCGAAGCCACGCTCGAAGACGGCCGCACGCTGGAAATAGAGCGCATTCCCATCCTGCAGCAAGGCCAGCCCTTCGGCCTGCTGTGGCTGATGCGCGACATCAGCGAGCGCAAGCGGCGCGAGACCGACCTGCAGACGCTGGCCTCGACCGACGCCCTCACCGGCCTGCCCAACCGCCGCGCCTTCCTCGCCCAGCTGGAGCAGGCCCTGGCCCGCCCCGGCGCCGGCAAGCCGGGCTGCCTGCTGATGCTGGACGTGGACCACTTCAAGCGGGTGAACGACAGCCACGGCCACGCGGTGGGCGACCAGGTGCTCGTCCATGTCGCCGACACCCTGCGCAGCGTGCTGCGCCGGGAAGACCTGCCCGGCCGCCTGGGCGGGGAAGAGTTCGCGGTGCTGCTGCCCGGCAGCAGCGCGGAAGGCGGCTACCCCCTGGCCGAACGGCTGCGGGAAGCGCTGGCCGCGCGGCCGGCCCCGACCACCGCCGGCCCGCTGCGGGTCACCGCCAGCATAGGCCTGTGCCCCTTGGCGGAAGGCAGCGTCACCGGCCTGCTGGAGCGCGCCGACCAGGCGCTGTACGAGGCCAAGCGCAGCGGCCGCAACCGGGTGGTGGCATGGCAGCCCCCGGCCGGCGCGGCGGTCGCATCGGAACAGCGGCCGTCATAGAATCGGCGCGGTCAGCCCCTACGCTCACCCCTTCCAGGAGCCTCCGATGTTCATCGCCATGAATCGCTTCAAGATCGCCCGCGGCCACGAGGAAACCTTCATCGCCCACTGGCGCCAGCGCGAGAGCTATCTCGACGAGGTGCCGGGTTTCGTCCGCTTCAACCTGATGCGCGGCCCGGAAACCGAGGAATACACGCTGTTCGCCTCCCACACCGAATGGGCCTCGGAAGCCGCCTTCTCCGACTGGACCCGCTCGGAAGCCTTCATGAAGGCCCACGCCAATGCAGGCAAGAGCCCGCGCGAAATCTACGTCGGCCCGCCGCAGCTGGAGCTGTTCGAAGCGGTGCTGTGATGTGATGGCCGCGGCTTGCGCTGGCGAAGGCACTTGCCGCGCGCCAAGCCCAGCGGGCAGGCAGGAACATGAAAAAGCCGGCGACGCGATAGGCGTCCGCCGGCTTTTTCATGCCCGGGCCGCAACCTGCGGCCGCCTTCAGCTCACTCCGCCCGGCGATCCAGCAAGCCCGCCATCGACGACAGGTTGAGGTCGCCCACCAGCACGCCGCTCAGCACACCCGCCTCGTCGGTGATGGGCACCGCGATAGTCAGGCAGAAATCCTCCGAGGCGGTGGAGAGATAGATGGACGACACGAAGGGCCGGCCGGTATCGCACACCGCCTTGTAGTAGGGCTGCTGGGCGCGGCTGGCGCCGGCGCCGCCGGCGCGGATGCGGCCGTACATATTGGGATTGATCCAGTTCGGATAGCGCTGCACGCCGTGAGCATCCAGCTCGAACAGCATCTCGAAGAAGGGATAGGCCTTGAAGGCGGCGTCCATCGCATGCGGATCGCGGCTGCGCGGCATGCCCAGCAGGTGCTGCAGCGTCGCCAGCGCATTCTCTTCCCAGTCGTCCAGGCCGCGGATGGAGGCGTGGCTGTGCACCGTCGGCGGGCTGCCCTCCACCACCACCACGCTGCCCCACTCCGCCTTGCCCAGCTTCTTCAGGTAGGCGGCGCGTTCGGCGGCGGCAACGCTGTCGCGCAGGGCGCCGGTGGAACCATTCACGCAAGCCACCGAGATGCTGGCGATGGGGTGGTGGGCGTCGTCCTCGGTGGCGAAGTAGCCGCGATCCAGGTCGGCGGCGTCGTACAGGTGCGAGGCCAGGGCGTGGAACTGGGCGGTGACGCGCTGCAGTTGCTCCAGCAGGTTGGGCTCCTCGCCGTCGAGGATGAGGATGAAGTCGTCGCCGCCGATGTGGCCGAGCAGGCGGTCCGGCCGGCCGATGAAGACGTGGCGCAGGATCTCCGCCAGCGTGCGGATCATCGCGTCGCCGCGGATGAAGCCGTAGCGGTCGTTGAAGGCCTTGAAGTGGTCGAGGTCGATATAGACCAGGCCCAGCGCGCCGCGCCGCTCGCCCAGGCGGGCTTCGATGGCCTGGCGCAGGGCCGGCCCGGTGGGCAACTGCGACAGCGGATGCAGGTTGGCGCCGTATTCCTGGCGGGTGAGGATGTGGGCCACCAGCGTCATCGGCTCGATGATGCCGAGGTAGTGGCCGTCCGGGCCGATCACCGTCCACGGTTCGCTGTCGCCGCGATCCACGTAGAGCGAGCGCGCCAGCCCGGCCAGCGTGGTGTTGTGCGGTAGCGTGCGGCGCAGCGGTTGGCAGGCGGCCGCCAGGCTGCGGGTGCTGCTGGTCATCGCCCGGCCGCGCTGCACGATGGCCACCGGGTTGGCGTCGTCCACCACCACCGCCCAGGGCAGGTGGGGAATCTGGCGGAACTGCTCGCGCACCGCCTCTATCGGCGTGTTGAGCTCGAAGGTGATGCCGGGGTCGACCACGTCGGTGAGGCGGAAGCGATCCTGCGGCTGGGTGCGCCAGGCGTCGTCGGTTTCCGGCAGCGACAGCCGGCCCAGCCGCGGCATCGGCTCCGGCATGGCGAACAGGAAGCCCTGCGCGTAGCGGATGCCCAGGCCCTGGCAGAAGGCGAGATCCTCCGGCCGCTCCAGGCCCTCGGCAATCACGGTGGCCCCCAGGCGCTCGGCCATGGAGACGATGGCCTCCAGCAGCACCGAGCGCACCCGGCTGCCCTGCGCTTCGTGCACCAGGCTGCGGTCTATCTTGATGAACTCCGCCCGTACCATCGCCAGCGTGGCAAGGCCGTTGAAGCCGGCGCCCATGTCGTCCAGCGCGATGCGCAAGCCCTGGGCGCGCAGCGCATCGCAGCGCTCGGCCAGCTGCGCCGCGTCTATGCGTTCGCTCTCCACCACCTCGATCACCAGATCGCGGCGGTCCACGCCCAGTTCGCGCATCCAGTTCAGCAACTGCGGCAGCCAGTCCTCGTACAGCAGGGTGGAGGGCATCACGTTGAGGAACATCGGCATGCCCGCGGGAATGCGCTCGGCCTTCAGCGACAGCGCCTTGTACTGGGCGGCGAGGTCGAGGTCGTCCTGCCGCCCCAGCCGGGCCGCCAGGCTGAAGGCATCGCTGCCGCTGAGGACCTCGCCGCCGGGCGGCGACAGCCGGCACAGCGCTTCATGGGCGTAGATCTGGCCCTGGCCGCCAATCTCGATGATGGGCTGGAAATGGATTTCGACGCGGCGGTCCAGCTGCTCCAGCGCCCAGGGAAAACGCTGGCGGGTGAGCAGGGTGCCGAAGGGCATGGCGGCATCCAGCAGGTCGACCGAGCTGCTCGCCCGGCCATCTCCCAGCGCTCCCAGCGGCACCGCCAGCGTCTCGGCCAGCGTCTTGCTGTCGGTCACCTGCTCCAGTTCGGCCAGCAGCGCCGCCAGCCCCTGGTGCTCCACACCATCGAAACGCCAAAGCTTGTTGCCGAGACGAACCGCCCCCAAGCGCTCCCAGGCGGTGGGGGGGTAATGGCCTTCGTACTTGAGCAGAAGTTCCATGGCTTTCGGTCGCCGCGTCGTATCGTTGGAGTTTGTCCGGGCGAAGCAAGGAATACGCCCAGCAATAACCCGCAGGAAGCGGCGAATCCGAACGCAAACCCCGGCGCGGCCTGGCCGGTGATGTGCATGAGCCGGACAGCCGCGCACCAATCAGGTGCTCACCGGAAGGCCTAGTCCGAAAGCGATAAATCGCCGCGTGCGGGGCCAGGGGGCACACTGCGCGCGATCATGCAAAGGAAAAGGGGGGCGCGTCGCGGAACTGGAGCACGGAGCGCCGCATGCGGGCCCATCGCCGCGCCTGGAAATCGGCCGCCAGCGCCTCGGAAAGACTAGGCAGGCTTCACCTCGATGAACCACTTGGGCTGCATCTCGGCGAAGTCGCGGCGGATGTTGGCGGAAAGATAGGCCGCGGAATCCAGCACCAGCGGCTCGCCCTCCCGCCGGGTGAACACCACCCAGTGCCAGAAATCCCGCCCCGCTTCCCGATGATGCTTGATCGACAGCAGCGCCAGCTCCGGCAGGCCCTCCCAGGACGCAAAGGGCGTCTCGCCGGCGGCCACGTCCACACCTGCCGCGGCGAGCAGGCGCCTCACGTAAGTGGTGTCCGACCACAACGCCCTATCCTCCGCATGAATGCCCATTGCGTTGGCCATCGCCTTCACCTCGGCATACGACTTGCCCAGGATGTTGGCCACCGAGGCAATCCCGCAGCCCGACACTTCTTCCTGCACCACCGGCTTCAACATCACCTTCCCCTCCAGCACCATCAAGCCCGCAGCCCCAAACTCAGGGATAAAGCCCGGAGCGACTGCAGCGCGCCTGCCCCAGCCGGCGACAGCAACCAGCCCAACGCCACGCAGTTCAGCCCCACCATCAGCCAGAAAACAAACTGGAACGAAGCTTTGGCCGTCTTGTGCCGGAATGTCCGTTGCGCCACCAGCGCCCCAGGCCAACCGCCCAACAGCTCCAGGAGGTGCAGCGAACTCTCCTTCGTCCGCCAGGCATTGCGCTGCGCGGCAGACTTGTCCGCCGCATAGGCGAGAAAAGCCAATACGCTCAGGCCCAGGTAGGCAGCCGGCACCAGCAAGGGCAAGCGGCCGAGAGCGACCAGCGCACCCAGTGCAATCAGGAAGAACAGCGCGAAGACCAAGGGCGCGCGGCTGCGCCCTGTCGCTGCCGGCCGCGGCACCCGTTCCCCGACATAGGCCACGCTCCTCGCCTGCGCCCGCCCTTTGCCATCCTGCGCAAGCTCGTATGTCACCAGCTCTTCGCCCCCCGGCCTGCGCTCCCGCGCCGAGAAGGCGCTGATATGCAGGAACACCCGGTCGCCACCGCCATTCGGCGTGATGAAACCGAAGCCCTTGTCGTCATTCCAGTTGGTGATCCTGCCCTGATAGCGCAATGCGCCTCCCTCAAGCCATCGCCCCGGCGACAAGTGCCGGAGTATAGAGCGTCCTCTTCATCGCCAATGGATATGGCCCGCATGGTCCGTCGCCTTGCCAGCGGAAACAAAGCCAGTGCACAAATAGGCCGGCAGCGCACCAACGACGAGCCCACCGTCACCTCCGCCCGCCACGCATGCCGCAAGGCCTCCGCCAGCAACAGTCGCCCGATGCTGATGAGTTGAAACCCTGGCGCAACAAGCAGCATCGCCACATGCGGCCATGGCGAGCGCCGCCCGCACAATCCTGCTAGAGATGGAGGCGCGGCATGAGCGCGAATACGCCCCAACCTAGATATTCCCGCGTATAGGCCGCATGGCGCTCAGGCTCGGAGGAGAGCTTGGACCGAACCTCCTCCGCCAACTCATCGTCCGGGTTTGCTTCCAGCCATCGACGCATGGTGAGCCATTTCGCCGCCTCGTACCTGTCCCATCCATCCTGATTGGCCAGCACCATCTCTACGACGTCGTAGCCCAAATCACCGAAAGACGCGATGAGCGCAGGTAGCCCAAGAAAGTCGGAAATCGAATTAGCGAGACAACCTTTGGCAATCTCCTCTGTCGGCGGCAATTGCCGCCAATAAGGCTCGCCGATCAGGGTGACGCCGCCAGCGCTGAGGCTGCGCGCCAGGAGTTCGATGGTGCCGGCAACACCACCACCAATCCAGGTAGCCCCGACACAAGCCGCCACATCGGCTTTTTCGTCAGAGACGTAGCCTGCCGCATCGCCATGAATGAACTCGACCCGATGGGCAACACCGAGCTCTTCGGCCCGCCGTTTCGCCTGGGCGGTGAACAACGGACTCATGTCGACGCCGGTACCGACAATGCCGTGGTCGCGCGCCCAGGTGCAAAGCATCTCGCCTGAGCCACTCCCAAGATCCAGCACCCGCGCCCCCGGCTTCAAACGCAAGGCATCACCGAGGGTCGCAAATTTATCGGGTGTGAACGGGTTGTGGATGCGGTGCTCGCTTTCCGTGATGTTGAATATTCGCGGGATGTCCAAAAGAGAATCCTATTGATTTGAATAGATCAGGGGCTTTCCAGAGAATTCAGCAACGAATCCGGCGATGCCTACGGTTGACTTATCCGGGCCGCGGCGCCGGCCCGAGACGCCAGCCGCCCGCTGGGCGGCCTGCGCACCTGGGCCACCGAGGTGCAGCGCCGCACCAATCACAACAAGGCCGCCTGCGCGCTGGCCAACAAGCTTGCCCGCATCTGCTATGCGGTCCTGCGCGACCACGCCGCCTACGGCAATCCGCAGCCTCGTCCGGACAAGAAGCTCCAACGCACCGCCTTCGCCATCGCCGCCTGATCGATTCACCCTTACTCCTCACCCTTGCGCCGAGACTGATCGCTCATCATGGCAAACCGGGTCATCACGCCCCCGCGACAGAACGCCGATAACCCAGCCGGCTCTCCAGCAGCCGCTTGTACCGATTGGCGCTTCGCGGGCAGATTCCATGTCGGCATGGGTCGTTCAGAACCCACCACAGATGCCGGATATACGACTGCAGGTGATTCATCCCGGAAAGTCAAAAACACGATCTTTCTTGATTCATGGGGGAGGCCATATAGGAATGGTTAGCCTGCATATCGCTTGACCCAAGGAAGTTTAACTGCTGCCGAAAGCTGGGAAGACTCGAACTCAAACCCAAACGACACTGCGTGCAAGTACTCGGTGCTTTCATTTTGTACGTGGTAGCCGATTGTTCCGACGATGCCGACACCACCCCTTGAATTTGCAGAACACACCTTCAGGCTTAGCTCTCCAGGCGATATTGCTTCGAGGGCCGCCTCTCCCTTGAGATTTCTTTCGAGAGTGATCAACGCGGAACAAAACGCATGCATTGCTTCCGATTGAACCCAAAGATCGTTGTGCCCCGCAAATCCTTTGGATTGAACTTTGATCGTGACGTAAGCATCCCCTTGAGCGGGAAGAGACGGACCTTCCTCAATGGCAACACCCATTTCGAAGAAACTGTCGCCGCTGCGAAGTGTGAGCAAAGACATAAAGGGCTAACGCTCGCGGTAAGCCGCGCCGGAGCGAAGCGGAGGGCACCAACAGCGTAGCTGTTGGCGTCGGCTTGACCAACCGGTTAGGCTGGTGGCAGATGCACCAGTGGTTGAATTCTCACCATGAGGCATTTGTTGTGAGGTCAATAGGTCACAAATTGGCATTCATCAGAACCACAATTGATTATATAAACTTCTCCAAACTCGCCATTTAAGCCACCCAGCAACTCTATTGCAGAAAACAGTTCCTTCCAGATGCCAAAGCCGAAGAAGGTTGGATCTTCGAAGGCTATCAGCAGCAATGTGCCTTTGGGATAGCCTTTTGATGTCTTCTTTTTGAATAGTGCAACGATGGAAGTTGCTAGGCGCTTTATGCTCTCAGGATCAGGCGCAAGGCTTGCGATAATTTTCCCGGTTTTTTTGTCTCGATGAATCGGGCCCGATCCAGGTGTTGAGCCGGTTGTCCAAAGTAGCTCATCGCGAAGCGAGTCTTCGTAGGAGTAGACGAAGGTTATTTCTATCGAAAGTTTGGATTCGTGGTCGCCAAGCCTATATATGGCGCCATCAACGGGGCCGTTATCCTCATAGGCTTCTACTTCGACAATAGTGCCAGGATTGGTGCATCGAAGGGCAAAGCGGCTGAGAGGGTACAACTCTTCTAAAAGTCTTTTTGCTCTACCCGTGCGAAGACATCGCTGCTCCCGACTTAACGCCGCAATTTCCTGTTCGATTGCAATAGCGAAGTCATAAGCCGTGGCGCGCATAAACAAGGCCTAACGTTTGACGTGAGGGGCCGCCGAAGCGGCGAAGCCGCGAAGGGAACCCACAAGCGCAGCTTGTGGGCGGTTCCTCTCGACGGAGTGGTTAGGCGATAACGTTGCTTTCACAGATTGCCCGCCTCTCGTTCAATAGAGATACAGAACTCATAAAAATCACGAAGCGACGGGGCCAAAAGCGCCTTCTCTCGCAGCTCATGATGGTATTGCCAGACCCCTGTATAGGAACCGGTTTTCGAGATGAGGTAGTAATCGCCATTTCCCATCGAGCCAATGATCCAATCGTCAACTGACCAATCTCCCACCTCTGAGTACCAGACAGCTTTAGCCTCCCTAACCTCGGCGTTGTGGCGGTCGATGATGTACTGATCCACTGGCAGAGCTTCATATGCGTGGGAGTAAGGATGGAGTTTCCCGAGCAAGCCATCTTCTTCAAGCCAGTGCTTAAATTGCTGCGCTTCGTGGCCGATCATGAGTTGCCTAACGTAGAGCTAACCGGCGCTGCGCGGCTTTATCGCGCAGCGTCCAGTGAGCGAAGCGAACGAGGTTGAGCGCCATGTTAGAGCCGCGAAAACTACGGAAGCTCGGCGCGGCGAACAGCTTTGATTGTGATTTTGCGCGAAGGGTCTTCGACCACATACCCAGACAAGAGCATTTCGTTTTGTGCAGGCGTGCCGGTAATTCTGAGAGTGAAGTCGTTAATGCCGACCACCGAAACCATGCCAGCAACATTGGCGTATTTCTTGACTTTTATGTCGGAGTAAATGACACCGTTTTCAACTTTGAAACTCCCAACGTAAATCATGGTGCTATCACCGCCAAAAACGCGGCCAGTTTCAAACACAGCAACGCCGCAGCCACCGAGACCAAAACTTGATTTGAATTCAACTGACCATAGGGCTTCTAACATGATTAACCTCAATAAAGTAATTTACAAAGTGGCGCTGAAACTCAGCGGAAAAACAAAGCAACAATTCGATTTCATATTCAATTTGGCATGGTTTTTCAATCGCTCAACCTGGAAATCATTGTGGATCGCTGTAACGGACAAAGGCTCTAACGTGGAAGTAAGCGGACGCCGGAGCGCGAAGCGCGGAGGGAACCACAAGCGCAGCTTGTGGCGGTCCGCTTGACTGTAGGGTTAGACCGTTGAATGGCGAACCGGAATGCCATGTGAGATTGCTTCCTTGGCGAGAGTCACTGAGAGCTGCTCGTCCTCAATGAGTGCGAACGTTTTTGTAATCTCATTGAAGAGGGAGAGGCTGGTAACTCTTTGAGGATCTGCTGCGGCGGATAGCTGCAATGACTGACAGTGCTCCACCAGCTTGCGAGCTGCTGATGATTCAAATGACCCAAGCACAACCTCGCTCTTGCCTTTCAACTGGGACAAGGCTTGGGCTGCTGGCCTTTGTGCCCAATCTGTGGAGACGATACGAAGCGCCTGTATGTCTTTGCTTTGTGCTCCGCCCTCCCCAAAAGCGACAGACACAACGAAATGATCCTCACTGTGTTGGATGACCACCCAGCCAGGCTCCGAACCATCCCAAAACCGCGAGTGCTCAGCTATTTGGCTCATAGGTCTAACGTTGTAGGTAAGGGGCGCTGCGCGAAGCTTTATCGCGCAGCGTCCAGCGACCGGAGGGAGCGGCCTTGACCGCAGTGTTATGCGTCAGGGCCATGACTCTACCGTGGCCGTGTTGTGGAACGAGGCAGCAAATTGTGGAAGATCAGAAATGGTGAGAACGCTTGCCATTAGCGGGTGGTTTGCAACCTTTTGCGGTGATGCCACTTTTTTGTAGGGTCCTCCTGGGAGGAGCCAATCGAAAACAAATAGGCCAAGAGCTGCGTAGTCTTGCCAGACGTTTGGCGTGCCGAGATTGGGGGTAGGTATGGCCTCGGAAATTGCAGCGTGCTGAACATGATTGCTTGAAACTGCCTCTGGGAAAAACCCTTCGCCAGCAGTGGCAAATAAAGCGAGGTTGCCCTCGCTATCGGAGGCAAACCAATCAAATTCGATACCACGCAAATCAGTGGGCATGGTTTTCTCTATGACGCATAACGTGCTAGCTGAGGGGCCGCCGGAGCCCGAAGGGCGGAGGGGACCGAGAAGCGCAGCTTCTCGGCGGTCCCCTCGAGCGGCGGGTTAGAGCGCACTGCCTCGAAACGCCCACCAGATGGACGAGAACGGGCGGTGCGTGCAAGGAAAGCTGACGGATAACAAGCGATGACTTTGAGCGCGAGAGTCAAGGAGTCTCCCTCTTCTTTAGGTTGGTGATGGTGACTTGAACCGAACGGCTCTTGCGATTCACACGCGCTGAACTGATTACGATTGCATCCTTTGGCTTGTCTGTGGCCACGTACAACTCAAAGATTCTGTCCTCACCATCGAAAAACGTTCCAAGTGTGAGATTTGCCTCCCATTCCTTTGGGATCTGTTCGTATTCCTCGAGCGCTTTTCGTGTGGCGATTCGAGCAAGCTCTTGAAGTTGGTCCAACTCCTTCGGGGCAGCGTGTGTGGTATTGGCGGACCGCATGGTTGTGCGCTCTAACGTGGAGGTCACCGGCCTTGCGCGGCTTTTCGCGCAAGGTCCGTGTGGACCGCAGGGTTAGACATCGCTTTTCTCCGAGGACGATGCTCTGTATTTCTCCATTATCTCGATGAGCACCTTTTCAACACCCATGAGACCGTCCACAGCGTCATCAAGCGGCATGGGCGTGCCGCGACTAAGAACAAATGCCGCAGCCATGTTATCCCCGGCGATCACGAGTTCCAAAGCTTCGCGTAACACCGAATCGGGAACGTCATGGTTGAACAAGTGCGCGGTCTTTTTACTCAAGAAATCGAACCTCAGCGCAGTGAGGGGATGACGAAGAACTGCATTGCTCGCGATCTGCGACAGCACCTGTGCCGTCGGCGCCTTTGAGATTGCGCCCGCGAGGCGAACGACATCTTGAGTGACCTTGCTCGCCAAGTCCTCGGGCGACGAGAAGAATTGGACGACGTGTGATTTCTTCAGAGTGGCTTTCAATTGAACTAATTGTTCTGCTGGTGCGCCTGTCTCTACATGCTTCGGCAAGACCGCATGGGAATTCTCGTCGATTACGTAGATGAGACAAGGCAGCCGCAATGCAATCGCCTCTTCGTATTCAAGCTGAGTAAGCGACTTACCCGTGATTGGGTCGATACTTCCATAGCGCATGCCAAAAATGCCGACATAGGTATTGGCGGACCGGACTAGACGAAGGCACTCCTCTTTTGGCGTTTCCGGGAGCGCTCCGAACAATTCCATAGCCTTCGACTGATGCTCTAGGCGCGAAATCGCTTCACGAACTAGCGCGCGATGCCGTTCAAGATCGGCAAATGTAGAGCTGATGAAGAGTGCGAACGGCATGCGATGTCTAACGACGGCCTTCAGCGGGCGGCAACGGCGTAGCCGTTGACCGTCCGCTGCAAGCATTGGTTGGGCCTATTCTTGTCCTTTCGACTCATCGAGACTCTTGGTCTTCTCAATAAATTCAGCTCTGGAATTTTCGTCGAGGGGAGCGAAGCTGCCGAAATAAACAACTTTGGCGTCTGCCACCCATTCAGAACCATATACTCCGTCGACGGCGCGGTTGTACCAATAACATGCCGTTAGCCAAGAAACATGCTCGTTCCATGTGAACGACTCCGGTGGAACGGTTGATTCGCGCGGCCCCCAGCTAAAAAGATCGGCCTTTCCAATAAAGCCATGCCGATATTTATGGGGAATTAGGAGGATGTCCTCATTGACCGCGAAGCTCAGACGGAGCCCGGTACGAAAGCGTTCTTTTCCAAGAAGCTCGACCATATCTTCTGGCACGGAAACGCCGGCATCAACCAATCTACATCCGAATGATTTAGCAAAGTACTTGTAGAGGTTACGCTGTAACGTTTCCCATCCGTCCCCGAAGACCTCTTCAAAGTCTATGAATCTGCGACGGAGCACCAATTCCTCGTTACTCATCGCCCAATCGATAAACTGATCGTATGCACGATCAAAGGGTTGGGTATATGTACTATTGCAGTATTGGCACAAGTTCGGCGCGTACTTCACAGTTTTCGAGCCCGGTCCCTGTATTTGCGTTTGTTTTCCGGCTCGAAAGTGTAATAGCTCTGACGAGCCCACATAGGGGCCTCGCCCGTGAGCCCGCACCAAGTCGCTCTTTTTTAGGCGATGCTCCGCACTATCAGCGATCCCGCCGCATATCCAGCAATTCTTGGTCATCGGTGCATTCAATTAGTGCGCCCAACGTGTTTTAGCCCGCAGTTCTGCGGACTCGTTCTGAACCCTGCGGTATATCCGGTCGGCCCCCGCAGGACGAAGTGATTGATGACATTGGCGTTTCATGAATATACTGTATTTATGAACAGTCATAACCGAACCGACAAACCCCGCAGACCTCGGAGCGAGCCGCCTGCTCCACCGCTGACAGCGGTCCGACTGCTCGACCAGGTTCGGGAACGCATTCGGTATAAGCACTACAGCTTACGAACCGAACAGCAGTATGTCTATTGGGTTCGTGCCTTCGTCCGCTTCCACAGCCTGCGGCATCCCCGCGAGATGGGTGCGACCGAGATCGAGCAGTTCTTGAGCTGGCTTGCGACGGACCGGAAGGTTGCGGTCTCCACCCACAAGCAGGCACTGGCCGCGCTGCTGTTCCTCTATCGCAACGTGCTGGGTGTCGATCTACCCTGGCTATCGGAGTTCGAGCGCCCCAAGACGCCCGTTCGGCTGCCGTCGGTCTTGTCGCGCGAAGAGGTGAGCGCGCTGCTGGATGCCATGGAGGGGCCCATCGCCGATCTGGCGCGCTTGGTTTATGGCACCGGGATGCGCCTGATGGAAGCGCTGCGGCTGCGGGTGAAGGATGTCGACTTTCAACGCCGGTTGATCGTGGTGCGCGAAGGCAAGGGCAACAAGGACCGCGTGGTGATGTTGCCCGACCGATGCGGTAGCGCCTTGCGCGAACAGCTGCACAGAGCGCACCTGTTATGGGCGCAGGACCGCGCGGACAAGATTCCCGGAGTGGAGATGTCCGAGTCCCTCGCGCGCAAATACCCGCGTGCAGCGGAGTCCTGGCCATGGTTCTGGGTGTGGCCATCGCCGACGCTCTCGGTCGATCCCCGTTCGGGCGTGCGCAGGCGGCATCACCTGTACGAAGAGCGCCTGCAGCGGGCGCTGCGCAATGCGGTGAAGAGAGCCGGCATCGCCCGCCATGTTACGGTGCACACGCTGCGCCACTCGTTCGCCACCCACCTGCTCGAAGGCGGCTACGACATCCGCACCGTGCAGGAACTGCTCGGCCACGCCGATGTGTCGACGACGATGATCTACACCCATGTGCTGAACAAGGGTGGTCGGGGCGTAACAAGTCCGCTGGACCAACTCTGATGCGCAGACCTGCACGGCGCCGGGTGTCCGTTGCCTGCATGGCCTTCGGGTGCTACTTTGGTATCACCTGGTATGGAGTACGCACATGACGACAACCTCGTTGAAGCTCCCTGAGCACGTGAAGCAGCTCGCAATGGCGGCGGCAAAGCTGCAAGGCGTCAGCCCCCATGCGTTCATGGTCGAGGCCATCCGCGCAGCGGCGGTCGCCGCGGAAAAGCGGGTGGCCTTCGTTGCCGATGCACTTGCATCGAGGGATGAAACGCTCGAATCCGGGGAGGGCTATGCCGCAGCCGAGGTCCATGCCTACATTCGGGCGCGCGCAAGCGGGGAGGCCGTTTCCAAGCCGAAGGCCAAGCCTTGGCGCGATTGATTTACACCCGGCGGGCACTCGAGGATCTCGAGCGGCTTACCGACTTTCTGCTCGAAACCGAGCCGGCCCTTGCTCTGCTGACGGTCGACTTGATTGCCGAAGCCTTGCAGATGCTCGAAAACCATCCGCTGATCGGGCGCCCCGCGGAGCAGGACATGCGCGAACTGGTCGTTTCGCGCGGACGCACGGGCTACCTGGCACTGTACGACTACGACGAAGTCCGCGACGTGGTCCTGGTACTCGCAGTTCGTCATCAGCGGGAAGCCGGCTACACCTCAAGCTGACAGGGTATACGGCTGCCCGTCGAGCGGGCAGCCTTCATCGCAACGCCCGGCGCGATTTACAACAGCGGTGCCAACCAGCGCGCCGCCGCTTCTTCCGCCAGCCCGGTGCGCCCTGCCCAGTCCGCAAGCTGATCTTTGCCGATCTTGCTGATGGCGAAGTAGTGGCTTTCCGGGTGGGCGAAGTAGAAACCGCTGACTGCGGCGGCCGGCGTCATGGCCATGGATTCGGTGAGGCCCATGCCGGTGTTGGTGGGTACATCGAGCAACTGGAACAGCGCCGCCTTTACCGTGTGGTCGGGGCAGGCGGGGTAGCCG
>NZ_WUEI01000037.1 GCF_012911025.1 Azoarcus sp. TTM-91 | reverse complement strand
GCTGGAAACGATAGACCACGAGACCCGCGCCACCGATGACGATCACGAGGCCCTGCGCGTCTGGCTGCGGCTGCTGACCTGCACCAACATCGTCGAATCCCGGCTGCGCACTTGGCTGCGCACCAGCTACGACTCCACCCTGCCCCGCTTCGACCTGATGGCCCAGCTGGACCGCCATCCGGATGGCCTCAAGATGCGCGAGCTGTCGCGCCGGCTGATGGTCACCGGCGGCAACGTCACCGGCCTCACCGACAAGCTGGTGGAGGAAGGCCTGGTGGAACGCCGCGACGATCCGCGCGACCGCCGCGCCTACACGGTGCATCTCACCCCCGAAGGCAAGCGCCTGTTCCGCAAGATGGCCGGCGCCCATGAGCAGTGGGTGATCGACCTCTTCGCCGGCCTGGACCACGGCGAGAAAATGCAGATGCTGGAACTGCTCAACCGCCTGAAGCGTCACCTCGGCCAGATGGAAAACGGCGGCAACGCCTGAGCGCCACCGCCGTTCCTTTCCGCTGGCCCGCCAGCTGCACTCAATCCTGGCAGAGCGCCTCCAGGATGCGCCGCACCCGGCCCATGGATTCCTGCACCACCTCTTCTATGCTTTCGAAGCGGATGCCGGCCGCGCTCGAGGCACGGCCGGCGGCGGCGTTCACCACCACGTTGATCGCCGCGTAAGGCAAGTCCAGTTCCCGCGCCAGCGCGGCTTCCGGCATGGCCGTCATGCCGATCACGTCGGCGCCATCCCGCTCCAGCTTGTTCACCTCGGCGGCGGTTTCCAGCCGCGGCCCCTGCGTCACCGCATACACGCCGCCGTCCACCGCCGCTTCGCTAGCCCGCGCCGCGGCCGCCAGCAGGCGCTGGCGCAGCGCCACGTCATAGGGATGGGTGAGGTCGATATGGCGCACCGGCTCGTCGCCGCCGTCGAAATAGGTGTTCTTGCGGCCCCAGGTGTAATCGATGATCTGGTCCGGCACCACCAGCACGCCCGGCTCCAGATCGGCGCGGATGCCGCCCACCGAGGCCACCGACACCAGCGCGGTCGCCTTGGCGTGCTTCAGCGCCCAGATGTTGGCGCGGTAATTCACCAGATGCGGCGGAATCGTATGGCCATAGCCATGGCGGGCGAGGAATACCACCTGCCTGCCCGCCAGCGCCCCGAAGGTGAGCGCCCCGGAAGGCTCGCCATAAGGCGTGCGTGCCACTTCGCGGCGCACGATCTCCAGGTTGGAGAGTTGAGTCAGGCCAGTACCACCCATGATCGCCAGCATGGTGCTTCCCTCGGGGAATGAAAACGGCGCGGATTCTAGCATCGGCGCCATCTCCCGCCCCGCCGGCCTGTCATCGAAAAGCCATGCTGCGGCGCGACAGCCCGTGTTAGAATCGACGACTTTTCAAAGACTTCCCAGCCCCCATGTCCCGCGCCATCCGCAACATCGCCATCATCGCCCACGTCGACCACGGCAAGACCACGCTGGTCGACCAGCTCCTGCGCCAATCCGGCACTTTCCGCGAAAACCAGCAAGTTGCCGAGCGGGTCATGGACTCCAACGACATCGAGAAGGAACGCGGCATCACCATCCTCTCGAAGAACTGTGCGATCCAGTACGGCGAAACCCACATCAACATCGTCGACACCCCGGGCCACGCCGACTTCGGCGGCGAGGTGGAGCGCGTGCTGTCCATGGTGGACAGCGTGCTGCTGCTGGTTGACGCCGTCGAAGGCCCGATGCCGCAGACCCGCTTCGTCACCCGCAAGGCGCTGGCGCTGGGCCTGAAGCCCATCGTGGTGATCAACAAGATCGACCGCCCGGGTGCGCGCCCGGACTGGGTCATCAACCACACCTTCGACCTCTTCGACAAGCTCGGCGCCACCGAAGAACAACTGGACTTCCCGGTGGTGTACGCCTCCGGCCTGAACGGCTTCGCCATCATCAACGAAGGCGACGAGCGCACCGACATGCGCCCGCTGTTCGAAGCCATCCTGAAGCATGTGCCGCCGCCGGAAGTGGATGCGGAAGGCCCGCTGCAGCTGCAGGTCTGCTCGCTGGACTACTCCACCTACATGGGCCAGCTCGGCATCGGCCGCATCAAGCGCGGCCGCGTGCGTCCGAACCAGGAAGTGGTCGTGATGTACGGCGACGAAAACCGCGGCAAGGGCAAGATCAGCCAGATCCTGACCTTCAAGGGCCTGGAACGCTCCCCGGCGGAAGTCGCCGAAGCCGGCGACATCGTGCTGATCGCCGGCATCGACCAGGTGAACATCGGCGTCACCCTGTGCGACCCGGATCACCTCGAAGGCATGACGCCGATCGCGGTGGACGAGCCGACGCTGACCATGAACTTCATGGTGAACTCCTCGCCGCTGGCCGGCCGTGAAGGCAAGTTCGTCACCAGCCGCCAGATCCGCGAGCGCCTGGAGAAGGAACTACTGAAGAACGTGGCGCTGCGGGTGAACTACACCGGCGACTCCGATGTGTTCGAAGTCTCCGGCCGTGGCGAACTGCATCTCACCATCCTGCTGGAAAACATGCGCCGCGAAGGCTACGAGCTGGCCGTCGGCCGCCCGCGCGTGGTCTACAAGGAAATCGACGGCGTGAAGTGCGAGCCGTACGAAATGCTGACGGTGGACGTGGAAGAAGACCACCAGGGCGGCGTGATGGAAGAGCTGGGCCGCCGCCGTGGCGAGCTGCAGGACATGCAGCCGGACGGCAAGGGCCGCGTCCGCCTGGAGTACCGCATTCCCGCCCGCGGCCTGATCGGCTTCCAGGGCGAGTTCCTGACCATGACCCGCGGCACCGGCCTGGCCAGCCACGTGTTCGACGACTACAGCCCGATGGCCGGCGGCATGGCCGAGCGCCGCAATGGCGTGCTGATCTCCCAGAACGACGGCGACGCGGTCGCCTACGCGCTGTGGAACCTGCAGGACCGCGGCCGCATGTTCGTCAGCCCGGGCGAGGCGCTGTACGAAGGCATGATCATCGGCATCCATACCCGCGACAATGACCTGATCGTGAACCCGATCAAGGGCAAGCAGCTGACCAACGTGCGTGCCTCCGGCACCGACGAGGCGGTTCGCCTGATCCCGCCGATCCAGCTCACGCTGGAATCCGCGATCGAGTTCATCGCTGACGACGAACTGGTCGAGATCACGCCGAAGAACATCCGCCTGCGCAAGCGTCACCTGAAGGAAGTGGACCGCAAGCGGGCCGCCAAGGCCGAAGGCTGATCCCCGCCAGGCTCGGGATGAAAAAAGGCGCTGCCGCGGCAGCGCCTTTTTCTTTTTGCGGAGCTGGCGGACGCGCCATGCGCCGCCAGACCGCTCCGCCTCAGCCGCGGGTGGCGAGATACTCGCCGAAGTCGCCGCCGATTTCCGGATGGCGCAGTCCCAGCTCCACCGTCGCCTTCAGGTAGCCCAGCTTGGAGCCGCAGTCGTAGCGCACGCCCTTGAACTGGTAGGCCAGCACCGCTTCTTCTTTCAGCAGCGAGGCGATGGCGTCGGTGAGTTGCAGCTCGCCGCCGGCGCCCGGCTTCAGCGCGCGCAGGTGATCGAAGATGCGCGGCGTGAGGATGTAGCGGCCGACCACCGCCTGGGTGGTGGGCGCATCCTCGGGCTTGGGCTTCTCGACGATGCCGGTGACGCGCTGGGTGTCGCCGTTCTGGTTCTCGGTGCTGACGATGCCGTACTGGCGGGTATCCTCGCGCGGCACGTTCATGGTGCCGAGCACGGAACAGCGGTTGTAGTTGTAGACGTTGGCCATCTGCGCCATCACCGCCTCGCCGCCGTAGTTGTCCAGCAGGTCGTCCGCCAGGATGACGGCAAAGGGCTCTTCGTCACCGACCACCGCAGAGGCGCACAGCACCGCATGCCCCAGACCGAGCGCTTCCGCCTGGCGGATGTAGATGCAGTTCACGCCCTTGGGCACCGTCTTCTTCACCACCTCCAGCAACTCCTTCTTGCCGCGGGCTTCGAGCTCGGTTTCCAGCTCGTAGGCCTTGTCGAAGTGGTCTTCGATGGCGCGCTTGGTACGGCCAGTGATGAAGATAAGGTCGGTGATGCCGGCCGCGACCGCTTCCTCCACCGCGTACTGGATCAAAGGCTTGTCGACCACCGGCAGCATTTCCTTCGGGCTGGCCTTGGTCGCGGGCAGGAAGCGGGTGCCCATGCCGGCAACCGGAAACACCGCCTTGGTTACTTTCTTCATATTGCGTACGACTCCTTGTTCCTGCGTTGCGGAAGCCTGGGGTTCAGGCCTCCTCCTCCAGCAGCCGGCGCAGACCATCCTCATCGAGGATGTCGATGCCGAGTTCCTGCGCCTTGTCCAGCTTGGAACCCGCTTCCGCACCCGCCACCACGTAATCCGTCTTCTTCGACACCGAACCGGTCACCTTGCCGCCGTGTGCTTCGATCAAGGCCTTGGCCTCGTCGCGGGACATCGTCGGCAGCGTGCCGGTCAGCACGAAGGTCTTGCCCGTTGCCTTGCCGCTGACTGGAGCGACCGGCGCGCCCTCTTCCCAGCGCACCCCCGCTGCCCGCAGCTGTTCGATCACCTCGCGGTTGTGCGGTTCGGCGAAGAACTCGGCGATGCTCTTCGCCACCACCGGGCCAACGTCCGGCACCTGCTGCAGCGCCTCCGCATCCGCGGCCATCAGCGCGTCCATGCTGCCGAAGTGCCGTGCCACATCGCGCGCGGTCGCCTCGCCGACATTGCGGATGCCGAGGGCGAAGACGAAGCGTGCCAGCGTGGTATTGCGGCTGTGCTCGATCGCCGCCAGCAGGTTCTGCGCCGACTTCTCGCCCATGCGCTCCAGGTTGGCCAGCGCCAGCACGCCCAGCTTGTAGAGATCGGCCGGCGTCTTGATGATGGCGCTGTCCACCAGTTGCTCCACCAGCTTGTCGCCCAGGCCCTCGATGTCCATCGCCCGGCGACTGGCGAAATGCAGCAGCGCCTGCTTGCGCTGCGCCGGGCAAAACAGGCCACCGGAGCAGCGCCACACCGCTTCCTCCTCGGCCTTGACCGCGTGCGACCCACAGACCGGACAGGTATGCGGCATCTGGAATTCGCGCTCCTGGCCGGTGCGCCTGTCCATCACCGGGGCGACCACCTCGGGGATAACGTCTCCGGCCCTGCGCACGATGACCTGATCGCCAATCTGCAGCCCCTTGCGCCTGATCTCGTCCTCGTTGTGCAGCGTGGCGTTGGTGACGGTGACGCCGCCGACGAAGACCGGCTTCAGCCGGGCCACCGGTGTCAGCGCGCCGGTGCGGCCGACCTGGATCTCTATGTCCAGCAGCTGGGTGATTTCCTCCTGCGCCGGATACTTGTGGGCAAGCGCCCAGCGCGGGGCGCGGGAAACAAAACCCAATGTCTGCTGGTCGGCGCGGCGATTCACCTTGTAGACCACGCCATCGATGTCGTAAGGCAGGCCGGCACGGCGCTCGCCGATGCGGCGGTAGTAATCGAGCAGACCCTGCGCGCCGGCCACCACGTTCCGCTCCGGCGCCACCGCGAAGCCCCAGGCGGCGAGCAGGTCCAGCGTTTCCGAATGGGTGGCCGGCGGCGCCATGCCCTCCAGATCCACCATCTGGTAGGCGAAGAAGCGCAGCGGACGGCGGGCGGTGATGCGCGAATCCAGTTGGCGCAGGCTGCCGGCGGCGGCGTTGCGGGGGTTAACGAATACCTTCTCGCCCGCTTCCTGCTGACGGGTGTTGAGGCGTTCGAAATCCGCCCGCTGCATCAGCACCTCGCCACGCACCTCCACCCGCGCCGGCGCCTCGCCCTGCAGACGTAGCGGAATGGAGCGCACGGTACGGAGATTGGGCGAGACATCCTCGCCGGTCATGCCGTCGCCGCGGGTCGCCCCGCGTACGAAGATGCCGTTCTCGTAGATCAGCGTGATCGCGAGGCCGTCCAGCTTCGGCTCGACGGCGTACTCCACCGTTTCCCGGTCCAGACCCTCGCGGCAGCGGCGATCGAAGGCCTCCACTTCCTCGTCTTCGAACGCATTCGACAGCGACAGCATGGGCACGCGATGCGCCACCTCGGCGAACACCGCCGACGGCGCTCCGCCCACCCGGCGGGTAGGCGAATCCTCGGTGGCCAGTTCCGGATGCTCGGCCTCCAGGGCCTCCAGCTCGCGGAACAGGCGGTCGTACTCGGCGTCCGGCACCAGCGGCGCATCCAGTACGTAATAGGCGTGGTTGTGTCGCTCAAGCTCGACACGCAGTTGCGCCGCCCGTTCGGCGGCGGTGGGAGTCGACATTTTCAGGCGGAGAAGAGACGTTTCGCCAGCGGGCTGCCGGCGGGAATGGCATGGCTGGCCATGCGCTCCTGGAACTGGGCGATCTGGCTGCGGATCATGCCGGCGGCGTCGCTGCCGAAGGGGGCACGGTTGTCGTCGACGACGATGCCGTGCAGGGCATCGGCGAACTGGTTGGCGAAATGCATCATGCGGTCGAAGGCACCGACGCCATTGGCCACCCGCGGTACGTCGATCACCAGCGTCAGGCCGCCGGTCTGCAGGCTGCGCATGTTGTCGGCCACGAACACGCCCGGCTCCAGGTTGCTCAGGTAGAACAGCACATTGCCTTCCTCGTCCCGGGCGTGGAAGCTGCCGTCGTCGCTCAGCACCATGCCCTGGGCTTCGGCCAGGCCGCGAATCTTGGTGCCCGGGAAGGGCTGGTTGGCGGCGATCACGTTGATGCCGATCTGCACGTCCACCTCGGCGCAGAAGCGGTCCAGCGAGGTGGCGCTGCCCAAGGCTTCGGCCCGCGCTGGCAGACCGGCCGGCACCGCCATGAAGTGGTCGGCCACCCGCTGCACGCCGCCGGAGAAGCGCATGAAGTCCGCCTCGCCGATGGGGCCCTGGCGGTCCACCAACTGCATCGCGGCGCAGTACCAGTGGTGGGCGCCGGCATTGTGGCCATTCACCGGCTGCCACAGGTTGGAGTGATCATCGAAGGCGAACCAGCGCACCGGCTTGGAGAGCCCGTCCAGCTGCTCCAGCTGTACCGGCCACAAGGCAGAAGCCGCCAGCGGCTCGATGGCCTCGATGCGGATGATGCAGTCCACCCGCGGGTCCAGCGTCTCCGGCGCTTCCGGCGCGCTGCGCTTCACCGGCGCTTCGCGCACCGGCCGCGGCGCCGGCTCGGGAGGCATGGCCTCGGTCAGGCCCGGCTCTTCGCGTTCCACTTCGCCACCGCCTTCGTGCGGCTCGAGCAGGACATCGCGATGGGAGGATTTGAAGGCCTGCTCGGCCTGCTTGCGGTGCTTGCGCTCCTGCCACTTGTTGTAGGCCAGCACGAGCACCACGAAGGCCACGCCGGCACCGATCAACCCAACCTGCAGTTCGCTATCCATAGTTCTTCTCGCGCTTCCTCTTCTCTGTGTCACGCCGCGTTGGCTTCAGCCAGCCGCAGCGCCTCTTCGATGTCTACTTCCACCACCCGGGAAACGCCCTGCTCCTGCATGGTCACCCCGACCAGCTGCTGGGCGATCTCCATGGTGATCTTGCTGTGGCTGATGAAGATGAACTGGGTGTGCGATGACATCCGCTTCACCATCTGGCCGTAGCGCTCGGTGTTGGTATCGTCCAGCGGGGCATCCACCTCGTCAAGCATGCAGAACGGCGCCGGATTGAGCTGGAACATGGAGAACACCAGGGCGATCGCGGTCAGCGCTTTCTCGCCGCCGGACAGCAGGTGGATGGAGGTGTTCTTCTTGCCCGGCGGCTGGGCGACGATCTGGATGCCGGCGTCCAGGATTTCCTCTCCGGTCAGCACCAGCTCTGCCCGACCGCCACCGAAGAGCTGCGGGAACAGGATGCCGAACTGGCGATTGACGGTATTGTAGGTTTCCTGAAGCTGCTCGCGGGTTTCGCGGTCGATGCGGCGGATCGCGTCTTCCAGCGTGTCTATGGCCTGCAACAGGTCGTCGGACTGGGCGTCCAGGTAACCCTTGCGCTCGCTGGCGGACTTCAGCTCATCGAGCGCGGCGAGGTTCACCGGCCCCAGCTCGGCGATCTCCCGCGCCAGCCGGGCGACTTCGCGCTGCAGGCTGCCCTCCTTCAGATCCGGCGTCAGAAGCGGTGTCAGGGCAACTTCATCCGCAGCGGCTTCCTGCAGGCGCTCCTCGAACTGCCCGGACGCGAGCTCCGCCGCCTGCACCGCCAGGCGCAGCTCGGCGACACGCTGGCGCACGGGCGCGGCTTCCTGCTCGGTACGCAGCCTCAGCTCCTCGGTCTGCTTCAGCGCGCTCGCGGCTTGCTCCAGCGCATCGCGACGGCCAGCCAGCGCGGATTCGCGGCTCAGGCGCAGTTCCAGCGCTGCCTGCAAGGCTTCGCGGCTGCGCTCGTCATCGGTCGCTTCCAGCTCTTCGCGGCGGGTCGCGGCCTCGGCCACCGTGCGTTCGATCTGCTCGGCGGCCAACTGCAGGTTGCGGGCAATGTCATCCAGCTTGCCGGCGCACTCCCGCTCGGAGAATCGCGCCTCCTGCAGTTCGCGGGCGCAGGACTGTTCCAGCGTGCGCAGTTCCCGCAGCCCCTGTTCGCGCTCGCGCAACACCTCGGTCGCCGCGTCCAGGCGGCCGCGCTGCAGCTCGGCCAGTTCGGCGGCGCGCTCCTGTTCCAGCTCCGCCCGTGCCAGCAACTCGCGCTCGGCGGACTCCAGGTTCACCAGATCGCCCAGGTCGCGGTCCAGCTGGGCGCGGCGTTCCTCGGCGCGGCTGCGCGCCTGGGTGAGCTTCAGCAACTCGACCTGTTCGGCGTGCAGCTGGCTCTGTTCGGCCTGGATGTCGCGGCGCAGGGTGTTGGCGCTGTCCTGGATTTCGGCGGCCTGGCTCTCGGCGGTGAGCAAGGCATCGTGGGCGCGGGTGGCCTCCGCCTCCAACGCCTGCTGTTCGCCGGAGAGCGCGTCGATTTCGCGCTGGCGCTCCATCACGCCGTGGGTGCGGCTGTCCGGCACGAAGTGGCTGATGCCTTCGCGGGTCAGCAACTGGCCGCGCTTGTCCACCAGCACGACGCCAGGCGAAAGCTCGCCCCGCCGCGTCAGCCAGGCATCCAGGCTCTCCACCGTATGGCAGCCCCGCAGCCAGGCCTGCACCAAGCCAGCCGGGGCACCGGGCAGGAGGTCTATCTTCTCCTCCAGCGGGCTGCTGCCCGCCGGCCCCGGCAGCGCAACGCCGCCATCGGTGTCGGCGAAACCCACCGCCAAGGCTTCGGGCGGCGCTTCGTCCAGCAGGTCGCGGGCCAGGGCCTCGCCTTCGGCACCGTCGGCGACCAGCGCGCCGAGGCGTTCACGCAGCACCGTGGCAACCGCCGCCTCCCAGCCTTCGGCCACCCGCAGCGAACGCCATAGCGGCGGACGGTCGGCGTGGCCGTGCTTCTTCAGCCAGTCGCCCAGCTTGCCCTGCGCCTGCACCTTGGCCTGCAACTGCACCAGTGCGTCGCGGCGGGCGCGCAGTTCGGTGAGGCGGCGCTGCACCGCACGTTCCTGTTCCAGCGCGGTCTTCAGCGCAGCCTGCGCATCCGGCAGGCGGGCCTGCAGATCGCCCAGTGTCTGCTGCCGCATCTCCAGCGCTTCCTGCAAGGCCTCGACGCGGGCTTCACGCTCGGCGATGAGGCCGGCGTCCGGCGCCTGGATGGCGCCGCCTTCGCTCTCCAGCCGGGCACGCCGCTGCTGCAGGGCATCCAGCGCCCGGTTGGCGCTGGCGCGGTTGGTTTCCTCCACGCGCAGTTGCTGCTCGGTCTGGGCAAGCTCGCGGCGGGCGGCAGCGACGGTGGTATCCGCCGCCTGCCGGGCGCTCTCCAGCTCCGGTACGCGATCGGCGATTTCGATGTGGCGCGCTTCGGCCTGCTCCGCCCGCATGGCGGCGTTCTCCGCCAGTTCCATCCAGCGCTCGCGGTCCTCGGTGAGGTTCTCACGACGGGCAGTCCAGTGGCTACGGTCGGTTTCGAGTTGGGCCAGCCGCGCTTCCAGCCGCTTGCGCGCGTCGGCGAGGTGCTGCAGCTCGGTTTCCAGGCGACCGACTTCGGCGGTGACGGCGAACAGGTCGCTTTGCGCCTGATGCACTGCTTCGGAGGCGGCGAAGTGGGTTTCCCGCGCACCCTCCACCGCAGCTTCCAGTTCTTGCAGACGGGCGCTGTCGGTCTCGATCCGCACGCTGTTGCGGTTCAGCTCTTCGGCGACGCGGTCGCGCTCGGCGCGCGCTTCGTTGCGCTTGAGCAGCCACAGCAGCTGCTGGCGTTCGACGTGGGCGCTGTTGAGCTTGCGGTAGCGCTCGGCGACCTCGGCCTGGCCTTCCAGGTGGCCGATGCGCTCGCCCAATTCCATGCGGATGTCTTCGAGGCGGGCGAGGTTGTCGCGGGCGTCGCCGAGGCGGCCTTCGGTTTCCTTGCGCCGCTCGCGGTACTTGGTGACGCCGGCCGCCTCTTCGAGGAAGCCGCGGATGTCCTCCGGCTTGGCCTCGATGATGCGCGAGATCATCCCCTGCTCGATGATGGCGTAGGCGCGCGGACCCAGGCCGGTGCCGAGGAAGAGGTCGATGACGTCCTTGCGGCGGACGTGCACGTTGTTGATGAAGTAGCTGGACTCGCCGCTGCGGTCCAGCACGCGCTTGACCGAGATCTCGGCGTAGCGCGACCACTGGCCGGCCGCCCGCCCTTCGTTGTTGTCGAACACCAGCTCCACACTGGCGCGCGACACCGGCTTGCGGGTGGTGGAGCCGTTGAAGATCACGTCCTGCATCGACTCACCGCGCAGCGCGGAAGCGCGCGTCTCGCCGAGCACCCAGCGCACCGCGTCGATGATGTTGGACTTGCCGCAGCCGTTGGGCCCGACCACGCCGACCAGGGAGCCCGGCATGAGCACGGTGGTGGGGTCGACGAAGGTCTTGAAGCCGGCGAGTTTGAGCTTGGAAAGACGCACGGGGGCGAGTTCAGGTCGGCTGTATTACGGCTCGGGCGGCGCCCGAAAGGCGCGCCATGATAACATCTTCGCCCTTTACGACCGCCCCGCCCGCAGCCTCGGACGGAGGCCAATTGTTCCAAAGTGAATCCGAATCTCGCCCGCCTCCAGACCTACCCGTTCGAGAAGCTACGCGCCCTGTTCGCCGGCCTCCAGCCCCCCGCCGAACTGAAGCCGATCCGCCTGTCGATCGGCGAGCCGCAGCACCCGACACCGACCTTCATCCTGCAGGCGTTGAGCGACAACTTCGCTGGCATCGCAGCCTACCCCAGCACCCAGGGCTCGGACGCGCTGCGCGGCGCCATCGCCGGCTGGCTGGAACGCCGCTACGCGCTCCCCAGGGTGGATGCCGCCACCCAGGTGCTGCCGGTGAATGGCTCCCGCGAGGCGCTGTTCGCTTTCGCCCAATGCGTGGTGGATGGCGGCAAGCCAGGCGCCAAGGTGGTCTGCCCCAACCCCTTCTACCAGATCTACGAAGGGGCAACGCTGCTGGCCGGTGCCGATCCGGTGTTCCTGAATAATCTGCCGGAGAACAACTTCGGCTCCGATTTCGACTCGCTGCCGGAAGCGGTGTGGCGCGACGTGCAGCTCGTTTTCGTCTGCTCGCCGGGCAATCCCACCGGCCGGGTGCTGTCGCTGGACGAATGGAAGCGGCTGTTCGCGCTGTCGGACCGCTACGGTTTCGTCATCGCCGCCGACGAGTGCTATTCCGAGATCTACTTCGACGACGAAGCGCGGCCGGTCGGCGCACTTGAGGCGGCGCACGCGCTGGGGCGCGGCGACTTCCGCAACATCGTGGTGTTCTCCAGCCTGTCCAAGCGCTCCAACGTGCCGGGCATGCGCTCCGGCTTCGTCGCCGGCGATGCGGCCATCCTCAAAGACTTCCTGCTCTACCGCACCTATCACGGCTGCGCGATGAGCGCGACCATACAGGCCGCCTCGGTCGCCGCCTGGAACGACGAAGCCCACGTCGCCGAAAACCGCCGCCTCTATCGCGAGAAGTTCACCGCCGTCACGCCCATTCTGTCGCCCTGGCTGGACACCCGCCTGCCCGACGCCGGTTTCTACCTGTGGGCGCGCACCCCGCTGCCGGATACCGACTTCGCCCGCCGACTGCAGGCTGAATATAATGTGACGGTTCTGCCGGGCAGCTTCCTCGCCCGCGAGGCCGATGGCGTCAACCCTGGCGCCGGCTTCGTGCGCATCGCCCTGGTCGCCGACACCGCGGAGTGCGTGGAGGCCGCCGGCCGCATCGCCGCATTCTGCCGGGCGCTCTGACCGCCCGCCCCTGATACCAACCACGACGGAAACCCCATGTCTGAATCCCTGCAAAAGATCATCGACGACGCTTTCGAGAACCGCGCCAGCCTGTCTCCCTCCGCCGCGCCTGCAGAAGTGCGCAACGCGGTGGCCGAGGTCATCGCCGGACTGGACGCCGGCAGCCTGCGGGTGGCCGAGAAGAAGGACGGCGCCTGGGTGGTCAACCAGTGGATCAAGAAGGCCGTGCTGATCTCCTTCCGCCTGCGCGACAACGAAGTGATGCCCGCCGGCAGCCTCAACTTCTTCGACAAGGTGCCGACGAAGTTCGGCGACTACACCCCGGAACAGTTCGCCGCCGGCGGTTTCCGCGTGGTGCCGCCCGCCGTCGCGCGCAAGGGCAGCTACATCGCCAGGAACGTGGTGCTGATGCCTTCCTATGTGAACATCGGCGCCTATGTGGATGAAGGCACCATGGTGGACACCTGGGCCACCGTCGGCTCCTGCGCCCAGATCGGCAAGAACGTGCACCTGTCCGGCGGCGTCGGTATCGGCGGCGTGCTGGAGCCCGTCCAGGCCGGCCCGGTGATCATCGAGGACAACGTCTTCGTCGGCGCCCGCTCCGAAGTGGTGGAAGGCGTGATCATCGAAGAGAACGCGGTGCTGTCCATGGGCGTGTACCTCGGCCAGAGCACCAAGATCTACGACCGCGAGACCGGCGAGATCCACTATGGCCGCGTGCCGGCAGGCGCCGTCGTGGTGCCGGGCAGCCTGCCCTCCGCCGATGGCAAGTACAGTCTGTACTGCGCGGTCATCGTCAAGAAGGTGGACGCCCAGACCCGCGCCAAGACCGCGATCAACGACCTGCTGCGCGGCGCCTGAGCGTCAGCCAGCACCGGCGGGGCTCCGGCCCCGCCCGCATCGTCAGACGGAGAATCCGAGACCGATGATTTTCGACAAGCTGTTCCAGCTGATGGCCGAAAAGCAGGCCTCGGACATCTTCATCACCGCCGGCGCCCCGATCCATATCAAGATCCAGGGCCATACGATGCCGATCAACCAGCAGGTCATGGAACCCGCCATGATCAAGCGGATGATCTACGAGATGATGACGCCGGAGCAGATCGAGCGCTTCGAGCGCGAGCGCGAGCTCAATCTCTCCTTCGGCCGGCGGGATCTCGGCAACTTCCGTATCAATGTGTTCTGGCAGCGCAACACCGTCGCGGTGGTGATGCGCTTCATCCAGGGCGACATCCCCACGCTCGAAGAGCTCACCCTGCCGCAGACGCTGGCGGACGTGGTGATGGAGAAGCGCGGGCTGGTGCTGGTGGTGGGCGCGACCGGCTCCGGCAAGTCGACCACGCTGGCGTCCATGATCGACCACCGCAACCGCAACAAATCGGGCCACATCCTGACGGTGGAGGACCCGATCGAGTACCTGTTCAAGCACCGCAAATCGGTGGTGAACCAGCGCGAGGTGGGCATCGACACCCAGAGCTGGCACGAGGCGCTGCGCAACGCCATGCGCCAGGCGCCGGACTGCATCCTGATCGGCGAGATCCGCGACCGCGAAACCATGCAGGCCGCCCTCGCCTATTCGCAGACCGGCCACCTCTGCCTGGCCACGCTGCACGCCAACAATGCCTACCACGCGCTGAACCGCATCGTTAACTTCTTCCCGCTGGAAAACCGGCCGCTGCTCTACCTCGACCTCGCCGTCGCGCTGAAGTGCGTGATCTCGCAGCGCTTGGCACGCAAGCCGGACGGCCGCCGCATTCCGGCGGTCGAGATCCTGATGAACACCCGCCACATTGCCGAACTGGTCGAGCGCGGAGAGCTGAGCAGCATCAAGGAGGCAATGGAGCAGAGCCTGGCGCCCGGCTCCCAGACCTTCGAGCAGGACTTGTTCCGCCTCTACCATGAGAAAGTCATCACGCTGGACGAAGCCCTGGCCAATGCCGATTCGCCCACCAACCTCTCCTGGCTGATCAACAACGCCAAGTTCGACGATGGCCAGCTGGCGGTACCGGCCGCCAACGCCGACGCTCTGCACGATTTCGAGAGCACCGAGTCGGACGGCGCCTCCTTCCGCGAATTCACCCTGCACCTGGACGAGCCGTCTCGCTGAGCGGCTGCAACTCAATGCCCCAACTCGACAACCCAACGCTCGCACTCGCCTGCGAGCTGATCTCCCGTTCCTCCGTCACGCCGGAGGACGAAGGCTGCCTGGAGCTCATCACCGGCCGCTTGGCCGCGATCGGCTTCAACTGCGAACGCATCGACACCGGCGGCGTTTCCAACCTGTGGGCCCGCCGTGGCACCGCCTCGCCGGTGCTGTGCTTCGCCGGCCATACCGACGTCGTGCCCACCGGCCCGCTGGACGCCTGGCACAGCCCGCCCTTCGAGCCGACGATACGCGACGGCGTGCTGTACGGCCGCGGCGCGGCGGACATGAAATCCTCGCTGGCCGCGTTCGTCACCGCCATCGAAGCCTTCGTCACCGCCCATCCAGACCATGAAGGCAGCATCGCCCTGCTGCTGACCTCGGACGAGGAAGGCATCGCCACCCATGGCACGGTGAAGGTGGTCGAGGCGCTGGCCGCCCGCGGCGAACTGCTGGACTATTGCATCGTCGGCGAACCGACCTCGGTGAAGACCCTGGGCGACATGATCAAGAACGGCCGCCGCGGCTCGCTCTCAGGCACGCTGCGGGTCAGGGGCCTGCAAGGCCATGTGGCCTATCCGCATCTCGCCCGCAATCCCATCCACCAGTTCGCGCCGGCGCTGGCGGAACTGGCGGCAACGCGCTGGGACGATGGCAACGAGTTCTTCCCGCCCACGACCTGGCAGGTGTCCAACATCCATGCCGGCACCGGCGCCAACAACGTCATTCCCGGCGTCTGCGAAGCGCTGTTCAACTTCCGCTTCGCCTCGGTCAGCACCGCCGAGGAGCTGAAGGAGCGCACCCATGCGGTGCTGGACAAGCACGGGCTGGAGTACGAGATCGACTGGCACCTGTCCGGCAAGCCCTTCATCACCGGCCGCGGCAAGCTGGTGGGCGCCATCTCCGAAGCCATCCGCGAGCGGCTGGCGGTGGAAACCGAGCTGTCCACCACCGGCGGCACCTCGGACGGCCGCTTCATCGCCGACATCTGCAAGGAGGTCGTCGAGTTCGGTCCGGTGAATGCATCCATCCACAAAGTGAACGAGTGCATCGCCGTCGATGCCATCGCTCCGCTTTCCGACGTCTATCTCGGCACGCTGCGCAGATTGCTGCTGCCCGCCTGACTCCGCAAGGAAATCCTCCATGAGCCACGATCACGACCACGACGCCGAACACTGCGAGCATTGCGACGACGGCCACGAGCATGACCACGAACACGAGGGTGGCCCGCTGGCCGAACTCGTCACAGTCCGCGACTGGCTGCGCTATGCCGTCACCCGCTTCAACCGCGGCGGCCTGTTTTTCGGCCACGGCTGCGGCGACGCCTATGACGAAGCGGTGTGGCTGGTGCTTTCCACCCTCGCCCTGCCGCTGGACCGCCTGGAGCCCTTCCTCGACGCCTGCATTCCCTCCGACGAGCGCCCGGCGCTGTACGAAGCCATCAGCCGCCGCACCGAGGAGCGCATTCCCACCGCCTACCTCACCCACGAGGCCTGGCTGGGCGACTTCCGTTTCTATGTGGACGAGCGCGTCATCGTGCCCCGCTCCTTCTTCGCCGAGTTGCTGGAAGACGGCCTGTCGCCGTGGATCGAGGATCCGGAGGAAGTGGTTTCCGCGCTGGACATGTGCACCGGCTCCGGCTGCCTGGCGGTGCTGATGGCCCACGCCTATCCGAATGCCGACATCGTCGCCGCCGACCTGTCGGGCGATGCGCTGGAGGTCGCCGAGCGCAACGTTGGCGACTACGCACTGGAAGACCGCATCGAGCTGGTGAAGAGCGACGTTTTCAGCGCACTGCAAGGCCGCAGCTTCGACCTCATCCTCAGCAACCCGCCCTACGTCACCGCGGAAGCAATGGATGCCTTGCCGGCCGAATACCGGCACGAGCCGCGCATGGCCCTCGCCTCGGGCGAGGACGGGCTGGACGTGGTCCGCGTCCTGCTCGCCGAGGCCGCGGAGCACCTGAATCCCGGCGGCTTGCTGGCGGTGGAAGTCGGGCATAATCGCGCCATCGTCGAAAATGCCTTCCCCGAACTGTCCTTCACCTGGCTGTCGGCCCGCGGAGGCGATGACATGATCTTCATCTTGCGGCGCGAGGAACTGCCCGGCGCGCAGGCGTAGCCGGCCTCGCCCAGGGAGAAACGAATGGCAAGCGAACGTCCCATCCTGCTGGTGGAAGACAATCCGGACGACGAAGCGCTGACGCTGCGCGCCTTCGGCAAGAACCGCATCGCCAACCCGGTGGTGGTGGCGCGCGACGGGGTGGAAGCGATCGATTACCTGTTCGGCACCGGCGAGCACGAAGGCCGCGACCTCACCGTTACGCCGGCAGTGGTGTTGCTGGACCTGAAGTTGCCCCGCATCGACGGCCTGGAAGTGCTGAGACGCATCCGCGCCGACGAACGCACCGCGCTGCTGCCGGTGGTGGTGCTCACTACCTCCCGCGAGTTGCAGGACATCCAGGAAGCCTACCGCCTGGGCGCCAACAGCTACATCCGCAAGCCGGTGGATTTCGAACGCTTCATCCAGGCAGTCGGCCAGTTGGGCGTTTACTGGCTGTCACTGAACGAAACGGTGGAAAGCGCGGCCAACACGCCTTATTGAGTGCCGTCCCGAGCCACCCCAAGGTGGCTTGCCGGAAGTCTGCTCCCTGAATGCAAAAAGCCGGCGCGCATGCCGGCTTTTCTTTTTCCGAGCGCCCCGGCTTTCGCCGGGCTCGCCGGCGCTCACAGCAGTTTTTCGATATCGCCCGCGAGAGACTCCGGCTTGGTCATGGGCGCATAGCGGTCCACCACCCTGCCCTCCCTGTCCACCAGGAACTTGGTGAAGTTCCACTTGATGGCCTCGGTGCCCAGCACGCCGGGCGCGGTCTTGGTCAGATGCACGAACAGCGGATGGGCACCCGTGCCCTTCACCTCCACCTTCTCTGACAGCGGGAAGGTAACGCCGTAATTGCGCTCGCAAAAAGCGCCTATTGCCTCCGCATCACCCGGTTCCTGGCCACCGAACTGGTTGCAGGGAAAACCGATGACACTGAAGCCCTTCTCCCGGTAACGCTCGTGGATGGCCTGCAGGCCCTGGTACTGCGGCGTGAAACCGCACTCGCTGGCGGTATTCACCACCAGCAGGACCTGGCCGCGGAAAGCCGCCAACGGCATGGGCGCGCCTTCCAGGCTGCGGGTCTCGAAGTCGAAAACGGTCGGCTCACTCATTTCGCGCTCCAGGGTGACCGGCTCAGGCGAAACAACTCAGGCCAGTTCGTCCATCCAGGCCTGCTGGATGGCCTCGAGGATGCGCTCGCCGCAGCGTTTCGGGTCATCATCGAACTCGGGCAGCGCCATCACCCAGTTCATCAGATCGACGAAATTGATGCGACTCGGGTCGGCATCCGGATGGGCATCGGTAAGCTGGATGGCGATTTCCTGCACATCGGTCCACTTCATCAGTGCTTGCCCTCCCGGGCCATGTTGATGGTGTATCGCGGGATTTCCACCACCAGCGGCGTCTCACCCACCAGCGCCTGGCAAGAAAGGCGGGAATTCGGCTCGAGACCCCATGCCTTGTCGAGCAGGTCCTCTTCTTCCTCTTCCGCCGGATTCAACGACTGGAAGCCCTCGCGCACCACCACATGGCAAGTGGTGCAGGCACAGGATTGCTCGCAGGCGTGCTCGATGTAGATGTCGTTCTGCAGCAGGGTGTTGCAGATGGATTCGCCCGGCTGGGCTTCGATCACCGCCCCGTCCGGGCAGAGCTCGACATGGGGCAACACGATAATCTGGGTCATACCTCTATCTCATCCACTTTCTGGCCCGCCAGCGCGGCACGGATGCTGTTATCCATGCGGCGGGCGGCAAATTCGTCGGTCGCGCGCGCCAGCGCGTCAATGCCGGCCTTGATGGCGCGGTGGTCCTGGCCCTGCGCCAATGCGCGCAATCTGGCGATGGCGGCCTCGATCTCGGCGCGCTCCTGCTCGTTCAGCAACTGCCCATCCTTGGCCAGCGCCTGCTCGGTCGCCTCCACCACCCTGCCGGCCTCGACCTGCTGCTCGCGCAACGCGCGGGCCTGCATGTCGTCACCCGCGTGCTCCACGCCGGCGCGCAACATGCCGGCGATTTCATCGTCGCTCAAGCCGTAGGAAGGCTTCACCAGTACGCTGGCCTCGACGCCGGACGACATCTCCCTTGCCGACACCGACAACAGGCCGTCCGCATCCACCTGGAAAGTCACCCGGATGCGGGCAGCGCCTGCCACCATGGGCGGAATGCCACGCAGTTCGAAGCGCGCCAGCGAGCGGCAGTCGGATACCAGTTCGCGTTCGCCCTGGACGACATGGAAGGCCATCGCCGTCTGGCCGTCCTTGAAGGTGGTGAATTCCTGCGCGCGGGCGATCGGCAGCGTGGAGTTGCGCGGCACCACCCGCTCCACCAGGCCGCCCATGGTTTCCAGGCCCAGGGACAGGGGAATCACGTCCAGCAGCAGCCAGTCGTCCTCGTCCGCACGGTTGCCGGCGAGCACGTTGGCCTGCATCGCCGCGCCCAGGGCGACGACCTTGTCCGGGTCGAGGTTGGTCAAAGGCTCCTGGCGGAAATACTCCGCCACCGCGCGCTGGATGTGCGGCATGCGGGTGGCTCCGCCCACCATCACCACGCCCTTGATGTCCTCTACCGTCAGGCCGGCATCGCGCAAGGCTTTGCGTACCGGCGCCAGCGTCTTCTGCACCAGATGGCGGGTCATCTCGGCGAAGTCCTCGCGGGTGATCACCAGGTCGACCTCCTCGCCACTGGAGAGCTTGACCTTCACCGGCGCCTGCTCGCAGGAGGTGAGCAACTCCTTGACCTCCCGGGCCTTCATCTGCAGGCGGCGGGCGTCGGCGGCATCCGGCGGCGAGATGCAGGCCTTGTCCAGCATCCAGCAGAACAGGCGGTGATCGAAGTCGTCGCCGCCCAGCGCCGCGTCGCCGTTGGTGGACAGCACCTCGAATACGCCGCGGGACAGCTTGAGGATGGAGAGGTCGAAGGTGCCGCCGCCGAGGTCATAGACGGCATAGACGCCCTCTGCGGCATTGTCCAAGCCATAGGCGACCGCCGCCGCGGTGGGTTCGTTGAGCAGGCGCAGCACGTTGATGCCGGCCAGCGTGGCGGCGTCCTTGGTCGCCTGGCGCTGGGCATCGTCGAAATAGGCCGGCACGGTGATCACTGCGCCGGTGAGTTCGCCGCCCAGGCTGGCCTCCGCGCGCAGGCGCAGCGGCCGCAGGATCTCGGCCGAGACTTCGACCGGCGTTTTGGGGCCTTGCACGGTACGCAAGCGCACCATGCCCGGCGCGTCCTCGAAATCGTAGGGCACGGCCTCGATGTGGGCCACATCCTTCAGGCCGCGGCCCATGAAGCGCTTGACCGACACCACGGTGTTACGCGGGTCCAGTGCCTGCGCCTGCAGCGCAGTGCTACCGACCACGATGCCGCCATCGGCGAGATAACGCACCGCGGACGGCAGCATGGTGCGACCGGACTCGTCCGCCAGGCAGACAGCGATGCCGTTGCGCACGGTGGCAACGAGGGAATTGGTCGTCCCGAGGTCTATGCCCACCGCCAGCCTGTGTTTGTGCGGCTCGGCGGACAACCCGGGTTCGGCGATTTGCAGCAGTGCCATCAGCTTTCCAGCGCCTCGAGGGCGTCGTCGATCTCGTGTTGGAGCTTCTCGATGAACATCAGCCGGCGCACGGTGTCCGCCGCGGCTGGATAGTCTCTGGCCTGGTCGAGCGTGGTTTCGAGTTCGGCCAGTACTTCACGAGCGTGTTGCTGCAGTCGGTGGTGGAGTTGTTCGAGCTCTTCGACCTGCGCGGCGACCCTCGCCTCTTCCACCGCCTCGCGCCATTCCATCTGTTCCATGAGGAACTCGGGCGACATCGCGGTGTTGGTCTCCAGGCCGGTATCCACGCCCGCGAGCTCCAGCAGGTACTGGGCGCGGGGCAAGGGTTTGCGCAGCGTGCGGAAGCCCTCGTTCACCCGGGTCGCCCACTGCATCGCCCGGCGCTTGTCGGCATCCGGCAGGTGGGCGTGGCGGTCGGGGTGGACCTCGGCCTGCAGCTTGTGCCACACGGCCTCCAGCGCCGCCTCGTCGAGGCGGTAGCGGCGCGGCAGGCCGAAGAGCGCGAAGTAATCCTGTTGCAGGTCTATGCTCATGCGGCCCGCAACCTCATACGTTGAAGCTCTCGCCGCAGCCGCACTCGTCCTTCACATTGGGGTTGTTGAACTTGAACCCTTCGTTCAGGCCTTCGCGGACGAAATCCAGCTCGGTGCCGTCGATGTAGGGGAGACTCTTAGGATCGACGATGACCTTGACCCCATGGCTCTCGAACACCATGTCCTCGGACTGTTGCTCGTCGACGAACTCCAGCTTGTAGGCCATGCCGGAACAACCGGAGGTCCGCACCCCGAGTCGGATGCCGACGCCCTTGCCGCGCTTGGCGATGAAATTCGCCACATGCTTCGCTGCGCTCGGAGAGAGAGTAACGCTCATCGTTCAGGCTCCCGCTTACAGGTTCAGTTGCTGTGCTTCTTCTTGTAGTCCGCCACCGCGGCCTTGATCGCATCCTCGGCGAGGATGGAGCAGTGGATCTTCACCGGCGGCAGCGCGAGCTCTTCGGCGATCTGGGTGTTCTTGATTTCCAATGCCTGATCCAGCGTCTTGCCCTTGACCCATTCCGTCACCAGCGAGGAAGAGGCAATCGCCGAACCACAGCCGTAGGTCTTGAACTTGGCGTCTTCGATGACGCCGTCCTTGCCGACCTTGATCTGCAACTTCATCACGTCGCCACAGGCCGGTGCGCCGACCATGCCGGTCGCCACGCCTTCGTCGTCCTTGGCGAAGGAGCCCACGTTGCGGGGGTTCTCGTAGTGGTCCAGGACTTTTTCGCTATAAGCCATTTTCGTTCTCCTTGCTGTCCGTCTCTGTCAGTGGGCGGCCCACTGCACCGTATCCAGGTCCACGCCCTCCTTCACCATTTCCCACAGCGGTGAAAGCTCGCGCAGCTTGCCGATCTTCTTGTGCAGCAGATCCACGGTGAAGTCGATCTCTTCCTCGGTGGTGAAGCGGCCCAGGGTGAAGCGGATGGAGCTGTGCGCCAACTCGTCGTTGCGGCCCAGGGCGCGAAGCACGTAGGACGGCTCCAGACTGGCCGAGGTGCAGGCGGAGCCGGAGGAAACGGCAATCTCCTTCACCGCCATGATCAGCGACTCGCCTTCCACATAGGCGAAAGAGATGTTGAGGTTGTTGGCAACCCGGTGCTCCATGTTGCCGTTCACATAGACGGCTTCCATGTCCATCAGGCCCTTGTACAGGCGATCGCGCAGCGCGCGCAGGCGCGGGATCTCGGTTGCCATCTCCTCCCGGGCGATGCGGAAGGATTCGCCCATGCCGACGATCTGGTGGGTGGGCAGCGTGCCGGAGCGCAGCCCGCGCTCGTGGCCACCACCGTGCATCTGCGCTTCCAGGCGCACCCGCGGCTTGCGGCGCACGTACAGCGCACCGATGCCCTTGGGGCCGTAGGTCTTGTGGGCGCAGAAGCTCATCAGGTCGACCTTCAGCGTCTCCAGGTCGATCTCCACCTTGCCGGTGGCCTGGGCAGCGTCCACATGGAAAATCACACCCTTCTCGCGGCACAACTCGCCGATCTGCGCGATGGGCTGGATGACGCCGATCTCGCTGTTCACGAACATCACCGACACCAGCACGGTATCCGGCCGGATGGCTGCCTTCAGCACGTCCAGATCGACCAGGCCGTCTTCCTTCACCGCCAGATAGGTCGCCTCGAAGCCTTCGCGCTCCAGTTCGCGGAAGGTGTCCAGCACCGCCTTGTGCTCGGTCTGCAGGGTGATGATGTGCTTGCCCTTGCTCTTGTAGAAGTGGGCCGCACCCTTGATCGCCAGGTTGTCGGACTCGGTGGCGCCGGACGTCCAGATGATCTCCTTGGCGTCGCAATTCACCAGGCGGGCAACGTTCTCCCGCGCTTCCTCGACCGCCTTTTCAGCTTCCCAGCCATAGGAATGCGAACGGCTGGCGGGGTTGCCGTAGTGGGAGGTCAGCCACGGAATCATCTTTTCCGCCACACGGGGATCGACCGGCGTAGTAGCCGCGTTGTCGAGGTAGATGGGGAATTTCAACATTGTTATCTGCTCCACTTGATCATTTAGACCGCCAACGCGGTCAGACTTCTCAGTTCCCTGGTCAGACGGGCGAAGGTCTCGCCGAAGCGCTCCACCTCATCCTCCGTGCTATCCCTGCCCAGGCTCAGGCGCACCGCGCCCCGGGCCGTTTCCTCATCCACGCCCATCGCCAGCAAGGTATGCGAGGGCTCCGGATTCGCACTGGAGCAAGCCGAGCCGCTGGCGCAGGCAAAACCGGCACGGTCCAGCTTGGCCACCAGGGTTTCGCCGTCGATCCGCTCCATGGCGAAGAACACCGTATTGGGCAGACGGGCCGCCTGCGCCGAAAACACTCTTGCCCCGCAGGAGCCCAGCAACTCCACCAGGCGATCGCGCAACAGGCTCAGCCGCTTCGCCTCTTCACCCTGTCTTGCCACCGCCCGCTCGCAGGCCACGCCGAAGCCGACGATGGCGGCCACGTTCTCGGTACCGGAACGCAATCCACGCTCCTGGCCACCTCCAGCGATCAGCGGCGCCAACTCCACCCGCTTGTCCAACACCAGCGCACCAGCCCCCAACGGGCCACCCAGTTTGTGCGACGAAATCGTCAGGCCATGCACAGCCAGGCGACGGAAATCCACTTCGATCTTGCCCAGCGCCTGCACCGCATCGGTGTGCAGCCACACGCCCTTTGCCCTGGCTTGCTGAGCAAACCGCGCAACATCCTGCAAGGCGCCGGTTTCATTGTTGGCGAGCATCACCGACGCCAATGCAGGCTTTTCTGCCAGCGCCGCCTCCCAATCGGAAGCGGACACGAGACCCTGCCCGTCGACCGCGATCTCCCGCAGTTGCCAGCCGGTCCGGCTCAACTGCCGGGCTGGCTCTCGCACGCAGGGGTGCTCAATGGCGCTGATTGCGACCACACCCGGCTTGCGGGCCGCCGCGGCGCCTTTGATGAAGAGATTGTTCGCCTCTGTGCCACCGCTGGTAAACAGCACCTCGGTGGGATGGGCGCCGACCGCCGCCGCCACGCGTGACCGCGCCTCGTCGATGGCCGCCCTTGCCTGCCGCCCGTATTCGTGGCGGCTGGAAGGATTACCGAAGCGTGCGTCCAGCCAGGGCAGCATCGCCTCACGGACTATCGGATCCAGCGGCGTGGTTGCGTTCCAGTCGAAATAGACGGGGGCAAACATGGAAGCCTCTTCAGGCCGCAGCAGCCTCGCGCAGGGAGACCGCGGCACGGCGGCGCACTTCCTTCAGCACGCCCATGTCCGGGTCAGGCTGGATCTCACGATTGACCAGCGCACCAAGCGTCACCGAATCCAGGTAGGCATACATGCGCTTGTTGAGGTTGGACCACAGGTCATGCGTGCTGCAGCGGTGCTCGTCGTGGCAGTTCTGCTTGCCACCGCACTGAGTCGCATCAAGCGGCTCGTCCACCGCGATGATGATGTCGGCAACGGTAATGGCCGACATTTCACGCGCGAGACGGTAGCCGCCACCGGGACCACGGACGCTGGAAACCAGCTTGTGGCGGCGCAACTTGCCGAACAGCTGTTCCAGGTAGGAGAGGGAGATTTTCTGGCGATCGGCGATGCCGGCCAGGGTAACCGGACCATCGGCCTGCCGCGAGGCAAGATCGATCATCGCCGTGACGGCGAAACGTCCCTTAGTGGTGAGTCTCATCTGGGGGTACCTCGCAATTTTTATATGTCGCGTTCAGTTCAATACCTGAACGTTTCGCTCAACTATACGTTATTCCGACAAAAACGGTCAACTAATGCCCAGGCTATCGCCCCGATAATCCTGCTCAATCGACCATCTTCGAAAGCCTCGAGGCGTCAAAGGAGTCGGCCTTTTCCACCGCGGCGTCCAGCGTGATCCCGGCGGCCTCCAGCCTGTCCATCAGGCACTGCAGGCGGCGGTCGGTCTCCACTGCATGATCCAGCAAGCCATGCAGGGTCTTGGACAGAGGGTCGTCCATGTCGCGGGTCACGCCGTAGGCAGAAAAACCCATCTGCTCGGCCTTCTGCGCCCTCGCGCTGTCGCGCTCCGGATCGAGGATGCGGGCCGGGTTGCCGACAGCGGTGGCACCGGCCGGCACCGGCTTCACCACCACCGCGTTGGAGCCGATCTTGGCGCCGTCGCCAACGGTGAATCCCCCCAGCACCTTTGCACCCGCGCCAACGACCACGCCTTTGCCCAGCGTGGGATGGCGCTTGGTGCCGCGATACAGCGAGGTCCCCCCCAGCGTCACCGCCTGGTAGATGGTGCAGTCGTCGCCGATCTCGGCGGTCTCGCCGATCACCACGCCCATACCGTGATCAATGAAGACGCGCCGGCCTATCCGAGCGCCCGGATGGATCTCGATGCCAGTGAGGAAGCGACTGAGGTGGCTGAGGAAGCGGCCGAGCCAGAACCAGTGCCGATTCCACGCCCGGTGCGCCAGGCGGTGAAACATCAATGCATGGATGCCCGGATAACAGGTGAGGACTTCCCAGGTCGAACGCGCAGCGGGATCCCGCTCACGGACGCTGGTCAGATCTTCACGCAATTGGGCGAACATGGAATGCGATCTCCGCGGGACAAAAAAGCGGGCCCGCATCGGGGCGGGCCTATCAGCCTTGATACTGGCAGGGTTAATTTCCGACTATTTTAATCGACTTTACGCTGAAAGCTAGTCAGCATGCCGCGCAGGATGCCTACCTCCTCCTTCTCCAGCCGCACTCGGCCGAACAGGCGGCGCAGGCGGGGGATGAGCCGGCGAGGGTTCTCCGGGTCGTGGAAGCCGCTTTCGACGACCGCTTTCTCTAAATGCCCGAAAAAGCCCTCGACCTCATCATGGGTCGCGGGTTGGGCCGCATTCTCGTCGTCGAATGCAGGCGCCGGCTGGGTGGCACTCATGCGCAACTCGTACGCCAGCAACTGGACTGCCGAACCCAGGTTCAGGGACGAAAAAGCGGGATTGGTCGGAATGGTCACCGGCATCGCACAGAGCGCGACCTCTTCGTTGCTGAGCCCGCTGGTCTCGTTGCCGAACACGATGGCCACCTCGCCGCGTGCGGCGTAGGCCAGCGCCTCGCCCGCCGCCGCCCGCGCGGTGAGCCGGGGGAGGCTGAGCTCCCGCCGCCGCGCCGTCACTGCTGCGGCCAGCACGGTGCCGGCCAGCGCCTCTTCCAGGCTGCCGACCACGCGGGCGGCAGCCAGCACGTCATCCGCACCGGAAGCACGGGCATCCGCCACCGCGCTGGGAAATTCGGCCGGCTGCACCAGCCAGAGGGACTTCAACCCCATCGTTTTCATCGCCCGCGCCGCAGCCCCGATATTGCCGGGGTGACTGGGATGGGAAAGCACGATACGGATGCGGTCGAGCGCGTCAGCGCCGTTCATATTAAAATCCGGTGTTTTTCGTATTCGATCGCGACGGGAACAGGGGCTGCGGCCTCGCCCGGCACGATCTGCCGAACCTAGCCGAGACCTTCGCATGCATCCCACCCTGAACATCGCAGTTAAAGCAGCCCGACGGGCCGCCAGCGTCATCAACCGGGCGTCCACCCAACTCGACCTGCTCACTGTGCAAACGAAGTCGCCCAACGATTTCGTCACCGAAGTGGACCGGGCTGCAGAGAACGCGATCGTCGAAGTATTGCGCGACGCCTATCCGGGGCACGGGATTCTAGCAGAGGAGTCCGGCGAGGTCGGGCCGGCGAACGGTGAGGAAAGTGAGTTCACCTGGATCATCGATCCGCTGGATGGCACCACCAACTTCATCCACGGCTTCCCGCAGTACGCCATCTCCATCGCCCTGGCCAAGGGCGGCGCACTGGAGCATGGCGTGGTGTACGACCCCATCCGCAACGAGCTCTTCACCGCCAGCCGGGGCAGCGGCGCCTTCCTGAACGACCGCCGCATCCGCGTCTCCCGCCGCAACCGGCTCGCCGACGCGTTGCTGGGCACCGGTTTCCCCTACCGCAAGTTCGACCATGTTGACGCTTACCTCGCTACCTTCAAGGAGCTGACGCAGAAGTCCGCCGGCATCCGGCGCCCCGGCGCCGCAGCGCTGGATCTGGCTTACGTGGCCTGCGGCCGACTGGACGGCTTCTGGGAAATGGGGCTGGCGCCGTGGGACATGGCTGCCGGTACCTTGCTGATCCAGGAAGCGGGCGGACTGGTCTCCGACTTCGCCGGCGAGGCCAACCACATGACCACCGGCAACCTCGTTGCTGGCACGCCCAAGGTCTTCGGACAGCTGCTGCCCATCGTCCAGGCCTACCGGCCGGCCAACCTGCCAGCCTGACGAGGGGCGGGCCCCGGCATGGGGCCCGCCTGGTTTCAATGCCGGGCAGTCAATGCGCCTACATGCACATGACGGCCGGAACGCCCACCGACCCGGGCAAGCACCGAGGCCGGCGTAGCTTCGGCGAATTCGATCAGGTAGCCAGCCACCATGCCGTTTCGGTCCAGCTCCTGCCTGTCGTTGATCACCCAGCGCAGCACATCCTCCACGCCGATACCCAGGGTCGCAGCCAGTATCTCGGCCTTGGCGTAATCGCTGTACGCGCGGGATTGAGACTTGTCCATGTCAGACCTCCTTTAGCGTGTTCAAGGAAAGGTCTAGTGGTGACTTCCCTGGCACGGGGAAATTCCCCACCGCGCTAGGACGAACGCCGGACGGCAGGAAGCGGGCGCCGCGCGCTGGCAGAAGGATGAGGCCCATCGCATATCATTCCCCGCTCCGCGATGGAGCCGCGGCCGCCTGCGCTGCGGATCGCCGATCACCCGCCCCCGCCATTACAGCCCCAGAACATTTCGGATAAATCGGTACAGCCGTGAAGAACAGCCAGCAGACATCCGCACGGGAACCCATCGAAAGCCACACGCCGATGATGCAGCAGTATCTGCGCATCAAGGAGCAGCACCCGGACACGCTGCTCTTCTACCGCATGGGCGATTTTTACGAACTCTTCTTCGAAGATGCAGAGAAAGCCGCCCGGCTGCTGGATATCACCCTGACCACCCGCGGCCAGTCCGCCGGGCAGCCGATCAAGATGGCCGGCGTGCCCTTCCATGCGCTGGAGCAGTACCTGGCCCGGCTGGTGAAGCTGGGCGAATCGGTGGTGATTGCCGAGCAGGTGGGTGAACCGGGCGCGACCAAGGGGCCGATGGAGCGCGCCGTCAGCCGCATCGTCACCCCGGGAACGTTGACCGACGCCGCACTGCTGGACGACCGCCGCGACTCCCTGCTGCTCGCCGTCAACCTGCATCGCGGCACCCTGGCCATGGCCTGGCTCAACCTCGCCAACGGGGACTTCCGGCTGATGGAATGCCCAGCCGAATCGCTGCAGGCCCAGTTCGAGCGCCTGCGCCCGGCCGAAGTGCTGATTCCGGACGGACTCTCCCTGCCGCTGCTGGAGACGCTCTCCCCTGCCCTGCGCCGGCTGGCCGACTGGCAGTTCGACGCCGAAACCGGCGTGCGCCTGCTCACCGGCCATTTCGGCACCCGCGACCTCGCCGGCTTCGGCCTCGAAGGCCCTTCCCTGTGCCTGGGCACGGCGGCGGCGCTGTATGAATACGCGAAGGCCACGCAACGCCAGAGCCTGGCGCACATCACCGGACTGACGGTGGAGCGGGAGTCGGAATACCTGCGCCTCGATGCCGCCACCCGCCGCAACCTGGAGCTCACCGAAACGCTGCGGGGCGAGTCCTCGCCCACGCTGCTTTCCCTGCTGGACAGCTGCATCACCAGCATGGGTTCGCGCTGGCTGCGCCACGCGCTGCACCATCCGCTGCGCGAACGGCACGTCCCGGAAGCGCGCCATGCCGCAGTGGCCGAACTCGTCGGCACTGGCGACGGCCGCTGCAACGACGCGGTGCGCGGCGCGCTGCGCGGCATCGCCGATGTAGACCGCATCACCGCCCGCATCGCCCTGCGCAACGCCCGCCCGCGCGACCTTTCCGCCCTGCGCGAAAGCCTGGTCCGCCTGCCCGAGCTCGGCATTGCCCTGGAGGGCACCGGCAGCCCGCTGTTGCTGCAGGTAAGGAATACGCTGGACGTTCCCGGCGCAGCGCTGGAACTGCTGGCCCGCTCCATCGCCGACGAACCGGCCGCCATGGTGCGCGACGGCGGCGTGATCGCTCCCGGCTACGATGCCGAACTGGACGAGCTGCGTGGCATCCAGAGCAACTGCGGCGAATTCCTGCTCGCGCTGGAAACCCGCGAGCGCGAGCGCAGCGGCATTCCCAGCCTCAAAGTGGAGTTCAACAAGGTCCATGGCTTCTACATCGAAGTAAGCCGCGCGAATGCGGAAAAGGTGCCGGACGACTATCGCCGCCGCCAGACGCTGAAGAACGCCGAGCGCTACATCACGCCCGAGCTGAAGGCCTTCGAGGACAAGGCGCTGTCCGCCCAGGAACGCGCGCTGGCACGCGAGAAGATGCTGTACGAGGCCATTCTCGACCAGCTCGCCGAGCACATTCCTACGCTGCAACGCATCGCCCGCGCCCTCGCCTGCCTGGACGGCCTCGCCGCCTTTGCTCACGCGGCGGTGCGCTATGGCTATGTGCAGCCCGGCTTTGCCGAACAACCCGGCATCAGCATCAGCGGTGGCCGCCACCCGGTAGTGGAGCGCCAGGTGGAGAACTTCATCCAGAACGACTGCAGGCTGGCCGCCACCCGCCGCATGCTGATGATCACCGGCCCGAACATGGGTGGTAAATCCACCTTCATGCGCCAGGTCGCACTGATCTGCCTGCTGGCGCATGTCGGCAGCTTCGTGCCAGCGGAGGCAGCGCGGCTGGGGCCGCTGGATGCCATCTTCACCCGCATCGGCGCCTCCGACGACCTCGCCTCCGGCCGCTCGACCTTCATGGTGGAGATGACCGAGGCCGCCGCCATCCTGCACGGCGCCACCGAAAACAGCCTGGTGCTGATGGACGAGATCGGCCGCGGCACCTCGACCTTCGACGGCCTCGCCCTCGCCTTCGCCATCGCCCGCCAGCTGTTGGAGAAGAACCGCAGCCTGACGCTGTTCGCCACCCACTACTTCGAGCTCACCCGGCTCAACGGCGAATACCCGGAGTGCGCCAATGTGCACCTGGACGCGGTGGAACACGGCCACCGCATTGTCTTCCTGCACGCACTGGAGGAAGGCCCGGCCAGCCAGAGCTACGGGATCGAAGTGGCCGCGCTGGCTGGCATTCCGGCCAGCGTCATCCGCGATGCCAAACGCCGTCTGCGCTCGCTGGAGAACCGCGAGATAGAGGCCGGCCCACAGGCAGATCTCTTCGTCGGCCTGCCGGATCTGGAGCCGGAGCCGCTGTCCCACCCGGTGCTCACCAGCCTGGCGGAGATAGACCCGGATGCGCTCACGCCGCGCGAGGCGCTGGAGCATCTGTACGCGCTGAAGCGGATGTCGTCATGAGCGGCACGCCTATCGACATCTCCGAAAGCGGCGGGGTGCGCTACCTGCACTTCGGCTCGGACTGGGTGCAGGGGGCGATGCGCATCCGCCGCCCCTATGACCTGGAGCTGGCCTACACCCGGGAGATGATGGCCGGCCTGCTGCTGCGCGCCGATTCGGGATGGCCACGCCGGGCGCTGCTGATCGGGCTGGGCGCGGCCTCCCTGACCAAGTTCATGCACCGGCATTGCCCGCAATGCCAGATGGATGTGGTCGAGATCGAGCCCTCGGTGCTGGCCGCCGCTCGCCAGTTCTTCCGCCTGCCCGCGGAAGACGAACGCCTGAGCATCCATATCGCCGACGGTGCCAAATATATGGAGAACCACGCCGGCGCCCCCTACGACTACATCCTGGTGGATGGCTTCGACCGCAACGCCCGCGCTGGCGGCCTGGACACGCTTGCCTTCTACCAGGCCGCCCGCGGCAAGCTCAGCGCCCAGGGGCTGCTGTCGGTGAACCTGTTCGGCCGCTCCAAGGGCTACAAGGCCAGCCTGGGCCGCATCATCGAAACCTTCGACGACAGGACGCTGGCCTTCCCCTCCTGCGACAGCGGCAATGTGGTGGCCTTCGCGGCGACGGGAGAAGAGATCGCGCTGCCGATGGAAGAGCTGCGCGAGCGGGCCTGCCTGCTCAAGCAGGACACCGGTCTCGACCTGCTGGCCACGGTGAGCCGGCTGGAAGCCGCCGGCAGCGTGCCGGGCGGGGTGCTGCGGCTCTAGGCGGCGACCCAGAAAGACAGAAGAGGCACGCCGGCAAGCGGCCCACGCCTCTTCTCTGGCTCCAGCCCCGTTCCGGCCGGGCGGCGCAGGCCCACCCAGCGACGGGCTTCAGGCCGCAGCCGCTTCTTCGGCCGGCACCGGCTCCTTCCATAGGCACAGGCCCTTGTTGGCCTTCTCGATCTCGCCCAGCACCTTGTCATGACCGGCCAGTTCCTCGGCCGTGGCACGCAACACCCTCAAGGGCAGGCGCTCGATCGGCAGACCGCCCTCCTCGACCGCGCCCGGCGCCGGCTCGTCCAGCGCCATGATCAGGCTCTCCTGGCCGCGCGTCATCGCCAGGTAGACCTCCGCCAGCAACTCCGAGTCCAGCAAGGCGCCATGCAGCGTACGGTGGCCGTTGTCGATCTCGTAGCGTTCGCACAGCGCGTCCAACGATGCCTTCTTGCCGGGGTTCTGCTCCTTGGCCATGCGCAGGGTATCGATCACCTCGCGGCAGAGCACGTCCAGCTTCGGTCGCTTGAGCAAGCTCAGTTCATGGTTGAGGAAACCGACGTCGAAGCTGGCGTTGTGGATGATGAGATCGGCGTCGCGCACGAACTCCTCGAACTCATCGACGATGGCCGAAAAGGCGGGCTTGTCCGCCAGGAATTCCTCGGTGATGCCGTGCACCGCGATCGCCTCGGCGTCAATGCTGCGCTGCGGATTGATGTAGACATGGAAATGCCGGCCGGTGAGGCTGCGGTTGAGCAACTCCACGCAGCCGATTTCGATCACCCTGTCGCCATTGCGCCAGTCCAGGCCGGTGGTTTCCGTGTCGAGCACGATCTGTCGCATGTAATCCCCTTGCTTGTTTCCGCTTGATCTTCGCCGCTTGCCGCTCAAGGCTCGACCGGCCGCCCGCTCTTGCGCGCCGCATCCACGCCCCGACGGGCGAGCGCATCCGCGCGTTCATTTTCCGGATGACCGTTGTGGCCGCGCACCCACAGCCACTTCACCTGGTGGGCGCTGGCCGCTTCGTCCAGGGCACGCCACAGATCGGCATTCTTCACCGGCTCCTTGGAAGCGGTCTTCCAGCCCCGTGCCTTCCAGCCGTGGATCCACTCGGAAATGCCTTTCTGCACGTATTGGCTGTCGGTATGCACCCGGGCGATGACCGGCCGCTTGAGCTGGCCCAAAGCACGGATCACCGCCAGCAGCTCCATCCGGTTGTTGGTAGTCTGCGGTTCCCCGCCCCAGACCTCCTTCTCGTGTTCGCCTGAACGCAGGATCGCGCCCCAACCGCCCGGGCCCGGGTTTCCGCTGCAGGCGCCATCGGTATAGATATCGACTTCTTCCATTCTCTTTTCCGTCAAACCTTTCTGGCCGCGCCAGTTCTGCCAGTTCTTCTACTGCGCGGCGTCCTCGTTCCGCTGGGCGACGGCTGACAGGCGCTTCGCGGTAGCTCGCTTCTCCCGCCAGTTCGGCATGATCACCCGCATCCCCTGTACCCGCTTAACGCCCTGCAGCATGTAGCTACCGCCACAGACCGGCCACCAGCGGTCGCCCGCCTTGTCCATGAAACGCCAGCGTTCCAGCCACTTGGTACTGGTCACCGCCGGCGCGTAACAGCCGAAGCTGCCCGATTGCGTCTCGAAACCCAACAGGGTCAGCCAATCCTTCACCCGTCGCACCGACAGGTACTGCCCGCGCCAGGGATAATTCCCCGGCGTTCGCACCACCAGCCGGCGCGCGCCCCAGAGGCTGAAGGGATTCAGCCCGGCGATGACCACGCTGCCCTCCGGCACCAGCACCCGCTCCACCTCGCGCAGCACCTGGTGCGGGCGCGCGGCAAACTCCAGCACATGCGGCAGCACCACCAGATCCAGGCTGGCGGTGGCGAATGGCAGCGCATCCTCGAGCGCGAACACACCCACTTCGCCGCTCCGGCCGCAGCGGAAGCGGAAAGGCATGCGGTTTGCTCTCAGGAAATCGATCTCGGGCAGACCGACTTGCACGGCGTTGTAGCCGAAGATATCGGCCAGCAGGATGTCGAACTTGGCCTGCTCCCACTCGAGCAGGTATCGCCCCTGGGGTGTCGCCAGCCAGTCAGACAGGCTGAGGATTGACATGGATGGTCAGCGCTTCAAAATCGGGACTTATGGACGCCATTATCCCTCTTCCCGCCTTTCGCGATAACTACATCTGGCTTCTTCGTCGTGGTCGCCACGCCGTGGTGGTCGATCCCGGCGATGCAGCGCCGGTGCAGGCCTACCTGCAGGCCGAGAATCTGGCCTTGAGCGCGATCCTCGTCACTCACCACCATCCAGACCATGTCGGCGGTGTCGGCGCACTGCTGGACGCCGCGCCGCTTAACGCCAAAGCGATACCGGTGTTCGGTCCCGGCCGGGAGAACATCGCCGGCGTGAACCGGCCGGTGGCAGAGGGCGACACCGTGGCGCTGCCGGAACTGGAGCTTACGCTCGGCGTACTGGACGTGCCTGGCCATACCGCCGGCCATGTCGCCTACTACGGCGATGAGCTGCTGTTCTGCGGCGACACGCTGTTCTCTGCCGGCTGTGGACGGCTGTTCGAAGGCACCCCTGCCCAGATGGCCACCTCGCTGGCCAAGTTCAATGCCTTGCCCGCGGCGACCCGGGTGTACTGCACCCATGAATACACCCTCTCCAATCTGGCATTCTCCCGCGCGGCCGAGCCCGACAATCCGGCACGCGACGAATATGCCCGCTGGTGCGAAGCGCAACGGGCAGCGGGGAAGCCGACCCTGCCCAGCACCATTGCCCGGGAGCGCGCCATCAACCCCTTCCTGCGCACGCAGGAGGCCGGTGTTATCGCCGCTGTGACCCGGCATGCCGGCACTCAACCGGGAGATGCGCTTGCCTGTCTGGCAGCGCTGCGGGCCTGGAAAGACGTGTTCTGAGGGCAGTTGCGGGAAAGGCGCCGCGGTGGCGCAGACGCCCAGGCCGCCTCAACGCCCGGCGAAGCTCTCGTAATGGCGCACTTCGAGGCGGTTCCGCCCACCGTGCTTGGCTCCATAGAGCGCGTCGTCGGCCGCCTTCAGCAGGGCAAGATAACCTTGATCGTCGCCCCGTGCCGGCTGCACCCAGGCCACTCCAACGCTGATGGTCACCACCGGCGCGGTGCTGGAGAAACGATGGGTGATGCGCAGGCTTTCCACCCCGTTGCGCATCGCCTCCGCAACGCCCACCGCGCCTTCCGCGGCCGTGTCCGGCAGGATGGCGGCGAACTCCTCGCCGCCATAACGAGCGACCAGATCGGTCGGGCGGCGCAGGTTCTGCTCCAGCGTGCGCGCCACCGCTTTCAGGCATTCATCGCCCACCTGGTGGCCATAACCATCGTTGAACTGCTTGAAGGCATCCACGTCCGCCACCAGCAGGGCCATCGAACCCCCGGCCCGGGAGGCGCGCCGCCACTCCCTCAGCAGGGTTTCGTCGAAGCGCCGGCGGTTGGCGATGCCGGTCAGGCCATCGACCGAGGAAAGACGGGTCAGCTCCCGGTTGGCCTCATCCAGCTTGCGGGTCAGCACCAGCAAGGAATAGCGCATCTGGGCGATGCGCTGCATCGCGCGCACCTTGGATTTCAGCACCATCTCGGAGACCGGCTTGGCGAGATAGTCGTCGCCTCCCACCTCGATGCCGCGCTGCAGATCCTCATCGCTGGTACGCGCGGTGAGGAAGATGATGGGCGTCCACTCGCCGTCGCGCTCCAACTGGCGGATGCGGTGCGCCACCTCGAAGCCGTCCAGCCCCGGCATGATGATGTCGAGCAGAACCAGATCCGGGCGTTCGCGCTTGAACATCTCGATGCCTGTCTCACCATTGCGCGCATGCAGCGCGGTCAGCCCCATCTTGGTGAGCTGATTGCACACGAGGGTGGCGCTCGTGACCGTATCTTCGATGACCAGGGCTTTCATGGCGGGAAGCGGGACCTCGACCCCAAGGACTGCAGCCATCCTAGCAAGCCGAATGGCGCCAAAAAGGAAAACCTGACACGCTGACGCATGTATTGCTCCGGATTATAACTTTCGTTTGAGTCTTCATGACCAGTGAAAGTCGCCTCCGGCCCCTCCACCGGGACCCAAATTGACGCGAAAGCCGGCCGCTGGCTAGACTCTCCCGCTTTACGCAGCGCCCCCGGCCCGGTTTCCGCCATGGCGAAGTTCTTCGCGCCGCTCCTTTTCTCCCTCTCCTTGCTGCTCTCCGGCACCCCGGCTTCCGCCCAGGAAGCGCCGGTTGCCGCGTCCGAAGCCCTGGGTCTGCACGCCCCCAACGAACTGGCCAACGAGCCCCGGGTGCTGACGCTGGACCTGACGCGCAACCCGAACGAGATCTGGGACCGCATCCGCCGCGGCTTCAGCATGCCCGATCTGGACAGCCAACTGGTCGCCGACCAACAGCTCTTCTACCTCAACCGCCCAGGCTTTCTCAAACAGGTCTTCGCCCGTGGCGGCCGCTATCTCTACTACATCGTGGACGAGCTGGAACGCCGCGGCATGCCCACCGAACTGGCGCTGCTGCCCATGGTGGAGAGCAGCTACAACCCGCTGGCCTACTCGCCGGCGCACGCCTCGGGCTTGTGGCAGTTCATTCCCTCCACCGGCAAGAACTACAACCTGACGCAGGACTCCTGGATAGACGAGCGGCGCGACGTGATCGCCTCCACCAACGCCGCCCTGGACTACCTGCAGACCATCTACGAGATGCACGGCGACTGGCATCTCGCCCTGGCCTCCTACAACTGGGGCGAGGGCGCAGTGGCCCGGGCCATCCAGCGCAACGTGGACGCCGGCCTGCCGGCCGAGTACAGCCAGCTGCGGATGCCCGACGAGACGCGCAACTACGTGCCTAAGCTGCAGGCGATCAAGAACATCGTCTCCCAGCCCGAACTCTTCCACTTCGAACTGCCCTACGTACCGAACGAAGCCAACTTCGTCGCGGTGGCCGCGCCTATCGGCACCGATCTGGCGGCAGCGGCGAAACTGGCCGGCCTGTCGCTGGAGGAGTTCCTGGCGCTCAACCCTTCCTTCAACCGCCCGGCCGTCACCCTGCCCGGCCAGACGCTGATCGTTCCCACCGAACGCGCGAGCCACTTCGAGGCCGGCCTGGAACAGCTCTCGGAAGATGGCAAAGGCTGGCGGGTGCATGAGCTCGGCCCCGGTGAAAAGCTGGCCGCCATTGCCCAGCGCCACGACCTCACCCTCGCCCAACTGCTGCAGCTCAATGGCCTGAATGCCCGCAGCCGGGTCGGCGCCGGCTACTCGTTGCTGGTGCCGGATGGCGTCGACCCCAGTGGGGCGCTGCAGGTCACCCGGCTGCTGCCGAATCGGCCGCAGGTGAAGCTCACCGCCAACACCACCACGCCGGTCCGCAAGATTCCGGCCGCCACGGCCAAGACGCCCGTTGCGGGCAAGAACAGCGCCGCAGCCAAGAAGGCGGTCGCGAACAAAAGCGCGGCGAAGAAAGCCGCCCCTGCGGCCAAGTCCGCGCCCACGGCCAAGAGCACCGCCAAACCTGCAGGCAAGGCTGCGGCCCCGGCCGCCAAGACGGCCCCGCCGCAGAAGAACGGCAAACCGGTTCCGGGAACCGCCAAGACCCAGCAACAACCGAAGAAACCCGCCGCGAAATAGTCCGCGGGAGTCTTACAAGCGCTGAAGTGGCCAGTGACAGCTCACCGCGTGGCCACTGTGCGACACGGTAGGCGCAGGATAGGTGACCCGGCAGATGTCGGTGGCCTGCGGGCAACGCGGATGGAAATGGCAGCCGGCCGGCGGCTTCAGCGGCGACGGCAGCTCCACCTCCGGCTTGGCCATCTCGATGGCCCCCGCCGCCCCGGCCTCTCCCTCCACCTTGGGCACTGCTGCCAGCAGCAACCGGGTATAAGGATGCGCCGGTGCAGCCAGCACCTGCTCCACCGCGCCGTACTCCACGATGCGACCGAGGTACATCACCGCCACCTCGTCGGCCAGGTAATCCACCACGCCCAGGTTGTGGGTGACAAAGAGATAGGCTAGCCCCTGCTCCTGCTGCAGCTCGCGCATCAGGTTCAGCAGCTGGGCCTGCACCGACACGTCCAGCGCGCTGGTCGGTTCGTCGCACACCAGCACCCGCGGCGACACCGCCAGCGCGCGGGCAATGGCGATGCGTTGGCGCTGGCCGCCGGAGAATTCATGGGGATAACGCCAGCGCATCGCCGCCTGCAGCCCCATCCGCTCAAGCAGGGCATCCACCCTCCGGGAACGGGCCTCGGCGCTATCGCCGACGCCCAGGCTGGCCATGCCTTCCTCGATGATGTCGCCGATGCGCATTCGTGGATTGAGCGAGGCGAAGGGGTCCTGGAACACCATCTGCACGGCCTTGCGCATCTCCACCAGCGCTCTCTGAGGGCGTCCCACCATGTTCTCGCCGTCGAAAAACACTTCACCGGCAGTGGGTTGAATCAATTGCAGCAGGGCCTTGCCCACCGTGGTCTTGCCACAGCCGGATTCGCCGACCAGGGCCAGCGTATGCCCCGCCACCAGGCTGAAGCTGACACCGTCTACTGCACGCACCTGGCCCACCACCCGCTTGAGCACACCCTTGCGCACCGGGAAATGGACCTTGAGATTACGCACCTCCAGCACCGGCGCCTGCTGCTTGCGCGCACTCGTGGCGGCGTAGTTCGCCTCCCTGGCTTCCAGCGGGCGCGGAATGCTCACGCCCTCGTACAGATGGCAGCGCACCCGCTGCGCGCCCACGCTGGCCCAGCCCGGTGCCTCGTCGTCGCAGCGGTCGAAAGCCAGCGGGCAGCGCTCGACGAAGCGACAGCCGGGAAAGTCGCCGTCCAGCACCGGCACGCTGCCCTCCGGCGCATCCAGCGGTCCGCCACGCTGTGCGGCGGAAGGCAGCGCGGCGAAGAGCTTGCGGGAATAGGGATGCAGCGGCGCGCGGAAGAAATCGTCCCGTCCGCCGGTCTCCACCAGCTGGCCGGCGTACATCACGCCCACCTGGTCAGCGCTGCGGGCGACCACGCCGAGGTCGTGAGTGATCAGCAGCATGCCCATGCCGCGTTCGGCCTGCAGGCGGGCGAGCAGGTCCAGCACCTGAGCCTGGATGGTGACGTCCAGCGCGGTGGTGGGCTCGTCGGCAATCAGTAGTTCCGGCTCGCCGGCCAGCGCCATCGCGATCATCACCCGCTGCTTCATGCCGCCGGAGAACTGGAAGGGATAGTCCGCCGCACGCCTGGCTGCGTCCGGAATGCCCACCGCCGCCAGCAGGCGGACCACCTCGGCCTGGCGCGCAGCGCCCTCCAGCCCGCGGTGCTGGGCAAGCACCTCGCCGATCTGGTTGCCTACGGTCATCACCGGGTTCAGGCTGGTGGCCGGCTCCTGGAACACCATGCCGATGCGCCCGCCGCGCACCGCACGCATGCCGGCCTCCGACAAGCCCAGCAGATCGTCGCCGCCCAGACGGACCCGGCCGGCGTGGATGCGCCCGCTTTCCGGCAGCAGGCGAGTAAGGGCCAGCGCCGTCATCGACTTGCCGCAGCCCGACTCACCCAGCAGCGCGAAGGTTTCGCCGGCGGCAATGGAGAAATCCACCCCATCCACCGGGTGCAGGCGCCGCGCTGGACTCTCCAGCACGACATTGAGGTCCGCCACTTCGAGCAGGGCGTTTTCAGCGCGGGGGAAAGCGCTCATCGGGATAGTCGGAAGGAAGGATTCAGAAGCTGGGCGGAAGCCGGATGCGACAGGGGCCGCTGTCGCGGCCCCCGGGAATGCTCAGTGGTGGTGATGACCGCCGGGGCCATGCACATGGCCGTGGGTGATTTCCTCGCTGGTTGCCGCGCGGACTTCGGCAACGGTGATGTCGAACACCAGCGCAACGCCGGCCAGCGGGTGGTTGCCATCGACCACCACCTTGCCTTCGGCGATGTCGGTGACGCGGTAGAGGATCTCTTCCTCGCCGTCATCGGTGACGCGCTCGAAGGACATGCCGACTTCGATGTTCTCCGGGAAGAGCTTGGCGTCCTCGACCAGCACCAGCTCCTCGTCGTAGTCGCCGAAAGCATCTTCCGGTTGCAGCTTCAGTTGCAGCTTGTCGCCCGTCTTGCGGCCATGCAGCGCCTCTTCCACCTTCGGGAAGATGCCGTCGTAACCGCCGTGCAGGTAGATCAGCGGATGCTGGCCATCGTCGATCATGTTGCCGTCCGGATCGCGGACGGTGTAGTTAAGCGTGACCACGCTGTTCTTTACGATTTCCGTTTGCATTGGATTCCAGTTCCTTGACGAGTTCGAATACCGCGGCGGCATGGCCGCGAGGCGTGACGTCGTAGAGCGCGTGCCTGAGCACGCCCTGCTTGTCGATGATGAAGGTCGAGCGCAGCACGCCCATCTTTTCCACACCATCGACCACCTTGGGTCGCCAGACATGGTAGAGCCGGCACACTTCGGTGTCGGTGTCCGACAAAAGCCTGACCGAAAGCCCCTGCTCATCGCGGAACTCGGCGTGGGTCAGGCAATCGTCCGGGCTCACGCCCACCACCACGCAATCGTGGCGGGCGAACTCTTCCTCGTGATCGCTGAAGTCTGCGGCCTGCAGGGTGCATCCCGGCGTCTTGTCACGCGGGTAGAAGTAGAGAACCACATGGCGCTTGCCATTCTCGGTGGCGAGATCGAAATCCGCCATGTCCGCGTCCGGCAAAGAAAACGTGGGTGCGATGTCTCCGCTTTGCAGCATGGGCTCCCCCTGACGTAGCGGCGATTCTAGCGGAGAGGCTGGGCGAACACTACCTGGAAGCGCTGCAGGACTGGACGGCACGGCATCCTCCTCTCCGACGGGCCGACGCTCCGGAGGAACGCCTCGTCCATTACGAATAGCCCAGATACGCGCCGGGCTCAAGCAGGCTTGCACATTCCTTCCCGCCACTGCGCCTTTCGCCTGATGCCCGCCCGCCGCCACCGTTTTGCTTTCCCTTGAGACCCCGGGCTGTTTAAAATTACAGCTCGACACGGAGACCGCCATGAGCGCGCGCAGCGAGCACCTTACCCCCCGGCAGCAGGAAATCCTCGACTTTATCCGCCAGAGCATAGAGCACGACAGCCGCCCCCCCACCCGGGCGGACATCTGCGCCGCCTTCGGCTTCCGCTCGCCCAACGCCGCCGAAAGCCATCTGCGCACGCTGGCGGCCAAGGGTGCCATCCTGCTGGAGGAAGGCCGGGCGCGCGGCATCCGTCTCGTGCAGCAGGCACTGGGCCTGCCCCTGGTCGGCCGGGTGGCCGCCGGCAGCCCCATCCTCGCCGCCGAGCACGTGGAACAGCACTACCAACTCGATCCCGCCCTGTTCTCCCCCCGTGCCGACTACCTGCTGCGCGTGCGCGGCATGAGCATGCGCGATGCTGGCATCCTGGATGGCGACCTGCTCGCGGTGCATCGCGCCGCCGAGGCCCGCAACGGCCAGATCGTGGTCGCCCGGCTGGAGGACGAAGTCACGGTGAAGACGCTGCAGCGCAAGGGCGCGGTGGTCGAATTGTTGCCCGCCAACCCGGATTACCAGCCCATCGTCGTCGATACCCGGCACACCCCGCTGGTCATCGAAGGCATCATGGTCGGCCTGATCCGCAAGGACCACTGAGGGCCTGCCCCCCCGCCCCCGCGCATCATGGGTCTCGCC
>NZ_WUEI01000036.1 GCF_012911025.1 Azoarcus sp. TTM-91 | reverse complement strand
GGGCAGTGGGGTGAAAGGTATGGAAGTCTCCGCAAAGGGCCTGCTGCCCAGCCTTCCTGCGGCGCGGCTGCCGCTTCCTGCCGTGGGGGCTCGCGGGGGGCCTGTTCATCTGGGCAAGGGGTATGCCCCGCGAGGCGGTGCCGCTTTCCCCGGCCAGCGCCCCATCCTCCGCCGGACAAGGCCGGCGACCGTGTAACTTCGTCCTCTCCAGGAAAAAATTACTGCCTCGCGCCGGCTCCAGCGCGGGCCGCCCGCTACGAAAACCCAGAGCGGGCGCGGGCTGGGCCGGCGGGCGCGGGGTGGCATGGAGTCTGCTTAAGCTTCCTGCATGAAAACGCTAGACCACCTCCGCGCCAGCTTCCTCGCCGTCTGCCGGCAGCTGCATCCGGCCGCCGACGAGCAAGCCAGCCTCTATACCGAGATGCTGCATGGCGCTGTGGTGGGCGGTGTGGCTGCCTTCCTGATGGCCTCGTGTTTCTCGCTCACCTTTGCGTTCTACGCGGCGGTGGGCGGTTTATGTCTGGGCAGCCTGATCGGCTTGCTCCTGTGGAGTGCTTCGGCGGCCGCGCCGGACGGTGGAGCGATTCCACCGTCCAAGAGGCCGGGGCGGCATCCCTAGGGGAAGGCTCGTCGCCCGCTGGCGCCGCCCGAGCGGCCCTCCCTCTCCTCCGGCCCCGACCGCCTCTGCGCGGCCGGGGCCATGCTGCATTCCGGCGGCCGCCGCCGTTCTCGCCCTCACGCTGACGGATGAAGGCAGCGCTCCTGGGAGAGCGGGAAGGACCTTATCCGCGCAGCTGCGCCCCGCTGACCGGGCAGAAGGACGAATTGCCGCCGCGCGCCTGGAGAGGCGCCCGCGGTGCACCAGCTTGAGCGCCGGCGGCGGTAGGATGCGGCGCATTTGGGCGAGCGGAAGGCGAGATAGTCGAACAGGAGGTTCCATCCTAGGATGGTGAAGTGCAGTACCACACCATCGCCGACCATGCAGTGGTCGCCCGCCAAGGCGTTTGCGCCACCTGGCATTGAGGACGGGAAGTGGAGGACCAGCGAGGTCAGCCTGCCGATGCCGCGTTGAATGAAGAAGCGCGGCGCGGAACGGATGTAGCACCGGGGAGAGCAACTCCAGGGCAAAACGCCCGAGGCAAGTGCGGGCCGGTCACCGGCAGGCGCTGTAGCCGGTGCAAACAGCTTGCCCGGGTCGCGCATGGGAATGCGCCCGGACAGAAGGATAACCAGGCTCCGCGGAGAGAAGCCGTACGAAGTTAACATCCCGCCCCGCGGGGGCAGGCACATATTCAACATGGAGGCAAAATGCCGCAGGTACTGTTGGTGGACGACGACCCGGATACCATCGGCTGGATGAGCGAGTTCATCCGTTCGGAAGGTTTTACCGTGGGGTCGGTGGATTCCCTGAGGGCAGCGCGCATCCACCTTACGCGCTCCAAGCCGGAGTTGATCCTGACCGATCTGATGCTGCCCGATGGACAGGGCATCGAACTGGTCAACGAATTTCAAGCGGGCGAACTGCCCGAGCTGGTGGTGATTACCGGCCATGCCAGCGTGGAGAGCGCCATCGAGGCGCTGCGGGCCGGCGCCACCGACTACCTGGTGAAGCCGGTGGATATCGAACGCCTGCGCGGCATCCTGCAGCGCGTGCCCAAGACCGAGCACCTGCGCGAGGAAATCGGCGAGCTGCGCAACGAACTGCTGCGCCTGGGCCGCTTCGGCCACATCCTTGGCAACTCGCCGGCCATGCGCAAGGTGTACGACCAGATGGCGCGGGTAGCGCCCACCTCGGCCTCGGTGTTGCTGGTGGGCGAGAGCGGCACCGGCAAGGAGGTGGCGGCGCAGACCATCCACGAACTCAGCCGCCGCAAGCGCCAGCCCTTCCTGCCGCTGAACTGTGGCGCGGTGTCGCCGCAACTGGTGGAGAGCGAACTGTTCGGCCACGAAAAGGGCAGCTTCACCGGCGCCGACCGCCAACACCAGGGTTTCTTCGAGCGCGCCAACCGCGGCACCCTGTTCCTGGACGAAGTCACCGAAATGCGGCCGGACCTGCAGGTCAAGCTGCTGCGGGTGCTGGAGACCAAGAGCTTCATGCGGGTCGGCACCAATGAAGCCATCGCCACCGACGTGCGCCTCATCGCCGCGACCAACCGCTCGCCAGAGAAGGCGGTGGCCGAAGGCCGCATGCGCGAGGATCTGTACCACCGCCTCAACGTCTTCCCCATCCAGCTGCCGCCGCTGCGCGAGCGCGGCACCGACATCGAGCTGCTGGCCGAGCACTTCCTCGCCGAGCTGAACGAGCAGGAACAGGCCAACAAGCGTTTTTCGCAAGAGGCTATCGCCGCGCTCTACGCCCACTCGTGGCCGGGCAACGTACGCGAGCTGAAGAACTACGTGCATCGCGCCTTCATTCTTGCCGACGAGGTGATCGAGGCCGAGCTGGCGCCGGAGGCTTTCCTGCAGCCGGCCCACAGTCCGGTGCTCACCATCCGCATCGGCACCCCGCTGGAAGAGGTGAACCGCCGCGTCATGGAGGCCACGCTGCTGGAGTGCGGCAACGTCAAGCGCAAGGCGGCGGAGATGCTGGGCATCAGCCTCAAGACCCTCTACAACCGCCTGGCCGCCTACAACTCGGGCAAGGACGAGGGCGATGAAGGCGCGGACGGACTGGAGGACTACGAGGACGAGGACGAAGCGCCGGAGGAGGCGCGCCGGGCCCGGCGCTAGCGCGCTGGCGGCCCGCATGTAAGCGCTACAGCGAGGCGGTTGCGCTTACACCCGGCGCTGCCGGGAACGGCGGATGCCTGCAGGCATGGCGATCCGACCCACAAGGAGGCAAGCCGATGAAAGCGACGCAGAACGAGGACGGAACGCGGCCGAAGAGGGATCCCGCCAAGGACCCGAAGAAGGACCCGCTGAAGGCGCACGGCCGTTTTCCGGTGGCGGACGCGGAGGACAGCAACATCGCCCGCCAGCCCCGCGAGGACGAGCTGCCCTTGCCCTACGAGCGCGACGAAGCGCCGGCTGCGCCGCCCAAGCCGGGCGAGAAGCGGCCGCGCCAGGTGATAGAGCAGGCCGCCAGCGACATCGAGCATGGCCTGGTGGATACCGACCGCCGCGGCCTGCCCTCGGATGTGCCCGGCCCCGGCGCAGCGCCGGAACACAGCCCGGGCGCCGAGGTGCCGGAGGAGGGAGTGGACGTCGCCGGCCACTCCAGGACGGGGGAGCGGGCGCGGAAGAGAGGGAAAGGCTGAAGGAAGAGCTCTCTGAGCGGAGGCAGGGGAAGGAGAGCCGGTGGGCGGCACTCGGGGGCAGGAGAGGGCGGACCTGCCCGGCGGCCTCGCCCGGGAACCGGCAGCGGAAGGCGGGCGCGGGAACGCGGATTGCCTCCACCGACACGCCGCCGGCTTCTTTCCCGCCCCTGCCGGCGGTGGCGCAGCAAGCCGGGCGAACCAAGGACGGAGGATGAACATGACGACCACTACGGGTTCCACCATCGCCGGAGCAAGCGAACAGGGCGCCGCCCGCCTCGAGCGTCTGTCCGGCAGCGCCCAGGAAGCGGTGGGCCGGGTAACCGAGGCCGCGGCTTCCGCCATGCGTGACGTCGGCGCGCGGGGAGAAGAGCTGGGCCACCAGCTGATGGACAAGCAGGAAGTATGGATGGAGAACGCCCGCGGCTGCGTGCGCGACCATCCCCTCGCCGCGGTGGCCGCGGCGGTCGGTGTCGGCCTGCTGCTCAGCCGCCTGCTGTCGCGTTGAGCGGCCCCGGCATGGCGGGCGAGAGAATGGCGGCGGGGCAGAAAAGGACCGCAGCCGGCGAGAGCATCGTCACCCTGTTCGGCCGGGCCCGCCGGCTGGCGGGGGATCTGCTCCTGCTGGCCGTGCTGGATGCCCGCTACTCGGCCCGCAGAGCGATAGAGATCGTCTGCGTGGTCGTGGTCACCTCGGTGCTGCTGGTTACGGCCTGGCTGGCACTGGTGGTGGCTGCCAGCGGCTGGCTGGTGGGCGCCGGTGTGTCCTGGCCGGCGGTGCTGCTGGTGGCCGCCGGGCTGAACGTGGTGGCGGCGCTGGCGGCGGCAGCCTGGTTGCGCCGCCGTGTGGGCGAGCTGCCCTTCGCCGCCACGCTGCGCCAGTTGCGGGGCGAAGCGGCGGAAGGAGAGACGCTGTGACCGATGGCGGAGATGTGCGCGAGGCGGAAATCCGGGTGCAGGACAGCCGCCGCGAACTGGAACAGGCGGCGGCGGTCTGGTTGCGGGACAAGCGGGACGCCGCGGTGTCCGGCAAGGGCTTGCTGGCGGCGGTGGCCGCCGGCTTCGTCGTCGGTGGCGTGCTGCGGGGGCGCAAGTCCGCGCCCCGGCGGGCGCCGCCAGTGGCAGCGGCCGGTGGCGCCGCGGCCGCCGGCGGAGGCGTGCTGGGGATGGTGGCCGGGCTGGCGATGACGCTGCTGCGCATGCGTTACGGCGATCCGCTGACGGCGGCCGGCAGCCTGCTGCTGAAGCGGCGCCGCCGTGCGCCGCCGGCCGGGGTGCCGTCGCCGCGTGCGCCTGGCGGGCGGAGCAGGGACGGATGAGCGAGGGGCAGGGCGACACGGCTGGCCAGCGTCGGGGCCGCCCTGGGGCGAGTGGAAGAACGGAAGTGAATGGGGCAGATGTCTAAACGATCTTTGAATGCAGCCGGCCCGGGTGGGTTGGCCCGCCGCCGGTCTGCGAGGGCCGCGCAGCAGGACCATCCGCATACCTCACATCTGCAGACGCCCGGCGATGAGCGATAGCGGGCTGTGGGTTGCAAGACTGCGCAGCGGCGCGGTGGGGGCGAGTGCCCTCATCGCGCTTTTGGCGCTTCTGGGGCTGATCGGCTGGGTGGCCGGCGTTCCCGGACTGGCCGCCCTCGGAGCGGACTCCCGGCCGATGATGCCCAGCGGTGTACTCATGCTGGCGCTGTTCGCCTTCGGCCTGCGCATGCTGAGCAGCGAAAGGGCAGGGGAGTTGCGCTGGCCGGTGCGCGGTGTCGCCGCGCTGGCCTTCCTGCTGGCGCTGCTGGGCGTGGGCCGGGAGATGGGCTGGCTGCCGGAATCCGGCGCCGGCCTGCTGGCACTGGTGACCGAGCTCGAATCCACCCCCACCTCGGTCGGCACCGCCTGCTGCTACGCCTTGCTTGCCGTTGGCATGGCGCTGGCAACGCTCAAGGGGCAGCGCGCCTGGGAATGGTCGCAGTTCCTCGCGGTGGCGGTGGCCGGGGTGACGCTGGTCGCGCTGGTGGGGCTCACCTTCCGGCTGGTCCGGCTGGACGTGGCGGTGCCCTCGCTGGGCATGGCCCTGCCGGTGGCGCTGGGACTGGCGGCGGGCAGCTTCGGGCTGATGGCGACGCGGCCATCCTCCCGCCTGGTGCAGCTGCTGGAGCACGACTCGCCGGGGGCGGTTATCGTCCGCCGCCTGGTGCCGCTGGCGATCTGCCTGCCGCTGCTCGCCGGCTGGCTGCAGGCTTTGGGCGAGCGTGTGGGCTGGTTCGAGAACATCGAGAGCGAGGGCGCGCTGACGGTGGGGGTGATTGTGGCCTGCCTCACCCTCATCCTGTGGACCTCCACCCGGCTGGACGAGATGAACCAGTCGCGCTCCCTGGCCGAGCGCCGCGAGGCCACTCAGCGCCAATGGCTGGATGCCACGCTGGCCAACATCGGCGAGGCAGTGCTGACGGTGAACGACGAATGCCGGGTGAGCTTCCTCAATCCGGCCGCCGAAGCGCTGCTCGAGGTGAAGGCCGCGGCGGCGGTGGGGCGGGACGTGGGCGAGTTGCTGACGCTGGTGGACGAAGCCACCGGCGAGCCGCTGGGCGGGCCGCTGCGCACTGCCTTCTCGCGCGGGGTGTCCTTGTCGCTGGAGGGCGAGCCGGCGGTGCGCCGGCGCGACGGCAGCCTGCAGGCGGTGGAGGTGACCTCCACCCCGATACGCGACCACCGCGACCGGCTGATGGGCGGGGTGATGGTGCTGCGCGATGTGAGCACCAACCGCGCCCGTGCCCATGCGGAGCGTGCCGCCTATGCGGCGCTGGACCGCCGGGTGGCGGAGCGCACCCGCGCGCTGGACCGCACCATGATCGTGCTGCGCGAAAGCACCACCCTGCTGCGCACCATCGCCGCCAGCACGCCGGAGCTGATCGTGGCCAAGGGCCGCGACGGCCACATCATGATGGTGAACCCGGCGGCGCTGCAGCTGATGGGGCTGAGCCAGGCGCAGGTGATAGGCCGCAGCGAGGCGGACATCTTCGGCGACGACGGCGAGACGGCCATCTCCACCGCCAATGACCGCCGGGTGATAGAAACCGGCCGGCCGGTGGTGGTTGAGGAACATCGCACCCTGGGCGGCATCACCCGTACCTTCCTCATCACCAAGTCGCCGCTGCGCGACGAGGACGGCGTGGTGTTCGGCCTGGTCGGCGTGGCCAAGGACATCACCGAGCGCAAGCGCGCCCAGGTGGAGCTGGAGCAACTGCTGGTGGCCGAGCACAAGCTGCGCGGCGAGGCCGAGCGCGCCAACCGGGCGAAGGACGAGTTCCTCGCCATCGTCTCCCATGAACTGCGGTCGCCGCTGAATGCGCTCAAGGGCTGGAGCCAGATCCTCTCCGGCGCGAAAACGCTGGACAGCGGCCTGGTCGGGCGGGCGGCGGACGCCATCAAGCGCAACATCGACCACCAGACCCGCCTGATCGACGACCTGCTGGACACCTCCCGCATCATCAGCGGCAAGCTGGATCTCAACCTCTACAGGGTGAACCTGGTTGATGTGGTGGGCGTGGCGCTGGACCTGTCGCGCGAGCCGGCGGCGACCAAGCAGATAGCGCTGCGCTTCGACTGCGACTATGCGGTGGTGCCAGTGGAGGGCGACTTCGACCGCCTGCAGCAGATCGTGAGCAACCTGCTCTCCAACGCGATCAAGTTTACGCCGGACGGAGGCTTGATCGAAGTCACCCTCACGCAGTTGGAGGAGCACATCGAACTGGCGGTGGCGGACAACGGCATCGGCATCGAGCCTGACTTCCTGCCACATGTGTTCGATCGCTTCAGCCAGGCGGATACCTCGATGACGCGGCGCTACCTCGGCCTGGGCATCGGCCTCGCGCTGGTGCGCAACCTGGCCGAGCTGCACGGCGGCAGCGTGCGCGCGGCCAGCGCCGGGGCGAAGCAGGGCGCGGTGTTCACCGTGGTGCTGCCGCGGGCGCGCAGCGGCGCTACGGTGAAGGGCGCAAGCCCGGAAGGGCCGGCGGCGGAGGCGCGGGTGCTGGACGGCGTGGTCGCCTATGTGGTGGACGACGAGGACGACGCCCGCGAAGTCGTGCGCCTGATGCTGACCAACGCCGGCGCCCAGGTGCGCACCTTCGAATCCGGCGAAGCCCTGCTGGAGATCTGGGAGGACACCACGCTGCTGCCGATCCCCGCGGTGCTGGTGCTGGACATCGCCATGCCGGGCGCCAGCGGCTTCGAGGTGCTGCGCGAGATCCGCAAGATGGCGCATCTGCCGCAGGTGCCGGCAATCGCCTGCACCGCCTTCACCCACCTCGGCGAGGATTGCTTCGTCGAAGCCGGCTTCCAGTCGCGGCTGGGCAAGCCGGTGGAGGAAGACAGGCTGATAGACAGCGTGCTCGACGTGCTGGGCCGGCGGGAAACCGCTGACGCTCCGGCCGTGCCTTCCTCGTCCCAGCCGCTGGCGCGCGAGGCCTGAGGGCCACTGGAGGCGCCACCCGGCGGCGCGCGGGTGGGGGCTTGGCGGGTGTTGAGGCTTCCGCCTGGGCCCGCAGCGCGCTCGCCGGGCGCGCCGCTGTGCTCGCCAGCCTTTGTCGAAGCCGCCGCCGCGCGGCCTCGGTCACGGGCTCGTCGCCTTCTCTACGCCGCCGCCGGTTAGCGGCACGCGGCCCGCGGCGGCCAGCGCGGCCGGGTCTTCGCCCTGCCGGCCCGCCTCCCTGGGTTTTCCCCGGGGCCGGCTCCTCGCTCCCCGTTGTTGCGCTGGATGCGCTCCGGCGCCGCAGGCATCCGCGCGGGTATCCGGTTTGCTGGCGAGCCGGCATGGCCCGCGCTCATCCCGACTCCCCACTCCATACCAAGCCGCCGCCCGCCGCCCGCGTGGCACCGGCTGGCCGGCCGCCGGTGGTCCGCGCCGATCCCGGCGCCCACCCCGCCGAAGTGCGCGCCGGAGATGGGCCCATGCCGCCGCCGGCGCACGCGGCCGGCGGGGCGGCACCCCGTTCGCCCTGGGCCCGCGCTTCAGGCGCAGCGCGCTTCGTCGCCGGGGTGGTGGGCGACTGGATGTCGGGCGGCGGGCTGTCGATGGCGGCCTCGGTCGCCTTCTACACCGCGTTCTCGCTCGCGCCGGTGCTGGTGGTGGCCATCGCCGTCGCCAGCCTGTTCTTCGGCACCGAGGCGGTGCAGGGGCGCCTGTTTTCCGGCATAGAAACCGTGGTCGGCGGCGATGGCGCGGTGGCGGTGCAGGCGATGGTCGCCAGCGCCTGGAAGTCCGGTGGCGGCGGCTGGGCCGGCTGGTTGTCGCTGGCAGGCACCGCGGTGGGCGCCACCGCCACCTTTGCCGAACTGAACCGCTCGCTCAACCTCATCTGGCGGGTGCCAGACAACCCGCATGTGATCACCAGCCTGCTCAAGGTGCGGCTGATCTCCTTCGGCCTGGTCGTCGGCATCGGCTTCCTGGTGGTCGTCTTCCTCATCGCCGACGCGGCGCTGGCCTATGGCAGCCGGGTGGTGTTCGGCGGGCTGGGGCTGGTCGCGCTGCTGCACGGGCTGGAGATGGCGATCTCCTTCGGCTTCCTCTGCCTCGCCTTCTCGATGCTGCACAAGGTCTTGCCGGACCTGCCGGTGAGCTGGCGCGCGGCGGCCATCGGCGGGGTGGTTACCGCGCTGTTGTTCAGCGTCGGCAAGCAGCTTTTCGCCCGCTACCTCGCCTATGTCGGCACCGCCAACGCCTTCGGGGCCGCCGGTTCGCTGGCGGTGTTGATGATGTGGCTGTTCTTCTCCGCCGCGGTCTTCCTGATCGGCGCGCAGGCGGCGGCGAACGCGGCACGGCGCCGGGAAGAGGCGCGGAACTACACGCCGCTGTAATTCTTGCGCGGGGCGAGGCCCGCCGCTCCACCCCCGAAGCGGGAGGGCGCTGGGCACGGGGATTGCGACCCAAGGGGCAGGACGGCGCGGGCCCCGCGCGATGGAACAGGAGTGGTGACGATGGGATCACGCTATCCGCAGTCATTTCCGCAGCGCCGGCGAGCGCCGGGATCCGCCAGAGCGACGGCCGCGCTCGAGGCGCCCGCCGGCCAAGAGCATGGCGCCGGGCGGACGAGTGCGCTGGAGGCCGAAGGCTGCTTCGCCGGTGCTGGCCTGGACGGCGAGGGCTACGGCGGCTTCACCAACCGCGACATCGCCTTCGATGGCCCGGAGGGCGGCCCCGAAAGCGGCATGCGCCAGCGCGCCCGGCTCTCCGGCGGCTCGAACCGGCAGCCCGCATTCCCGCACGCGGACATTGGCCGCTGGCCGCGCGGACCACGGAACTTCAGCCCCTCGGACGAGCGCCTGCGCGAACGCGTCTGCGAGCGCCTGATGCGGATGCAGGAACTGGATGTCAGCGAGGTGAGCGTGGCGGTGAGCGACGCCTGCGTCACCCTGGAAGGAAAGGTGCCCGAGCGCAGCATGAAGGATGCGATCGCGGGCGCCGCCAACGACTGCCGGGGCGTGAGCGATGTGATCAACCACATCCGCGTCGTGCCCCGCGCCGGCCCGCTGGTGGCCGGCGGGCAGGGCGCGGGCATGGCAGGGGCCGGTCACCGGCTCGCCGCCGAAGTGGCCCGCGGGCAGCGCAAGGGATGAGTCCGCCGCCGGCGCCGCCGGTGGATGGCCATCACCCGATTGACTAATGGAGGAACCGGAAAATGGCTAGTGCATACCCCCCTCAGACTGGCAGCATGACCCAGAGCGGCGGCAACCCCGCCATCGTGGGCGCTGAAACCGACATCCCCAACGGCCCCGGCCCGGAAGTGATGGCCGCCAGCACGCTGGAAGGCGACGACGTGGTCAATCGGCTGGGCGAGGATCTGGGCAAGATCAAGGAAATCATGATCGACGTGCCCAGCGGTCGGGTGGCGTACGCGGTGCTGTCCTCAGGCGGCTTTCTCGGCCTGGGCGACAAGCTGTTCGCCATCCCGTGGTCGGCGCTGACCCTGGACGTGAACCGCAAGTGCTTCGTGCTGGATGTGGATGCCGACCGGCTGAAGAACGCGCCCGGCTTCGACAAGGACCATTGGCCGAGCATGGCCGACACCACCTGGGCCAACGAGGTGCACGCCTACTACGGCCAGCGCGCCTACTGGCAGCCGGACCGCATGTAAGCGCCATCGGCCCCCCGGAGCACCTGCGCGCCGGGGCGCCCCCGGGGGCCGTGCCGCGAGGCGCGGCCCCTCCCTATGACGGCTCTGGAGGAAGGGCGCGGCCTGTGGCTGGCCCGGCCGCCGGAGCGCGACAGGAGGACGGCCATGCGAGCAGCGGATGGAAGCCGGGGCGGCAGCCACTATCTTGGCCCCGACCTGGCCCGGCAGGCGGTTTCCCTGGCCGCGCCGATGATGGAGCATGCGCTTGCCGACCGCGAGGTGGTGGGCAGCGGCTTTCTCTACATCGTGGTGATGGACCCCGGCCGCCGGCCGGGCGAGTGCAGTTTCGAGGAGGCGGTGCTCCACGAGCAGGCCTTCGGCGACCGCAGCCGCTGGGACGCCGACTACGCCGCCTTCGCCCGCGCCAAGGCGAAGCTGAGCTGGCGTACCGGCCATGATGGCCGGACGGTGCAGGAATGTCTGCCGCAGTTGCTGCGCACCGGCGACACGGTGCTGGCCGGCGGCGTCTGCCTGGATGGCATCGTGGTGGCCGCCAGCGGCGCCTTCCCGGTGTTCGACGAGGCTTTCGCCGGCACGGTGGCGCTGTGCCTGCGAGCGCTGGCGCGGCGCGCGCGGGAGGCGGAAACCGCCGGGGCGAGCCTGGGCGAAGCGTCGCGCTCCTGAAGCACGGCGGCGGAGGGGAGGGAGAGGCGATGGACTTCCTGGTCGCGGAACTGCTCGCCGGTTTCGGCGACGGCCATGAGGTACTGCGCTCCCTGCTGCGGCTGGCCTTCGCCATCGCCTGCGGCGCGGTGATCGGCTACGAGCGGGAGCGCATGGGCAAGTCCGCCGGCCTGCGCACCCACATCCTGGTGGCCGCAGGCTCCGGCCTGGCGGTGATCGCGGCGGAAGAGGTGGAGATCGGGCAGGACGGGGTATCCCGGGTCATACAGGGCCTGGTCACCGGCATCGGTTTCCTCGGCGCCGGCGCCATCCTCAAGCGCCATCACCAGCATGACATTCGTGGCCTCACCACCGCCGCTGGCATCTGGATGACCTCCGCCATAGGCATAACCGCCGGCCTGGGCCGCTTCGGCACCGCGCTGGCAGCCACCGCGCTCACCTGGTGCGTGCTCTCGCTGCTGCACCGCATGGAAGGACGCGGCGACGATGTGGAGCGCACCGCTCCCACCGCCGCGCTGGAAAAGGAGAGGAGCATGAACAAGCCGATGAACGAAAAGCCGCCGGTGACCGATCCGGCCAAGCGCAAGCCGCAGGATTCGCATGTGGAAGACCTCATAGACGAATCCGGCGAGGAGAGCTTCCCCGCCAGCGACCCGCCGGCGGTGTCGCCGGACAAAAAGCCGGCGGAGAAGCCGCCCAGCCACAATGGCCGGCCGGGTTAGGCGCCGGTCCGCGGCATGGCGCGAGCACGGCGCAAAAGAAAACGGCCGTCCCGAAGGCCGGCCGTTGGTGCTTCCGTGGAGCGGAAGCCTCAGCCTGCGAACGCGCTCGGCGGTACCTGGAAATCCACCGCCATCATCACGCTCAGCGCGGTGATGGTGACGATGGAGAACAGGAACACCTTGCGTGCCCACACGCGGTCGTCGGTGGCGCGCTTGTAGCCCGACAGCGCCATGCCCAGCCACCACAGGGTGGTGGCACCGGCCACCGCCAGGTAGTCGTAGCCGGCGTAGCCCTGCAGGCCCAGCATCGCGGTGGCGACCGCGAAGGCGACGATGTACAGCACGATCTGGCGCTTGGCCGCGGAGATGCCCTTGGCCACCGGCAGCACCGGGATGTTCGCCGCCTTGTAGTCGGCGTAGCGGAAGATCGCGATGGCGTAGGAGTGGGGCATCTGCCACAGGCTGAACATGGTCAGCAGGATGGCGGCGCCGGCGTCGAACTCGTTGCTGACGGCACAGTAGCCCACCACCGGCGGCACCGCGCCGGAGAGACTGCCGACCAGCGTGCCGTAGACCGAGTTGCGCTTCATGTACAGGCTGTACACGCCGACGTAGATGACGAAGCCGGCGGCGGCGAAGGTCACGGCCACGGCGTTGGTGTACCAGGCCAGCAGGCCGAAGCCGGCCAGCCCGAGCACCACGCCGTGGGCGGCGGCGGCCCGCGGCGAGATCGCGCCGGTCACCGTCACCCGGTTGCGTGTGCGCTGCATCTTGCCGTCGATGTCACGGTCGATGCAGTTGTTGAGCGCGCAGCCGGAGGCCACCACCAGCGACAGGCCGGTCACGGTCGCCAGGAACAACACCGGGTCGATGTTGCCCTGGCTGGCGAGCAGGAAGCCGCCGATGACCGAGATCAGGTTGCCGAAGATGATGCCGGGCTTGGTGACCGACAGGTACCGCGACAGGTAACGGGAGAGAGTCACCTTACCGCTCCGCTTACATCATCAACGCGTTGGCGCTGAAGATGATCCACACCGACAGGCCCACCAGCATCACGATCACCAGCGCGGTGAACAGGAAGGAGAAGGTGTTGGGCTTGCCTTCGGTGGAGAAGTCCAGGTGCAGGAAGTACTTCAGGTGCACCACGATCTGGACGATGGCGAACAGCGAGATCGCGATCAGCGTGGCTTTGCGCGACACGTTGCTGTCCATGACCATCCAGAACGGGATCACGGTGAGGATCACCGCCAGGATGAAGCCGACGATGTAGCTCTGCACGCTGCCGTGCTTGCCCTCGTCCGCATGGGCGGCGTGGCCGGCTTTGGGATGTTGGCTCATTACAGGGCTCCCATCAGGTAGACGATGGTGAACACGCAGATCCACACGATGTCGAGGAAGTGCCAGAACAGGCTGAGGCAGGTCAGGCGCGTCATCGTGCGCGGCGCCAGGCCGCGGCGATTCACCTCGAGGATCATCACGATCATCCACAGCATGCCGGCGGCCACGTGCAGGCCGTGCATGCCCACCAGGGCGAAGAAAGCCGACAGGAAGGCGCTGCTGCTGGGGCCGTGGCCGGCCGCGATGAGGTGGTGGAACTCGTAGACTTCCATGCTGATGAACACCGCTCCGAGCAGGAAGGTGGCCAGCAGCCAGCGGATGGTGCCGCCCTTGTTGCCCTTGTGGGCGGCGATCATCGCGAAGCCGTAGGTGATGCTGGACAGCAGCAGGGCGAAGGTTTCCACGAGCACGAAGTCGAGCTCGAAGATGTCCTTGCCGGAGACGCCGCCGGCGGTGTTCATGAACAGCACCGCGTAGGTGGCGAACACCGAGGCGAACAGGATGCAGTCCGTCATCAGGTACAGCCAGAAGCCGAAGACGGTGCTGCCACCGCTGTCGTGGTGTTCGTGGTCGTGCCCATGCCCGGCGGCATGGGCGGCGTGGGATTGGATAACGTGGGACGTCATGGGAAATCAGGCCTTGGCGAGTTTGGCGAGATGGGCGTTTTCGAGGCGCTCGATCTCGGCGGGCTGGACGTAGTAGTCCACATCGTTGTCGTAGGCGCGCACAAGGAAGGCAGCGACGATGCCCACCAGGCTGACGATGGCGAGCCACCAGATGTGCCAGATGGCGGCGAAACCGCCGACGGTGGCGAAGGCGCCGATGATCAGGCCGGCCGAGGTGTTGCGCGGCATGTGGATGGGCGCGTACCTGGCCGGGCGGTCGTAGGCGATGCCCTTTTCCTTCATGTCGGTGAAGGCGTCGATGTCATGCACGACCGGCGTGGTGGCGAAGTTGTAGAACGGCGGCGGCGAGGAGGTGGCCCATTCCAGCGTGTGGGCGTTCCACGGGTCGCCGCTCTCGTCCACCAGCTTCTTGCGGTCGCGCACGCTCACGAACACCTGGATGAACTGGCACAGGATGCCGAACAGGATCAGCACCGCGCCAATGCAGGCCACGTACAGCCAGGGCGTCCAGTCCGGGTTGTCGGTGTGGTTCAGGCGGCGCGTCATGCCCAGGAAGCCGAGGATGTACAGCGGCACGAAGGCGAAGTAGAAGCCGATCTGCCAGAACCAGAACGAGGCCTTGCCCCACTTTTCGTTGAGCTTGAAGCCGAACACCTTGGGGAACCAGAAGGTGAAGCCGGCCAGGTAGCCGAACACCGCGCCACCGATGATGGTGTTGTGGAAGTGGGCGATGAGGAACAGGCTGTTGTGCAGCACGAAGTCCGCGCCCGGCACCGCCATCAGCACGCCGGTCATGCCGCCGATGGTGAAGGTGACCATGAAGCCCAGCGTCCACAGCACCGGCGAGGTGAAGCGCAGGCGGCCGCGGTAGATGGTGAACAGCCAGTTGAACAGCTTCACCCCGGTCGGAATCGCGATGACCATGGTGGCGATGCCGAAGAAGGCGTTTACATTGGCGCCCGACCCCATGGTGAAGAAGTGGTGCAGCCAGACGACGAAGCCCAGGATCGCGATCACGCCGCTGGCGTAGATCATGGACTTGTAGCCGAACAGGCGCTTGCCGGTGAAGGTGGAGATGACTTCGGAGAAGATGCCGAAGGCCGGCAGAACGAGGATGTACACCTCGGGGTGACCCCAGGCCCAGAACAGGTTGATGTACATCATCGCGTTACCACCGCCATCACTCGTGAAGAAGTGGAAGTCGAGGTAACGGTCCAGCGTCAGCATGCCGAGGGCGGCGGTCAGGATGGGGAAGGAAGCGACCACCAGCACGTTGGCCCAGGTGCAGGTCCAGGTGAAGATCGGCATTTCCATCAGCTTCATCGTCGGCGCGCGCATCTTCAGCACGGTGACGAGGAAGTTCACCGCCGTCAGCGTCGTTCCTATGCCGGATATCTGCAGCGCCCATATGTAGTAATCCACCCCCACCCCGGGGCTGAACTCAAGTCCGGATAGGGGTGGATAGGCCACCCAGCCGGTACGGGCGAATTCGCCCACGCCCAGCGACAGGTTCATCAACACCACCGCCGCCACCAGCAGCCAGAAGCTCAGCGAGTTCAGGAAGGGGAAGGCGACGTCGCGCGCACCGATCTGCAGCGGCAGGATGATGTTCATCAGGCCAAACATGAAGGGCATGGCCATGAAAATGATCATGATCACGCCGTGGGCGGTGAAGATCTGGTCGTAATGGTCCGGTGGCAGATAGCCGAGCGCGCCGTTGGTGGCGAGCGCCAGCTGGGAGCGCATCATCATGGCGTCGGCGAAGCCGCGCAGCAGCATGACGAGGGCGACGATGATGTACATCACGCCGATGCGCTTGTGGTCCACCGAGGTGAGCCACTCGGTCCACAGGTAGTTCCACTTGCGGAAGTAGGTGATCGCCGCGATCAGGGCGAGGCCGCCGAGGGCGACCATGGCCAGTGTCACCATCACGATGGGCTCGTGATAGGGCACCGCCTCCAGTGTCAGTTTGCCGAACATCTGATCAAAGCTCCGTGTTGGCGGGCGCCAGGCAGATCTGCGCGCCGGGCCAGGTGTTGAAGCCCAGGATTTCGCCGACGGTGCCGACGTCGTGGGAGTTCATGTATTTGCCGATGATGGCGCCGAAGAGATTGGGCGCGACCGAGGCGTAATAGGTCACCGCGTGCTTCTCGCTGGGCTTGGCCAGGTCGTCGTAGGCGGTGGCGTCCAGCGTGCTGCCGGAGGTGCGCACCTTCTCCACCCAGGCCTGGAAGGCCTCTTCACTGGGCTGGGCGATGGCTTCGAACTTCATGCCGGAGAAACCGCCGCCGCTGTAGTTGGCGGAGAAGCCGTTATAGGTGCCGGCTTCGTTGGCGATCAGGTGCAGCTTGGTCTGCATGCCGGCCATGGAGTAGATCTGGCCACCCAGCTGCGGGATGAAGAAGGAGTTCATCGCCGCGTCGGAGGTGATCTTGAAGGCCACCGGCACGTCTTTCGGGAAGGACAGCTCGTTCACCGTGGCGATGCCCAGGTCCGGGTAGATGAACAGCCACTTCCAGTTCAGCGACACCACCTCGACATTGATCGGCTTCTTGTCCGATTCGATCGGGCGATAGGGGTCGAGCGCATGGGTGCTCTTCCAGGTGATCACGCCCAGGATGGCGACGATGATGATGGGCACCAGCCACACCACCAGCTCGATCTTGGTCGAGTGCGACCACTTCGGCTCGTAGACCGCTTCGGTGTTGGTGGCGCGGTACTTCCAGGCGAACACCAGGGTCATCACGATGACCGGCACCACCACGATCAGCATCAGCAGGGTGGCGGTGATGATCAGCGACTTCTCGTCTGCCGCGACCTGGCCCTTGGGGTCCAGGATGCCGCCGCTGCAGCCGCTCAAGGCGGCTACTGCGAGGGCCGGCGACAGCCATCGCAGTATGTTGGGGTACTTCCTCGTTCTCATTTTTTGCCTCATGGATGAAAGGAATGCGTGGCATGGCCCGCGCGCCGCGGGCTGTCGCGCGGCGGGGAGGCCACGCGCGGAATCGGCAGGCGAAGCCGGCCGGGGCGCGGGCGGGAGCCTGCGTGGCGGGTGCTGACACTACGGATGGAAAAGACCTGTGCCGGGCGTGCGGGAGAGAGGGAGTCCAGCGCCGGAAAAGCGTTGCGCCGCGAATGGTCGGGGCGTGAATCGCCCACAGGAAATTCGCTGCAATTCCGGTATTGCAACCACGTTGCGGAATCAGCTTCGCAACGTCCGGAAGAAGAATTAAGACGGACCACGCCAGCAGGTCGGGGGGAGGAAAGCGCGGATACTACATTACGAAACAGGGCCTCAGTAACGGGTCAATGCGGCAGTGCGGGATGAATTGAAACGCCCGAAAACCGGGTAAATAAACCCGTATTTTTTTAAAGCCTTTTAATTTGAAAGGAGATTAAATTCATGTGTTCACAGTTTTCAACAATTTGAAAAACAAAGGTAAATATATTTTTCCTGTTGAGGAAACAAGGCATTTAGATGGGGATGTGGGGAGGTGATCAACCAATATGGCATTTTCTGATATAAATAAAATTGATGCGATCATTAAAACAAAAAATGCTGCACCGTTTCATTTCTTAAAGATAGATTAAGGAAATCCGCCGAAATGGCCTTTTCCCTATCAAGTTTATAAAGCCTTATTCCCATTAATGGATAATGGTCAATTGCGGCGAGTTGAATCGGGATTTCTGCCGCGCTGGAATTGGATTGAGATACGGAATCGGGAAGCGCTGCGGGGGCCGGCTTTCCACTGCTGAATTGAACTTTGAAACAAGGCAGATCATTCGTTCTCTGGCCTCTCCCGAATGGCATGAAAGCCCCTCCGTAACCGCGCTCGCTGGTCCAGAGACCTCATGCCCATGCTGCCCTTGGGGCCGGTTGAACTGGTAAACTCGCCCGCTTCCTTCCCTGTCCCCTTCCGAGCGTGCGCGGTGGTTTCCCCTGGCCTTCGTCCTGCCGGGACGATGGGTTTCCAGTTCAGATGGCGGCGCCTGGCGCTTCGGCAAGCATGCGGTTTTCCGGTATTCCTTCCCCTTGGTCGTTTCCCCTGTTGGCCGACGTGCGCGCCAGGCTGTCCGCGCGTACCCGTCACTCTGGAGCGGACCGATGAGCGCGCAGGGCGAAAACAAGGAAGCGCCGGCCGCAACCGGTCATGAGGGCAGCATCCTGGTCGTCGATGACGAGCAGGGCATGCGCAGCTTCCTCGCCCGCGCGCTGGCGATGCGGGGCTACGCGGTGGAGCTGGCCGGCTCGGCGGAGGAGGGGGCGAAGAAGTTCGAGCACACCCATTTCGACCTCGTCATCCTGGACATCGCGCTGCCCGGCAAGGCCGGCATCGAGTGGTTGCAGGACCTGAAGGCGGAAGGCTTCGCCGGCGACGTGATCCTGATCACCGCCTTCGCCGACATGGAAACCGCCATCGACGCACTGCGCGCCGGCGCGTCCGACTTCATCCTCAAGCCCTTCCGCGTCGACCAGATCGCCAACGCCATCAAGCGCTGCACCGAGCGCACCCGGCTGTCGCGGGAGAATTTCCTGCTGCGCCGCCAGGTGGCCGAGAGCGCGCGCGGCGACGACGGTATGGTGGGCGCGTCGCCCGCCATCGCCCGGCTGCGGCAGATCCTGCACCGCATCGCGCCCACGCCTTCCACCGTGCTGATCCAGGGCGAATCCGGGGTGGGCAAGGAGGTGGTGGCGCGGGCGCTGCACCAGTGGTCACCGCGGGCGGAGAAACCCTTCGTGGCGGTGAACTGCGCGGCGATCTCGGCGGAGCTGATCGAGTCCGAGCTGTTCGGCCATGTGAAGGGCGCCTTCACCGGCGCCCGCGAAGCGCGCAACGGGCTGTTCCACTACGCCCACGGCGGCACCCTGTTCCTGGACGAGATCGGCGAATTGCCGCTGGCGCTGCAATCCCGCCTGCTGCGGGTGCTGGAAGAGCGGCGGGTACGGCCGGTGGGCGCCGAAACGGAAGTGCCGGTGGACGTGCGGGTGCTGGCCGCCACCAACCGCAACCTGCGGGCGGAGGTGGAGGCCGGCCGCTTCCGCGAAGACCTGTTCTACCGCCTGGAAGTGATCACGCTGACGGTGCCGCCGCTGCGTGAACGTGCCGAGGACATCCCGGAGCTGGGCGCCGCCTTCATGCGTCAGCTCTCCATGCAGCTGGGCGTGCCGCCGCTGCCAGTGGAACCTGAGGTGTCGGCGCGGCTGATGGCCTATCCCTGGCCCGGCAATGTGCGCGAGCTGCGCAACTTCGTCGAACGCTCGCTGCTGTTCGGCGAATTCCCGCTGGACAGCCTGGGCGGCAGCGTGGCGGGGCGGAGCGATGCCGGCGCTCCCACGCCGGATCCGGCGGCCAGCTCGCTGCTGCTGGACGAGGTGGAGAAGCGCCACATCCTCGCGGTGCTGGAACAGTGCGGCGGCAACAAGACCCGCGCGGCGGAGCTGCTGGGGGTTTCGCGCAAGACGCTGGAGCGCAAGTGCGCCGAGTGGGCGGTGTGAGCCGGCCGCACCGGCGCGGCGTGCGCGGCCGAGGCTGAAGGCGGTGGCGCCATCCGCCCATGCCGGCGCCGCCGAGAGGCGCAAATGGCGGTTTTTCCCTGGCCTGGGCTCGGTGCGGGCACGCATGCTCGCACTGGTGCTGGCGCCGCTGCTGCTGGGCGTGCCCATCCTGCTCGGCATCGTCTGGGTGTGGGGCACCCAGGGCTACAACCAGCTGCTGGTGAACAAGGTGAGTTCCGACCTGCTCACCGCCCGGCAGTATTTCGAGCGGGTGCAGGAGGGCGTGGCCAGCGGGCTGGTCGGCTTCGCCGGCTCCCACCGGCTGGCGCTGGCGCTGGACCGGGGTGTGAACGGCGCGAACGCCGGCGACGTCAGTGAGCTGCTGGCTTCCGCCGCCTCCATCCAGGGCCTGGATTACCTGATGCTGCTGGACGAACATGGGCAGCCCCTGTCGGTGCAGCGGCCGCTGCCGCAGGAGTTCCAGCAGCGCACCGTGTGGCCGGTGGTGCGCGAGGCGCTGGCGGGGCGGGCCCACCACGCGCTGGCGGTGTTCTCGCCGGCCCACCTGGGCGCCCTCTCGCCGGCGCTGCGCGAGCGTGCCGCGCTGACCCTGATCGCCACCCCGAACGCGCCGCCGGACTGGCGCAAGCGCGAGGAGCGCGGGCTGATGATCCAGATCGCGGTGCCGGTGTTCAACGCCGCCGGCCAACTGCGCGCGGTGCTGGAAGGCGGGGTGATGCTGAACCGCAACCTGGGCATCGTCGACCGCATCAACGCGGTGGTGTACCAGGACACCTCCTTGCCGCTGGACAGCCAGGGCACCGCCACGCTCTTCCTCGGCGACACCCGGGTGGCGACCAACGTGCGCCTGTTCCGCGATGGCGGCCGGGCGTTGGGCACCCGGGTGTCGGCGGCGGTGAAGGAGAAGGTGCTGGGCCACGGCGAAACCTGGCTGGGCTCGGCCTTCGTCGTCAATGAGCCCTACATTTCCGGCTATTCACCGCTGTTCGACGACAACGGCGAACGCATCGGCATGCTCTATGTCGGCTTCCTGCAGGAGCCGCTGCAGCGGGCGCTGTACTGGGCCTTGAGCGGCCTCTTCCTGCTCTTCCTGCTGGTGTCGGCGCTGGGTACCCTGGCGGCGGTGCGCTGGGCGCGCTCCATCTTCCAGCCGATAGAGCGCATGGCGGCGGTGATGAAGCGCATCGAGGCCGGCGAAGAGAAGGCGCGGGTGGGTACGGTGGTGCGCGACGACGAGCTGGGCCAGCTCGCCCGCACCTTCGACAACCTGCTGGACATGCTGGATGCCCGCCGTACCGAGCTGCAGCGCTGGGCCGACGAGCTGGACATCATGGTCGCCGCCCGCACCGCCGAGCTGGAGATGGCCAACGCCACCTTGCGGCGCGCCCATCAGCAGCTGGTGATGAACGAGAAGCTGACCGCCATCGGCGAGCTCACCGCCGGCGTGGCCCACGAGATCAACAACCCGGTGGCGGTGATACAGGGCAACCTGGAGCTGCTGCGCGAGGTGCTGGGCCAGGGTGCCGAGCCGGTGCGGGAAGAGATCCGCATGATCGACGAGCAGGCCGGCCGCATCCACGGCATCGTCGCCAAGCTGCTGCAGTTCGCCCGCCCGGGCGATTTCGCCGGCTATACCGACGCGGTGGACGTGAGCGCGCTGGTGAACGATTGCCTGGTGCTCACCCGCCACAACCTCAGCCGCGGCAATGTGCGGGTGGAGGTGATGCTGAACGCCAGCCGCAAGGTGGAGATCAACCGCGGCGAGTTGCAGCAGGTGCTGATCAACCTGATCGTGAATGCCATGCAGGCGATGCCGGAAGGCGGCGCGCTGCAGCTTCGCACCGAGGATGGCGAGGTGGATGGTGTCGAGGGCGTGCGCATCGAGGTGGAGGACACCGGCCAGGGCATCGCCGCCGAGGTGCTGGACCGCATCTTCGACCCCTTCTTCACCACCAAGAAGCAGGAAGGCACCGGCCTGGGCCTGTCCATCAGCTACGCCATCGTCACCCGCTACGGCGGCCACATCGCGGTGGAGAGCACGCCCGGCTCCGGCACCTGCTTCGCGGTGCACCTGCGCAGCCACCCGGCGTTCAGCGACGAGCCGAGCGCGCCGGGTTTCGCCAACCGCTTCTTCCGCCGCGATGGGGCTTGAACGCCCTGGGCGCGGCGCACGCCGGCCCCGACAAGAGGCGGGCGCCTGGCCTCAGGCCGTCTGCGCGGCCAGCAGCAGGTAGGGATTGGCGCCCAAGCGCTGGTAGCCGGCCTCGCCCAGCGCGAGGTCCAGCGCCACGCTGGCCAGGTCGTCCGCAACCGGGTCCAGGCCCAGGGCCTTGCTGCGGTTGAAGAGCTTCAGGTAGCTGTGGCAGTCGTCGCAGGTCTCCGCCTGCCATAGCCTGCCTTCCTCCAGCGCCTGGTAGGCCACGCGGCCGGACTGGTTGCAGTGGCTGCACTGGGCGCGCACATGGTGCCAGCCGCTGTTGCAGCTGCCGCAATAGAGATAGCGCAGGCCGTTGAGCTTGTGGGTTTCCAGCACGCTGGCGACGGCGGCTCCGCCACAGGCGGGGCAGGCCGCGCTGAGGCTGGAGAAGCCGTCGGCGGAGCTGCGGCTGGCGATCGCGGTGGCCACCAGCTCCAGCGCCGCGGTGGCGAGCGGGGCCTGGTCCATGTCGCCGTCGCCGAGCTCGCCGTTGATCACCCGGCCGGCCAGCGCGCTGCGATCGTCCGCGGACAGGGCAGCGAGTTTGCGCAGCGCGGCCAGTGCCTGCCCCTCCACCGCTGACGCCAGCGTTTCCAGCAGCCCTTCCAGTGCGCCTTGCCAGGCGGGCAGCTGCGGCAGCAGCGCGATGTCCAGCGGAGCGCGGCGCTCATGGGTGAAGCCGTCGAGGCGGGGCAGGGTGTGTAGCTGGGCGCCGGCGATCAGGCCGACGAAGCCCAGCCAGTCCGCCATCGGCGAGGTGGCGGCGAGTTCGGTGAGGCGCGCCTGACGGGCGGCGAACAGGGCGGCCGGCTCCGGCGGGATGAAGTTGCGCGGTTCCGGGCCGGGGACGATGGTTTGCGGGCTGAGGCTCATGAGGCTGGGGTTCTCTCGCTGCCGAAAAGGGGAGGGTAGTGCAAGAAGCGTGCGCGGGCTCCGCCTTGGCGCAAACACCCACTGGCCGGGGCTTGCGCTCATTGCCCTGCTGACGATGGGGATAATTTGTCGCGCCCCGCCGGGACAAATTGTCCCTTATGCCTTCCGTAGTACCCCGCAAACGACCGTTCCATCGGCTTTCCGAAGCTGGCACGGATACTGCTGTCAGCTTTCTCATTCCGGATGGCGCGTGCCGCCTCTGAGCCCAGCTGAAACGGCCTGACGGCCGTGGACGTCTTGCGGCCGTGCGCCTTCCGGGTGTGTAAACCAGGAGGCTTCATGCAGATTTCAAGACGTCAGTTCTTCAAGATATCGAGCGCGGGCCTGGGTACGTCCAGCCTTGCCGCGCTCGGCATGGCACCGGCGCTGGCCCAGGCGGAGGTGCGCCAGTACAAGCTGTTGCGGGCGAAGGAAACCCGCAACAACTGTACGTACTGTTCCGTGGGCTGCGGCGTGCTGATGTACAGCCTCGGCGACGGTGCCAAGAACGCCAAGGCGAAGATCTTCCACATCGAGGGCGACCCCGACCATCCGGTCAGCCGTGGTTCGCTCTGTCCCAAGGGTTCCGGGCTGATCGACTACATCAACAGCCCGCAGCGTCTGAAGTACCCCGAAGTGCGTGAAGCCGGCAGCAAGGAGTGGAAGCGCATCAGCTGGGATGAGGCGATCGACCGCATCGCCCGCCTGATGAAGGACGACCGCGACGCCAACTTCATCGAGAAGAACGAGAAGGGCCAGCTGGTGAACCGCTGGGCGACCACTGGCTTCCTCGGCTCCTCCGCGGCCAGCAACGAAACCGGCATTCTCGACGTCAAGTTCGCCCGCGGTCTCGGCATGGTGCACCTGGAGAACCAGGCCCGCCTGTGCCACGGCCCCTCGGTGGCTGGCCTGGCGCCGTCCTTCGGGCGCGGCGCGATGACCAACAACTGGGTGGACATCAAGAACGCGGACGTCATCCTGGTGATGGGCGGCAACCCTGCCGAAGCCCACCCGGTGGGCTTCAAGTGGGCGGTCGAGGCCAAGACCAAGAACAAGGCCTACATGATGGTGGTGGACCCGCGCTTCAACCGCACCGCCGCGGTGGCCGACTTCTACTCGCCCATCCGCGCCGGCGCCGACTCGGCCTTCCTGCTCGGCGTCGCCAACTACCTGCTGGACAACGACAAGATCCAGCACGAGTACGTCAAGGCCTACACCAACGCGCCGCTGATCGTGCGCGAGGACTACAGCTTCGACGACGGCCTGTTCAGCGGCTACGACGCCGACAAGCGCGCCTACGACCGCTCCTCCTGGGCCTATGAGCTGGGCGCCGACGGCTACGCCCTGCGCGACGACAGCCTGCAGCACCCGCGCAGCGTCTTCCAGCTGCTGAAGAAGCACGTCGCCCGCTACACGCCGGAGATGGTCAGCAGCATCTGCGGCACGCCCAAGGAAGATTTCCTGCACATCTGCGAGAAGCTGGCCGCCACCTGTGTGCCGGACCGCACCACCAGCATTCTTTACGCGCTGGGCTGGACTCACCACGTCGGCGGCTCGCAGATCATCCGCGCCTCCGCCATCGTGCAGCTGTTGCTGGGCAACATCGGCATGCCCGGTGGCGGCATCAATGCGCTGCGGGGGCACTCCAACGTGCAGGGCTTCACCGACCTGGGCGTGCTCACCACTATGCTGCCCGGCTACCTGACGCTGCCGCACGAGAACCAGCAGTCGCTCAAGGCCTACCTGGACGAGCGCACGCCCAAGACCCTGGTGGCCAACCAGGTGAACTTCTGGCGCAACACGCCCAAATTCATGGTGAGCTTCCTCAAGGGCATGTACGGCGACAAGGCCACCGCAGGCAACGACTTCGGCTACCACTGGCTGCCGAAGTGGGACCGCAGCTACGACGTGATGGCCTTCGTCGAGCAGATGCACAAGGGCAAGGCCAATGGCTACGTCATCCAGGGCTTCAACGTGATCGCCGCGGCCGCTTCCTCGGGCAAGGTGCGCGAGGGGCTGGCCAAGCTCAAGTTCCTGGTGGTGATCGACCCGCTGCAGACCGAAACCGCGTCCTTCTGGGAGAACCACGGCGAGTTCAACGATGTGAACCCGGCCGAGATCCAGACCACCGTGTTCCGCCTGCCCTCATCCTGCTTCGCCGAAGAAGATGGCTCCATCGCCAACTCCGGCCGCTGGCTGCAGTGGCACTGGGCGGGCCAGGTGCCGCCGTTCGAGGCCCGTCACGACGGCAAGATCCTCGGCACCTTGCTGATGAAGATCCGCGAGTTGTACGAGAAAGAAGGCGGCACCTGCCCCGAACCGCTGATGAGCCTGGACTGGAACTACCACGATCCGAAGGACCCGCATCCGGAAGAGGTGGCCAAGCAGGCCAACGGCTACGCGCTGGCCGACCTGTTCGACGACAAGGGCAACCAGATCGCGAAGAAGGGCGACCTGCTGTCCAGCTTCGCCCACCTGCGCGACGACGGCACCACCACCAGCCTGTGCTGGATCTACACCGGCCAGTGGACGCAGGCCGGCAACATGATGGCCCGCCGCGACAACACCGACACCGGCTTCGGCAACACCCCGGGTTGGGCCTTCGCCTGGCCGGCCAACCGCCGCCTGCTCTACAACCGCGCCTCGCTGGACCCCGCCGGCAAGCCCTGGGATCCGAAGCGCGCCTTCCTGCACTGGGATGGCGCGAAATGGACCGGCGCGGACGTGCCGGACTACCCGGTCGGCTCGCCGCCGAACAGCGGCGTGAGCCCCTTCATCATGCTGCAGGACGGTGTCGGCCACCTGTTCTCCATGGGCGCGCTGGTTGATGGACCCTTCCCGGAGCACTACGAGCCGGAGGAAAGCCCCATCCCCGCCAACCCGCTGCATTCGGGCAGCGGCAAGAGCCCTGTGGTGCGCATCTTCAAGGACGACCTGCCCAGCTTCGGCAGCCGCGAGGACTTCCCCTGCGTGGCCACGTCCTATTCGATCACAGAGATGTTCCGCCACTGGACCAAGCACTCCCGCCTGAACGCCATCGTGCAGCCGGAGCAGTTCGTCGAGATCAGCGAGAAGCTGGCGGCGAGCAAGGGCATCGTGGCCGGCGACATGGTCAAGGTGGCCAGCAAGCGCGGCTACATCCGCGGCAAGGCGGTGGTCACCAAGCGCGTCATGACGCTGAAGGTGGCCGGGCAGGAAGTGGAGCAGGTCGGCATCCCGGTGCACTGGGGCTTCGAAGGCACCACCCGCAAGGGCTTCCTGGCCAACGTGCTGAGTCCGCGCGTGGGTGACGCCAACACGCATACCCCGGAATACAAGGCCTTCCTGGTCAGCGTCGAGAAGGCCTGAGGAAAGAAACCATGTCCATGCAATCCCAAGACATCATCCGGCGCTCGGCGACCTCCACGCTGACGCCTCCGCCCCAGGTACGGGACCACAAGCAGGAAGTCGCCAAGCTCATCGACGTCACCACCTGCATAGGTTGCAAGGCCTGCCAGGTGGCCTGTTCCGAGTGGAACGACATCCGCGACGAAGTCGGCTTCAACCACGGCGTCTACGACAACCCGGTCGACATGACGGCCAAGAGCTGGACGGTGATGCGCTTCGCCGAGCACCAGGACGAAGGTGGCCGCCTGCAGTGGCTCATCCGCAAGGACGGCTGCATGCACTGCGCCGATCCCGGCTGCCTCAAGGCCTGCCCGGCGCCGGGTGCCATCATCCAGTACGCCAACGGCATCGTGGACTTCCAGTCCGAGCACTGCATCGGCTGCGGCTACTGCATCGCCGGCTGCCCGTTCAACGTTCCCCGCATCAACAAGGACGACAACAAGGCCTACAAGTGCACCCTGTGTTCCGACCGCGTCGGCGTCGGCCAGGAGCCGTCCTGCGTGAAGACCTGCCCGACCGGCGCCATCCAGTTCGGCACCAAGGAGGACATGAAGGTGGCGGCCGAAGGCCGCGTGGAAGACCTGAAGTCCCGCGGTTTCGCCAACGCTGGCCTGTATGACCCGCAGGGCGTAGGCGGCACCCATGTGATGTACGTGCTGCACCACGCCGACCGCCCTCAGCTCTACAGCAACCTGCCCAAGGATCCGCAGATCAGCTCCACCGTTAGCCTGTGGAAGGGCATGCTGAAGCCGCTGGCGACCATAGGCATCGCCGCTGCCGGCCTGTTCGGCTTCCTGCACTACACCGCGGTCGGCCCCAACCGGGCCGACGAGGAAGAGGAAGGCGAAGGGGAGAAAGGCCACGGCGAGCACGCCGCGAAGGAAACCGAGGTGAGCAAATGAAGGAAAAACTGATTCAGCGCTATTCCGCGGCAGAGCGGATCAACCACTGGATCGTCGCCGGCTGCTTCGTGCTGCTGGCGATCTCCGGCCTGGCCTTCTTCTACCCGGCCTTCTTCTGGCTCACTGGCGTGTTCGGCACGCCGCAGCTGGCGCGCCTGCTGCATCCCTTCATCGGCGTGGTGATGTTCCTTGCCTTCGCCCGCCAGTTCTTCCGTTACTGGCACCACAACTTCATCGACAAGGAAGACGTGAAGTGGATGAAGGCGGTCGGCGAAGTCATGAAGGGCAACGAGGTCGGCGACATCGGCCGCTACAACGGCGGCCAGAAGGGCATGTTCTGGCTGATGTGCGCCTGCATGGCGACGCTGCTGGTCACCGGCCTCGTCATCTGGCGCCAGTACTTCGCCATCTACTTCCCCATCCCGGTGATCCGCATCGCGCTGCTGCTGCATGCGGCCAGTGCCATCGCGCTGATCGCCGGCATCATCGTGCACGTGTATGCGGCGCTGTGGGTCAAGGGCACGATACGGGCGATGGTGGAAGGGGTGGTCACCCACGGCTGGGCGAAGAAGCACCATCCGCGCTGGTACCGGGAGATGACCGGCAAGAACAGCGGCGAATGAGGCGCTGAGCGGCAAGGCCGGGGCGGCTGCCGCCCCGCCTGCGGGCGAGTCGCGCGCAGTACGCGGCAGCAGCGGATACACTTCCGCTGCTGCCGTTTTTCTTTTTCCACAGTCAGATCCGCATGAGCACTTCCTGCCAGTTTCCTTCCGCCTCAGGCCCTGTCGAGTTCGATCCCGCCGATTGGCCCACCGCCCGCACACTGCCGGTGAGCCGCATTCGTGCCGGAGCAGAGGTGCGCGAGGGCGAGGACGAGATTGTCGAGGAGGTGCCGGTGGCGCTGGTGTTCAACGGGATTTCCCATGCGGTGATGCTGGCCTCGCCCGCCGACCTGGAAGACTTTGCCCTTGGCTTCGCGCTGAGCGAGGGCATCGTCGCCTCGGTGGCCGAGGTCTTCGACCGCGAGGTGTTCGCTGCGCCCCAGGGCCTGGAGGTGCGGGTGGAGATTGCCGCCCAGCGTTTCCTGGCGTTGAAGGAGCGCCGTCGCTCGCTGGTCGGGCGTACCGGCTGCGGCCTGTGCGGGGTGGACAGCCTGAGCGAGTTCGAGCGGCCGCAGGGCAGTGTCGCCAGCGGGCCGCGCCTGGACCCGGCGGCGATCTTCAGCGCCCTGGGCGCGCTGGCCGACTGCCAGCCGCTGCGCGAAGCCACTGGCGCGGTGCATGCCGCCGCCTGGGTGACGCCGGCTGGCCGCATCGCCGCCGTGCGTGAAGATGTGGGCCGCCACAACGCGCTGGACAAGCTGGTGGGCTGGCGGGCGGCCAGCCTCGCCGGCGGCCGGGCCGCCGAAGGCGCGCACGAGGGTTTCGCGCTGGTGTCCAGCCGGGCCAGCTACGAGATGGTGCAGAAGACCGCCCGCGCCGGCATCCCGGCGCTGGTCGCCGTCTCCGCGCCGACCGCGATGGCGGTGCGGCTGGCGGAGGAAAGCGGGGTGACGCTGATGGGCTTTGCCCGCGGCGACCGGCTGGTCGCCTATGCGCACGCGGAGCGCCTGCTGCCCGCCTGAGTTTCGCTGTCCATCTTTTGCCGGCCATCTCCGCGGCTGCCAGCGCTTCCGTTCGTCTGCCGGGCTGTTCGTCCGAATGTCATGGCCCCTTGCCATGTGGAGGCAGGCGATGCCCGCCGCCTGGCCGGCGCGCTCAGGGCGGGAAGCGTTCCAGGGTTTCCCGCAGCCGCAGCAGTACCGCCTCAAGTTGCTCCAGCGGCACCGAGCTCAGCCCCAGCCGCAGCGCATGCGGTGCGTGCCGGGTCGTGGCGTAGGCCTCCGCTTTGGAGACCGCGATATCGCGTTCGGCCAGTGCGGTCGCGATACGGTCCATCCGCAGTTCCTCCGGCAAGGGCAGCCATACGAACAGGGCGGCCGGATTGGCGACCATCTCCATGCCGGCGAACACCCGCCGCGCAATCGCCTGCCGCTCCCGCGCCTGCTGCCGCAACACCGCTTCCTGCCGCGCCACCGTGCCGTCCGCCATCCAGCGGCTGGCCATCGCGGTGATCAGGCTGGGCAGGCTCCAGTAGCTGGCGCGTATCGCGGCCTTGATCCGGGTTGCACAGTGTGCCGGCGCCAGCAGGTAGCCGAAGCGCAGGCCGCTGGCCAGGCTCTTGGAGAGGCTGGCGACATGCACGGTGCGCTCGGGCGCCAGCGTTGCCAGCGCAGGCGGCGCATCCTCGGCCAGGTAGGCGTAGGAGGCATCCTCGATGAGCAGGCAGTCGTGGCGGCGGGCGATCTCCACCAGGCGTTGCCGCTGCTCCAGGTCCAGTATCCAGCCCAGCGGGTTGTGCAGGGTGGGCATGGTGTAGAGCGCGTGGATGCGGTGCTTGCGGCAGAGAGATTCCAGCGCCTCCAGGTCGGGGCCGCCGGCGAGCGCGGGAACCGGCTTCAGCCTCAGCTCCTGCAGCTCCGCCAGCATTCTGAAGCCGGGGTAGCTCAGCGCGTCCACCGCCACCGCCTCATGCCGCTTGAGCAGGGCGCGCACGGCAACGTCCAGCCCCTGCTGGGCGCCGTTGACCAGGAAGAGACGATCCGCCGTCGCCGCCATGCCCCGGGTTCCGGCGAGGAAGTCGGCGACGGTCTGCCGCTCCCGCATCCGGCCGCCGGGCGGTTGCTGGTGCATCAGCGCAGCCAGGTCGCCGCTGGCAGCCAGTTCGCGCAACATGGTGCGAAGCAGCTCCGCCTGGCCGGGCGGCCGGGGGTGGTTGAAGGAGAGGTCGATGGCGGTGGCGCTGAGCCGCGCCTCGTCGCCGCTGTCCCAGTCGCGCTGTTGCGGCTGGTCGCGCACGAAGGTGCCGCGGCCGGTCTCGCCTATCACCAGCCCCATTGCCTTGAGCTGCGCATAGACCTTGCTGGCCGAGGCCAGCGCCACGCCGTGGCGGGCGGCAAGCTGGCGATGGGTGGGCAGCAGGCTGCCGGGTGGCAGCTTGCCGCTGCGGATGTCGGCGGCCAGGGCGGCGACCGCGGCGGAGACAGGGGAGGGGGCGGGCATGAAGTGTATCTAGGACAATTCTTTGATTGTCCTAGTCTAAGTGCCTAGGCTGCGCTTCGGAAGCCGTCGTTGCGTGCCCGCGATCTGCCCTTCCTTGGGAATTGCGGGCGAGACGGCGGCCCTCGACTCCCGACAGAGGAAAGCAAGGACCATGAACCCAGCCATCCGCAAGATCCCCATCCTGGAATACCTGCAGCGCCAGCTGGCAGGCACGCTGGCCGCCGGCGATACCACCCACATGCGCTACCCCACGGCCATCTCCACCCTGCTGGGCTTTCGCATCGTCGATATCGGCGAGGCGATGGCGGTGCTGGAACTGGACGCTGACCCGCTGCGCCACGGCAACCAGCAGGGTACGGTGCATGGCGGGCTGTTGTGCGAACTGGCGGATGCCGCCATCGGCACCGCCCAATCCACGCTGGCCGACGAAGGCGAGAGCTTTACCAGCATCGACCTGAAGGCGAGCTTCCTGCGCCCGGTCTGGCAGACCCGCCTGCGCGCCCACGCCTGGGCGGAGCATCGCGGCAGGACGATCAACCACTACCGCTGCGACATCCAGCGCGACGACGGCAAGCTGGTGGCGAGCATCTCAAGCGTGGTGATGAGCTTGCGCGGGGAGCATGCGCAGGGGCGCTGAGGGTGGCTGAGAAGGAACGCTGGCGGTGGAAGCTGTAGTCTTTTCCGAGCGTGATTGCGCTGGGGACATGGTCAGGCTCGATGCGCTCGAATGGGGCGCGCTGCGGCGTTTTTCCTCTGCGGGAGAGTAGGTGGGACCCGCGTGGGGCTGAACGCAACCGCCCCTTGGCGGGGCGCCCCCTCTTCCCGGCCGCGAGGGGAGAGGGGGAACCGCAGAACCTGCTGAGACTGGCACACGGCCTGAGTGCCCTCACTCCTAGCTCTTCGTCAGTAGCCCGAGGTAGTTCCACCAGGTCGCGGCGAAGAGCAGCAGCATCAAGTAGCCGACCGCCGTGATCCACAGGCCGAAGCGGGTGAATTGCTTGCTGGTGAAGGTCTCGGTGCCGAAGCAGAACATGTTCTGCGGCGCATTCACCGGCAGGATGAAGCCGAAGCTGACGACGAAGCCCAGCAGCATGGTCATGCCCATGACGTTGATGTCGCCGCCCAGGCGCTGCAGCACCGCGATCATGATGGGAATCATCGCCGAGGTCAGCGCGGTGGCGCTGGCGAAGCCGAGGTGGATCACGATCAGGAAGGCGGACAGCGCGGCGAAGATCCAGAACGGCGTCAGCGTTTCCAGGTGCAGGTTGGAGACCGCCAGGTCGGCCAGCCACACCGCCGCCTTGGTCTGCAGCAGCGCGGTGCCCAGGCCGATGCCGACGCCGAACACCACCAGCGTGCCCCACGGGGCCTTGCTCTGCACATCCTTCCAGCTCATCACGCCGATGCCCGGCAGCAGCAGGATGGAGAGGCCGACCAGGGTGGTGGAGGCGGTGTCGAAGCTGTGCAGCGTCTTCTCGGTGCTCCAGAAGCCGAGCAGGCACAGGGTGACGATCAGCAGCCGCCATTCCTTGCCGCTCATGGGGCCGAGTTCCGACAGCGCCTTCTTCATCGCCTCACGGCCGCCGGCGATGCGTTCGGTTTCCGGCGGGAACAGCCAGCGGGCGAGGAAGTAGAGCGCTACCGACATCACAATCGCCCAGGGCGCGCCGGCCACCAGCCACTCGATCCAGCTCGGCGAGTCGCCCAGCATCTGCCGCATGAAGCCGACGGTGAGCAGGTTCTGCGCCGCCGAGGTCTGGATGCCGACGTTCCATACGCTGGTCGCCTGCGCCACCATCATCATGATGGAGGCGGCGAACACCGAGCGCTTGTCCACCCCGAAGGCGGCGATGATGCCCGCCATGATGGGCACCACGCAGGCGGTGCGAGCGGTGGCCGAGGGCACGATGAAGGACAGCAGGATGGTGACGACGATGGCGCCGATGAGGATGCGGCGGGCGCCGGTGCCGACCACCGCCAGGGTGCGCAGGGCGATGCGCTTGTCCAGCCCGCTGGCGGTCATCGCCACCGAGATGAAGAGGCCGGCGCCGACCAGGGTGAGACCGGAGTTGGAGAAGCCGGACATCGCGGTGGTGAGCGCGCTGCCGGTTCCCACCGCTACTTCCGGATTCGCCGCCGAGGGCGCGGTGCCGAGCAGGAAGGCGATCATCGCCACGATGAGCACCGACGACACCGCGTAGTCGATGGCTTCGGTGAGCCAGACGATGACGGCGAAGGCCAGCACCGCGAGGATGCGCTGGCCGCCAGGCGTCAGCCCTTCGGGTTGGGGCAGCAGCAGGATCACCAGCGCCGCCAGGATGCCGGCGAGCAGGCCGGGTGGCAGGCGCTTCCACCGCGGCGGCGGCTGGTTTGCGGTCGTCGTCGTGGCGGGAGGCACGGTGGGAGTGGCGGGGGCCGGCGTGGCCGTCGCGGCGGCGAGCGGGCCATGCGGCAGCGGCTTGCCGGGGGAGGATGTGGTGTTCATTTTTCTACCTCCGATGCGTTGGGAAGCAGCGCCTCGTGAGCGCTGCCGCGACGCTGTTGAGCGGATCGCAGTTTCGTTTTAGCACCACACCCTTGGCCGGTTCTTGACCGTGATCATGGCGCCTCGATGTGGGCGGTCTATGCTGAAACCGGCAAAAACAAGCGTTCCCGTCATCTTCGAGGAGTCCATCATGGCCACGAAAATGAAAGCCGCCGTCGTCCATTCCTTCGGCGCACCGCTGCAGATCGAGGAGGTGCCAGTACCCGAAGTCGGGAGTGGCCAGGTGCTGGTCAAGGTCGTTGCCTCCGGCGTCTGCCATACCGACCTGCATGCCGCCGACGGCGACTGGCCGGTGAAGCCCAGCCTTCCCTTCATCCCGGGGCATGAGGGCGTCGGTTACGTTGCCGCCGTTGGCGAAGGCGTGAGCCATGTGCGCGAGGGCGACCGCGTCGGCGTGCCCTGGCTGCACACCGCCTGCGGGCATTGCGAGCACTGCCTCACCGGTTGGGAAACCCTGTGCGACGAACAGCAGATGACCGGCTACACCGTGAACGGCGGCTACGCCGAATACGTGTTGGCCGATCCCAACTACGTGGGCCGCCTGCCGGATGGGCTGGCGTTTGCACCGGCTTCGCCAGTGCTGTGCGCCGGCGTCACCGTCTACAAGGGCCTGAAGGTGCTGGACTGCAAGCCGGGCGACTGGGTTGCGATCTCCGGCATCGGCGGCCTCGGCCACATGGCGGTGCAGTACGCCAAGGCCATGGGCTTCCATGTGATCGCGGTGGATGTGGCCGACGACAAGCTGGCGCTGGCCCGCAGCCTGGGGGCGGACGAAGTCATCAACGCCGCCACCAGCGACCCGGTGGCAACCGTGCAGGCGCAGATCCGCGGCGCCCACGGCGTGCTGGTGACGGCAGTATCGCGCAGCGCCTTCGCCCAGGCGGTCGGCATGCTGCACAAGCGCGGGACGATGTCGCTGGTCGGCCTGCCGCCCGGGGACTTCGGCCTGCCGATCTTCGACGTGGTGCTGAACGCCAAGACGGTGCGCGGCTCCATCGTGGGCACCCGCAAGGACCTGGAAGAGGCGCTGGCCTTTGCGGGCGAGGGCAAGGTGGCCTCCCACTTCAGCACCGACAGGCTGGAGAACATCAACACCATCTTCGCCCGCATGAAGGAAGGGCGCATCGACGGCCGCGTGGTGCTGACGCTGTAGCGAGACGGCCGGAGCAGGCGAGGCAGCGGGGAAGCGAAGCAGGGGCCTGGCCTGCTGCGCCCCGCTCCTGGGCCGGCAGGATGGCGAGAGGGCTGCCAGGGAGGGCCGCTGGGGGGGATGACCCAGCGGCTTTTCTTCATGCTCTCATGCGCTCAGCCCGGGCCAAGGCTGAAATAGAAGCGGGCGCCTTTGCCGGGCTCGCCGACGGCGCCTATCTCGCCGCCGTGGCGATGAACGATGCGCGCTACCGTCGCCAGGCCGATGCCGGAGCCTTCGAAATCGCGCTCGTGGTGCAGGCGCTGGAAAGGCACGAAGAGCTTGTCGGCGTAACGCATGTCGAAGCCGGCGCCGTTGTCCTCCACGCAGATGCGCAATGCGCCTGCTCCATCGCCAGCTCCCTCGCTGTGCACGTCGATTCGCGCCGCCGGATTGCGTGCGGTGAATTTCCAGGCATTGCCCAGCAGGTTGCGCAACAGGATGCGGCTGAGGCCGGGGTCGGCGTCGGCGGTGAGGCCGGGCTGGATGCTGATTTCCAGCGAACGCAAGGGATCGGTCATGCGCAGTTCGGCGATCACCTCGATCGCCAGTTCGCTGATGTTCACCGGCTCACGCTTTATGGCCTGGCGGGAAACATGGGCGAGGTTGAGCAGATCGTCGATCAGGCCGCCCATGCGCTGGGCGGCGGCCCGCATGCGCTGCAGCAGGTGTCGGGCGTCTTCGCCCAACACGTCAGAATGGTCGGAGGAGAGGATGGCGCCGTAGCCGTCGATGGCGCGCAGCGGTGCCCGCAGATCGTGGGAAACCGAGTAGCTGAAGGACTCCAGCTCGGCGAGGGCGGTGGTCATCTGCGCCGTGCGTTCGGTGACGCGGGATTCCAGCTCGCGGTTGAGCGCCTGCAACTCAGCCTCGGCGGCCTTGCGTGGGGTGATGTCGCCCACCGAGCCCACCATGCGGTAGGCCTGGCCGTTGTCGTCTATCTGCGCCAGGCCGCGCGCCAACACCCAGCGCCATTCGCCAGCGGCGTCACGCACGCGGTATTCGCATTCGAAGTGGGGGGTTTGACCCTTCAGGTGTTCTATCAGGGTGAGGCTGAAACGGCCGGCGTCCTCAGGATGCAGGCGGGCCAGCCAGTCCTGGCCATTGGTGCGCAGGTGCTCGCCCTGCATGCCCAGCATTTCCACCAGGCGGCTGGAGAGGAAGAGGTCGTCGCTCGCCGGGCTCCAGTCCCACAGCCCTTCGTTGGTGCCGCGCATCGCCAGGGCGTAGCGGGCCTCGCTGTCGTGCAGCATGGCTTCGGCTTCGTACTGGGCGGTAATGTCCTCGACGATGGCGACCCCGCCCGTGATGCGGCGGTCCGGCCCGTAGACCGGCGCGGTGCGCAGCCGCACCCGCAGGCGGCGGCTGGACTGGGTGACGTGGTAGGCGCCGTCGTAGCGGCCGGACTCTCCCGCCAGCGCGGCCCGCAGTGCGGGCAGCACGCGCTGGTCCTGCAAGCGGCCCATCTCCAGGCCGAGCAGAGCGTCGCCGGGCACTTGCAGCAGCTTGCTCAGGCGGCTGTTGTGCTGAGTGATCTTCAGCTGTTTGTCGTAGTGCAGGATGCCGACCGGCGAACTCTCCACCAACACGCGGTAGCGCTCGGCCTCCTCGTCCAGCCGCTGCGCCAGCTTGAGGGTGGCCGCGGCGGGCGGCACCGATTGTGCTGGCAGGGGGCGGCGCCAGGAACAGGAGAGCGCCAGCGCGCCTATCGCCAGCAGGCCGGCGGTGCGCCAGGCGTCGGCATGGGCTTCGGGCAGCCGGCTGCATATCGCCAGCCATGCCAGCGCAGCGGCGAAATAAAGCGCCACGCTCTGCCAGCGGCCGAGGTGTCTGAGTTTGACGGTCTCTGAGGGGGTGGGTGCTGTTGTTGGCATATCGGGCCCCATGTTGAGCGCATCTTACGGTGGTCGCCCGGGCCGGCAAGCGGGCGCCGGCCCCGGGTTGTGAAGCGCGTCACAGCCGGAGCAATCCGGCTCCGCTCCGGTAAACTGCGGCCTTCGATTGAGCAGGGGCGCCGGCGGCGGGACGATGGACGACGAGGATTTCATGCGCGAGGCGCTGAGTCAGGCCAGGGAGGCTGGCACATGCGGAGAGGTGCCGGTGGGGGCCGTCGTGGTGCTGAACGGCGAGATCGTCGGCCGCGGCTTCAACCAGCCCATAGGCCGGCATGACCCCACCGCCCATGCCGAAGTGATGGCGCTGCGCGATGCCGCCGCCCGCCTGGGCAACTACCGGCTGCCCGGCTGCGAGCTCTTCGTTACCCTGGAGCCCTGCGCGATGTGCTCCGGCGCCATCATGCATGCGCGTATTGCCCGCGTCGTCTTCGGTGCCCGCGATCCCAAGACTGGCGTGGCCGGCAGCGTCATCGATCTGTACGGAGAGGCGCGGCTGAACCACCACGCGAGCGTGGTCGGCGGCGTGCTGGCGGAGGAGTGCGGCGGCCTGCTGTCCGCCTTCTTCGCGGCCCGCCGCAAGCGCAGCGTGAGCGTTTGACATGCGGATCCGCATCGACCTCGGCAAGCAGCGGCTTTCCCTGTTCGGCCATGACGGCGCCTGCATACGGCGCTACTTGGTGTCCACCTCGGCGAAGGGCGCGGGCGAGCAGAGCGGCAGCCTGCAGACACCACGCGGACGGCATCGCATCCGGGCGCTGATAGGCGCGGGCCAACCGGCGGGCGCGGTTTTCCGGGGCCGCCGGCCGACGGGGGAGTGCTGGTCGCCCGAGCTGGCCGCGGCGCATCCGGAGCGCGACTGGATCCTGTCGCGCATCCTGTGGCTGTGCGGTGAGGAGCCGGGGCGCAATCGCCTGGGCCCGGTGGACAGCATGCGGCGCTATATCTATATCCACGGTACCGGCGAGGACCAGCCCATGGGCGAGCCGCATTCCCACGGCTGTGTGCGCATGCGCAACCGCGACGTGCTGGAGCTGTTCGCGCTGGTGCGGCCGGGGACTCCGGTGGAGATTGTGGAATGAGCGTCGAATGAGCGATGGGCTGGAACTGAGCCTGCTGGACTGGCGTGAGGCCGAGGCGCTGGCCCTGCCGCTGCGCGAGCAGGTCTTCGTCGTCGAGCAGGGCGTACCGCTCGAGCTGGAACGGGACGAGTTCGACCCGGTATGCCGGCACGCGTTACTGCGCCTGGCGGATGGCCGGGTAGTCGCCACCGGCCGCCTGCTGCCGGATGGCCACATCGGGCGGATGGCGGTGGCGGCAAAGTGGCGCTGCCGCGGTCTGGGCGGCAGGGTGCTGGAAGCGCTGGTGGCAGAGGCGCGGCGGCAGGGTTTCGAGGCGGCGGTGCTCAACGCCCAGGTGCAGGCGGAGCCTTTCTATGCTGCTCACGGCTTTGCCGCCGAAGGCGAGGTCTTCATGGATGCGGGGATTCCCCACCGGACGATGCGGCGCCGGCTGAGCGGGTGAGCCGGCGTTGGCGGAGTTGTCGCGTTGCGGTGACGACGCCCCGGTGCTGCGGGCGTGCGCCTTGGCTCAGCCCTCGTCGGCGGTGGTGGCCAGGCGGTAGCGATGTTCCACCTCGCTAGCCAATCCGCCGTCGTCGCGCCAGGTCCACTCGCGGAAGCGCACTTCGCCCTCACGATGGAACATGATCAGGCTGGTGCAGCGGGTGCCGTAGCCCGGCGCGCGGATGAAGGCGGGCGACAGGTGGCGCTCCCATTCCAGGCTGACGCCGGTTGCGGGCAGGTGGCTGTCCGCGGCCGGCGTGGGGTCGCGCAGCGCGGCAAGGATGGCATCCGCGTCCGGCTCGCCCTGCAGGGCGGCGATGAAGCGCTCGCGGCTGCGCTTCACCTTCGGCCACGGGGTGTCCAGCAGATGGTTGGAGAGGCCGTAGATGCCCGGCGCCAGCAGGCGGACCGCGCCGCCCACGCTTTCATGGATGCCGAGTTCGCGGCCATCGCATACCAGCAGGCTGAAACCGGCGTAGCGGGCACTGTCGGTGGCGATCGCCTCCAGCGTCGCCAGCGTGCCGGTGTCGCTCTCCAGCGCATTGCGCACCAGTTGCCCGCGCGAGGGCAGGCCGGGGCGGTGCTGGCTGGGATCGCGGTAGTTGGTCAGCGCGGCGAAGCGGCCGCCGCGGGAGAGGCCCATCCAGGTGCCGCCGGCCTCCAGGTCGCGGCCGGCGAGCAGCGCCGGCGCATCGGTCCACCAGTGCGCCGGCGAGGCTGGGCGGGCAAGGAATTCGTCCCGGTTGCCGGCGACGATCAGCGGGTAGTCGGGGTGAGCCTGCCAGGCCAGCAGGATCAGACACATTCGCGGAAGCGCTCCAGGTGGCGCACGGTGCCTTCTTCCACCAAGACCACCACCTGGTGTGCCTCTGCTTCTTCCTTCAGCGCGGTCTCGAAGGCTTCGGCGACGCCGTCGCCTTCGTACACTTCCATCCAGGTGTGCTCGTCGTTCACCCGTTCCAGCAGCCTGCCGGCGATGCCGCTGCGGCGGGCGATCACCGCTTGCATCGCCCGTATGGTGGCGCGGGCATCGACCGGATCGATGTCCGCCCGAACGCGGTAATAGATGTAGTAGCGCAGCGGGACCGGGGTGGCGTTCATGAGCGTCTCTGTCTGGTTCAGGGCAGGGCGTAGGGAAGTTCCAGCAGCTTCAGCAGCGGGCCGCTGGGGTTGCCGAGGTGGATTTCGCCGGCTTCGGCGCTGCTGCTCTGCAGCACCGCCAGGGCCTCGAAGCCGCCGGCAGGCGAGGGCGCGACGTTCACCAGCTTGCCGGCGGATTGGTCGCCGAAATCCGGTGCGTAGAGATCGCTGCCGGCCGCGGGCAGGGCGCCAGCATCGCCGGCCACCCGGTACATCCGCTTCTTCAGCTTGCCCAGGTACTGGGTGCGGGCGACGATTTCCTGGCCGGGGTAGCAGCCCTTCTTGAAATTGACGCCGCCGATGACCTCGTAGTTGAGCATCTGGGCGACGAATTCCTCCTGGGTGGCCGCCGTGACCAGCGGCAGGCCGGCGCGTATCGTCGCCAGTTCCCAGGCGGCGGTGCCGGCCTTGGCGGCGCCGGCTTCGAGCAGGGCGCCGAAGGTGGCCGCGGCGGCATCGGTGGCGACGGCGAGCAGGTAGAGATCGTCCTGCAGGCGCACGACGCGCACGCCGTTCGCTTCCGCCTGCTGCATGCCGCCCTCGGGCAGCGGCAGGCCGGCACGGCCGAGGAGGGTGGCGGCGTTGGCGCCGGAGAGGCCGATCAGCGCGGTCTCCGCACTAGCGTCGGCCAGCTTCACCTTGCTGCGCAGGATATACATCGACAGCTTCTTCGCCAGCGCCGGCACGATGTCGGCGCTGGCGACCAGCGCATGGCCTTCGCCTTCAGGCCACAGCAGCAGGCTGGCGAGCATACGGCCCTTGGGGGTGTTGAAGCTGTTCCACTGCGCCTGGCCCGCGGCCAGCTTGTTCACATCGTTGGAAAACAGGTTGTGCAGGAAGGGCGCGGATTCCGGGCCGACGCTGCGTATCAGCCCAAGGTGGAGCAGGGGAACGGCAACCGTCTGTTCACCCGCGACGCGGGCTTCGTCGGCGGCGGCGCCGAAGCGCAGGGTGGGGCGGGCGTCGGTGTCGACGGAGGCGCCCTGTTGGGCGAGGTAGTCAGTCCAGCTGGTCATTTTTCGGTTCTCGATAAGGGTTGCGGAAGCGGGTTCGATGAGGGCCAGAACCCGGCAGGCGATACGTAGATCGGCATAGTCGGTCGCAGAGAAGGCTGTAGGTTGGGCCTGCTGAGCGATGAAGTATTATAGGGCCCCGCCGCAGGGCGGCAGCCTGTCCGCGCCTCCGGCGCGCGCGCCTGCTGCCGCGGCCTTGGTCCTTTCGTTCTGCATGAAGCGTTTCCTGTTCCGACTCTTGCTCCTCGCCTGCCTGCTGGCCGCGCTGGCCGCCGGCGGCGCCTGGTGGTACGCCCATCGCGCGCTGCCGCTGCCGACCGAGCCGCTGGATTTCACCGTGGAGCGCGGTTACAACATGCGCCAGGCGGCCAATGCCATCGCCCGCGCCGGTGTGCCGATAGAGCCGGCGGCGCTGTACTGGATGGCGCGGCTCAGTGGCAAGGCGCAGTCCATCAAGGCCGGCAGCTACGAAGTGCATACCGGCGTCACGCCGTGGGAACTCATCCTCAAGCTCTCCGCCGGCGACGTTTCCCAGGGCGAACTGCTGGTGGTGGAGGGCTGGACCTTCCGCCAGATGCGCGACGCGGTGGAGTCCAATCCCAACCTGAAGCCGGACAGTGCAGGCTTGACGGACGCCGAGCTGCTGCAGCGCATCGGCGTGGCGGATGCCCATCCCGAAGGCCTGTTCTTCCCGGATACCTATCTGTTCGACAAGCAGTCCAGCGCCATCGCCCTGTTCAAGCGCGCCTACGGCGCCATGCAGGAGCATCTGCAGAAGGTATGGGCGGAGCGCGATCCCACGCTGCCGCTGGCCAGCCCTTACCAGGCGCTGATCCTGGCCTCCATCATCGAGAAGGAAACCGGCCGGCCTGAAGACCGCGGGCTGGTTGCTTCGGTGTTCGTCAATCGGCTGAAGGTGGGCATGCGGCTGCAGACCGACCCGACCGTGATCTACGGCCTGGGCAGCGACTTCGACGGCCGCCTGCGCAAGCGCCAGCTGGAGACGGATCACCCCTGGAACACCTACACCCGGATCGGCCTGCCGCCGACGCCGATCGCCATGCCGGGGCGGGACTCCCTGCTGGCGGCGGTGAGACCGCCGCAGACCGATCTGTACTATTTCGTCTCGCGCGGGGACGGCAGCAGCGAGTTCTCGCGCAACCTTGACGACCACAACCGGGCGGTCAACCGCTACCAACGCGGCGGCCGCGGCAATTGAAATCGACGCCGGGCGGCACATCGGGAAGAACAACATGGCAGTAGCGCAGGGGCGCTTCATCACTTTCGAAGGCATAGACGGCGCCGGCAAGAGCAGCCAGATCGCCGCCGCGGTGGAATGGCTGCAGGGCCGCGGGCTGGCGGTGGAGCAGAGCCGGGAGCCGGGTGGCACGCCGCTGGGCGAGCGCCTGCGCGAGTTGGTGCTGCATGAGGCGATGGACCTGGAAACCGAGGCCATGCTGATGTTCGCCGCCCGGCGCGAGCACCTGGCCGCCCGCATCCTGCCCGCGCTGGCGGCAGGGCGCTGGGTGGTATGCGACCGTTTCTCCGACGCCACCTATGCCTACCAGGTCGGCGGGCGCGGCCTGGACAAGACCAAGTTCGAGGCGCTGGAAGCCTGGGTGCATCCCGGCCTGCAGCCCGACCTCACCCTGCTGTTCGACCTGCCGCCGGCGGTGGCCGCCGCCCGTGTCGCCGGCACCGGCGAGGCGCCGGACCGCTTCGAGCGCGAGCGCCGCGACTTCTTCGAGCGGGTGCGCGCCGCCTACCTGGAGCGGGCGGAGGCGTCCAATGGCCGCATCCGCGTGATCGATGCGGACCGCCCGCCGGCGGTGATCCGCGAGGAACTGCTGGCGCTGCTGCAGGAGCGTTACGCGTGATGCATCCCTGGCTGCAGCCGACCTGGAAGCGCATCGTCGATCTCGGCGAGCGCCTGCCGCACGCCTTGCTCTTCGTCGGCCCCGGCGGGCTGGGCAAGCGCGAGCTGGCGGAGACGCTGGCCGCCCGCCTGTTGTGCGAGGCGCCGGCCGCTGACGGCCACGCCTGCGGTCATTGTGCGGCCTGCCAGTGGCGGCTCTCCGGCAACCATCCCGACTTCTTCCGCGTGATTCCCGCCGCCGATGCCGAGACGCCGGCCGGCGAAGGCGGGGAGGGCGAGGGCGCCAAGGAGGGCGGCAAGGAAAAGGCCAAGTCGGCGCAGATCGTCATCGAGCAGATACGCGACCTGCAGGCCGCGCTGATGGTCACCGGCCACCACAGCGCCCGGCGGGTGGTGATCCTGGATCCGGCGGAGGCGATGAACATCTTCACCGCCAATGCGTTGCTCAAGCTGCTGGAGGAGCCGCCGGCCGGCTGTGTCTTCCTGTTGGTGTCCTCGGCGCCGCGCCGGCTGCTGCCGACGATACGCAGCCGCTGCCAGCAATGGGCCTTCTCCCGCCC